>JAKUOW010000049.1 GCA_022451045.1 Pirellulales bacterium | reverse complement strand
TGATTCTCCAATGACTGACGCAGATGGTGATGCCGCTGACACTCCCGCAGCATTACCTGGAACCGGAGGCGAGTAAGCGTGACAGAGTTTTCATCTGAATCCAGTAATCCGGTACGCGCCCTTGTCATTCTCGTTATACTTTCGCTAAGCGGTATTGTTGCGAGGCTGGCGTTTCAGGATCTTCCTAATTTTTCACCCGTTGCGGCTATTGCACTGTTTGCAGGGTACTATAGTCGAGACTTAAGGATCGCACTGGCTTTGCCGCTGATCGTGATGGCAATCAGTGACCTTTTCATTGGGTCATATGATATCGTGACCATGATTGTTGTCTACGCGCTGCTGGCACTGCCGGCTGTGTTTGGCAGTCAAGTTGCTAAATCCAGTAAGGGTGTGAAAGCTACCCCATGGTTGTTAGCATCGAGTTTAGGTGGATCCGTCTGTTTCTTCCTCGGAACAAATCTAGCTGTGTTTGTCCAAAGTAGCATGTATGAGAACAGTATGGCTGGCTTGTTAAAGTGTTACACGCTTGCATTGCCATTCTTTAAATACACCGTTTCCGGGGACCTCATTTTTGGCTGCGTGATTTTTGTAACGTATGCAATGGCCTGTAGTGTTTTGACAGGCAAAAGTAACGAGCCGAAAGTCGTTAGTTAGACGCCAAGTCTTTGAATAGTCAATGTTCAATCTGCGTCAAAGACTTCAAAAGTCCACTTAACAACATCGCTAGCACTCAGTTTGTACACGCCGCTGCTGCGATCACCCTTCTTGCCGTTTACTCCGTACATCCAGTTCTTACCCTGCCCTTCGTTTTCCACTCCATCAATCGCAGTGACAAAGGCGGTGGCGCCCGAACCTTTTACCAGAATTGCAAAGCCTTGTTTGTGTTTCGATGCGAGACGCGTCGCATCGAGAGCGGTCATGTTCTCCGTCCAGCGTAATGCCGTGTAACGTCTTTCAAATCCATTTCCGTAGTCAACGATCAGCGAAACCGTTTTGGATACCTTGTCCTGTGAAAGTGACTGATTGACTGTAACTACCATCAGGCATGAAAGCGTCAAGACACAGAGAATAAGAACTCGACGGCTCAGATGTAGGGTACTTAGCATTGGTACTGACTTAACTATAAAACTAGGATTGGTTTTGTTGGCTATGAAAGAATACGGTTGTGCAGATAGAATGCGACGAGGCCCGATCTGAAACCGCCATGAGAATCTTACACTGCGCATGAGTGCACAACAACCAAAGTCGATTCTAGATGCGGTACAAACCCACGTACGCTTGCGTGGTGACGCCGAGGCACTTTCGTTTTATAGCTCAGAAAAGTCTCGATGGTTTACGTGGACGTGGAGTCAGCTATGGCAGCAAGTGCAGGCAACTGCCACAAATTTAAGTTCTCAAGGAGTGAGTAAAGGTGACAGGATAGGTATTTGGTTGGAAAACGGATGCCCGTGGATATTAACAGA
Organism: Pirellulales bacterium; assembly: GCA_022451045.1. GTDB lineage: Bacteria > Planctomycetota > Planctomycetia > Pirellulales > Pirellulaceae > UBA11883. Next base: position 22,274 of record JAKUOW010000049.1, on the reverse strand, counting down.
TCTGGCTTTGCAGCTAATGCAATGCGTGAGCGTGCCGATTCATCCAGCCACGCTCCCAAGTCAGGTGGTAGTGCAGTTAACTCGAGCGGCTTGCAAATTGCTGATCGTTGACGATCCAACCCGAAGTACTGGGTCGGACTTGAGGATTTCATGCCGCACGTTGCCCGTAGCTGATCTTCTCATAGGAACTGGCCAGAAACAGAAGGAGTTCATGACGGCTAAACCTGACATGACAGCGGTACAAACGATCTTATTTACATCTGGTACCACAGGATTCAGTAAAGGAGTCGAGCTAACATATGAAAATCTGTTTTCCAATGCTGCTGCGGCGCTTGATCGCTATGATTTTCAACAAGATGAGCTTGTTCTGAATCTACTGCCGCTGAGTCATGTATTTGCGAGAACATGTGACCTGTATGTTTGGTGTTTAAACGGGCACCATATGGTCTGTTCGCAAGGCAAAGAGCTGTTTGGCGAAGACATCAAGCGATGGAGACCAACGCACATCAATGCCGTGCCTGTCGTATTTCAGCGGTTACTGAGTGCTGTGACAGACGGGTGCAGCACGCTCAGTGATGTAACGGGCGGTAGACTGCGACATGTAAACGCAGGAGGTGCGCCAGTCCCGGAGTCCTTAAAAAATGCATTTCAATCAAATGGTATCCCGATGTATCAAGGATATGGATTGAGTGAAACTTCACCGGTGATTGCGCTTGAAGGAGCATCTGGCACTTGCCCGGAATCGGTAGGAAGACCGCTTCGTTCTGTCGAATTGAGAATTAAGAATGGTGAAATTCAGACGCGCGGCTCATCCGTCATGAAAGGTTATTTAGATGATCCGGAACGCACCGCTGCCGTATTTGACGGAGATTGGCTGAAGACGGGCGATCTCGGTAGGATCGACGAAGATGGCTTCCTATACGTCGACGGCAGGATTGATGAGATCATAGTTACTGTCACCGGTCATAATATCAACCCATCATTGCTCGAGTCGCAGATCTGCCAGGAGCGGGATATTGTCCGTGTCGCAGTGTTTGGCCATGGCAAACCGTACCTAGTAGGATTAGTTGTGCTCGACTCGAAGTGCGCTGAACCTCATGACTTGCTCAACCGTATCAACAATCACTTGTCGACATTTCCAAAGTACTGTCGCATTCGCCAGGTAGTTGTATTAAATCGTGACTTTTCCATGGAAAATGGTGAATTAACATCGAAGCAGTCGTTAGTACGAAATGTTATCGCTCGATCATATGCGGCAGAGATCGAATCAATGTACATTTGAGGTGACAACTAGTTAAGGGAAACAAAACAGATGCCATCATTTGCAGTCATGATCGCAGCAGCGGGCAAAAGCGCCCGGTATAAAGATGATCACTACAAGAAGCAATTCGCGCCACTGAAGAACCGAGCAGTCTGGCTTCATAGTGCAGAGCGGTTTCTAAATCGCGATGATGTGAAACAGACGATTGTCATTATTGATGCGGAAGATCGTGAAATGTTCATTGGTAAGTTTGGTGCCAACATCGCGATCATGGGAATCGATGTCGTGGAAGGTGGCGCGACTCGTGCGGAATCCGTCAAAAATGGCTTGGAGCAAGTACGTGATGACATTGACTTTGTAGCCGTACATGACGCAGCGCGTCCATGTATAGCAGATGTATGGATCGATGATCTGTTCAATACGGCCGCCAATTACGGCTCAGCTGTTTTAGCGATTCCGGTTAGCAGTTCCCTTAAACGAGTCGAGCATTCAACCATTACAGACAGCATTAGTCGTGATGGAGTCTGGGAGTCTCAAACACCTCAAGTATTTGCTAGGCAGACACTCGTCGACGCATATGTTCAAGTCGCAGATGCCCATACGGCAACAGATGAAGCGGAATTGGTGCAACGAAATGGCGTATCGGTTCAAGTGGTACATGGCTCTCCACTGAATCGAAAGATCACGACAAAGGGTGATTTGAAATTTGCTGAAATTGCCTTGTCCTTCTTGCCGAAGAAATCAATTTCCGGTCCGGCGCATCCCTTTGGTGATGACGATATGTGGCGTTAGCAATTTTGACATAAATTCTTAACAACGATTTATTGGAACAATTTAATGGACTCAGTGTTTCTGTCACTTGCCAGAGATGATGCGAAAGACCTCTTTGCTTCGCGAGATGAAGAATCCCTTGTACGGTTTGTGAGCTCTATTTATGAGCAGAAGCATGGTAGCGCCGACGTGCTAAAGACTGCAATGGATTGGCAAGGTCTCAAGGCTGCTTTAGCAGCGCTTGATGATGATGGAATTTTGGGGTTCATTACAGATGATTCTCGCCCGTTGCTTCAAACGGAAGCAGGGTTGGTATATGTCGTGAGGCCCGATCTCGTGGGACACATAGCCATCAAACTGAATTCCCTTGGTGACGATTCTGTTACCGACGCAAATATGGCTTCTCTAGTGAAAGAGCTAACAGACTTTTACCAACGAGCTTCAGAAAATCGGATGTGCACAGTATTTACTACGGGTGTTATAGATTGAGTTGCTAGTCGATAATGAATCGCACAGATGTAGCGAATCATGGCACTGATACCACTCCCAGTACCGGACGCACGGCACTTGCTAAAGGGGTTTGTGACAAACGATGTTCGATATTTACGACGATCTGCAACAACGCGGATTAGTTCATCAGACAACGGATGACGGATTGCAATCATGGCTGAATGCGCAGCCTCGCACAGTTTATGTGGGTTTTGATCCGACTGCAGACAGTATGCATGTTGGACATCTGATGGGCTTGATGACGCTTCATCGATTCCAGTTGGCCGGTCATAAACCAATCGCTCTGGTTGGCGGTGCTACCGGAATGATTGGCGATCCTAGTGGTAAGAGCCAGGAGCGTAATCTGCTGAGCGTGGATGAACTGCGTCAAAACACCGAAGCGATGGCGGAGCAAATGCGGTCGTTTCTTGACTTTGATAACGGTGAAAACGCTGCCGAATTAGTGAATAACCTGGATTGGATGCAAGGATTCAGTTACATCGAATTTCTGCGAGACATCGGTAAGAATTTTCCGGTGAATGTCATGATGGGAAAAGACTCTGTAAAGTCGCGTCTGGATCGAACCGATAGCGGCTTAAGCTACACAGAGTTTAGCTACATGTTGTTACAGGCATATGACTTCGCGCATCTAAACCAGCAATTTGGTTGCGAGATTCAGGCGGGTGGCAGCGACCAGTGGGGAAATATTACGGCTGGAATCGACTTAGGCCGTCGAATGCATTCTGTTTCCTTATATGGTTTGACCTGGCCGCTGCTAACAAAATCTGACGGTGCCAAAATGGGAAAGACTGAGTCGGGTGCGATCTGGCTTTCTCCGGAAAGAACAAGCCCGTACAAGTTCTATCAATACTGGATCAATGTTGCTGATGATGATGCTGGTAAGTGCCTGCGATTTCTCACCGACTTGTCTCTTGAAGAAATCGAAAATCTTGACCGATCTCGGGAAGACGAACCACACCGTCGCGAGAGCCAAAAGAAGTTGGCGGAATCCGTTACCTGTATAGTTCATGGAGACAGTGGACTTCATGCAGCAATCAAGGCAACTGAAGTGCTGTTTGGAGCAGAAATTGAGAATCTGACGGATGCCGAGCTACTGGATATTTTTGCAGATGTACCGAGTGTTGAAATCTCTCCTGATCGACTTTCCGGTGGAGAGCTAAGCATGATCGACATGCTCGTTGAATCCGGTTTATGTTCCAGTAAAGGCGAGTCGCGTCGCACTATTGAGCAAGGTGGCGGCTATATCAACAACCGACGTGTTGATTCTCTCGACAGAGTATTGTCGGTGGATGATTTAGCAAGTGAAACAGTCATCGTCTTGAGACGCGGCAAGAAGAAGTTTGCGCTAGCACGATTTCCTTCCTGATCTTCTTGAGACGGTACAGGAATAGCTGTCATGAATAAGATTTGGAAACGTACTCTTTACTGGACGACTGGCATTCTATTGGTTGCCGTTCTTGTTCTGCTGTGCGTGTATTGGGCATCCCAGACAGTTCCCGATTATTACAAGCGTGCAATTGAAATTCCGCGTGCGCGTCAACTAAGTAGCGCAACCGAGTTGGAAGAAACGATTGACTTGGTTATGGATGATCTCAAGAGTGCCGATGAGATCACCATTGAATTGACACAAGATCAGATTAATGGCTGGCTTACGACACGTCTTGGTTCACAAGGTCGCATGAAACTTCCAAATGATGTTGAATTGCCACAGATCGTATTGCAACCAGATTCGGTAATACTAGCTTTCAAAATCAACAAGGAGAACTTTTCTTGTGTCGTGTCTATCAGAATGAACGTGAATCTCTCGACGGACATGCAGCAACTGGAGTTTCAAATTAAGGAGATTCACGCGGGAAGTCTTCCTGTCGCAATCAAACGTGTATTTGATGAACTTGAAAGTGCAATGGAACGCTCGAGTATTCAGTTTTCATGGGTTCCCGGGTCAGATCGCCGTGAGGCAGTCGTTGAGATTCCACCAGATCTGCTTAAGGATGTTGAGGGCCCAATTAGCAAGCGAGTGATAACAGCAGAATCACTTGAAATTAGGTTTGAACGGCTTAAAGTTTCCGCAACGGTCGACAACTGATTCGCCATTTTTGCTCTTCTAACTGTTGTAAGCATATCTCGGTGTCCATGTGATCCGATGACACGTGCAGTCGATAACAGCTGGCGTCTGGCAGCATGTTCTCGAGCGCGTGATACGTTCCTGAATCCACTCTCTTAACTTCACCACGGTTGCCTGACACGGCACCTTCGAAATCCAAATAGTCGAGACGATGATCAAATAACCGCGTACATTCCCCGTCAAATATATTGGATATCAAGCTCGTCGACTCCCAGGTGAGAAGCGTTCCATTACGTTCAAACATAATGTCAAAGTGATCCGGCCGTTCGGAGTCTGCGGGCATGGTGTGCTTAAGCACTACGAATCGTGGCATTGCATGCTCATCGGGCTGTAGTTGTTTCGCTTACCGGTTTTGCTGTGAGCCCACCCTCCGCAGTTGCAGATATGATCAGTTGGGAATCACCGACCGCATTATTAACAATGCTCACTTTAAAGGATGGGCTGGATTCTCCGGCATTCAGTACTGGAATAACAGGAAAAGTGATTTGGCCGGTTTCAGCGTCTATACCAACATCTGTCGGTTCTGTGATTAATGGGTGTTCAGCACTAATAAAACGCATCCCTTTGGATAGTTGTCCAATGATTTGGATGTTGGATAACGCCTTGTTGCCTGTATTTTTAACGATGACAAAATACGTATTCTCCTTGCCGGCCTGTATAGGATCATGTAACTCAAACACCTTTAAGACGAGCGGTGGTTTATTTGGAGTAACCGGGGCATCCTGGGCCGCTGGTTCATTGATGCGAATGACTAATGCCTCAATCGCATCTTCCCCGGCTGCGACTGAGGCAGACGCCGTCGCACGCACAACGACTCTCTCTGTTACATCAATAGGTAGTACTTGTACAACCAACACATCGGAATCTCCCGCTGTAAGAGACTCGATCTCCAGGATGATGTCGTTGCCTACAAGTTTATGTCCATCTGATGCCAGTTGGGCCTGTAGTTCCTTGGGGAGTTTTACCGTAATGGAAACGCCGGGCAGATCTTGTTCGCTGGTATTGGTAACCGTAAAGGAGAGTTGTTCAGGTTTTGATAGAGTGAGTTCATTTGGACCATCGATTTTAAGGTCCAATACAGGGCTAACGGAGAGGTCAGGTGAAGTCTCTGTTACATCCAGACAGACTTCGCGCTTGATCGTCTGTCCGTTGGCCAGCTTTACTGAAAGCACATGACATTGCTTACCGGATTCGCGGATCTTGAATGAGATAGCTTTGCCAGCACCCTGTTGTGGCTGAATCTGTTCAAATGTGAATCGCACCTGACGTGCAGTCGGATCACCGATTGGATCATTTTGAGTAACATGAACCAGTCCGTCATCCAGAGTTGCTGTAATCTCGACATTTGCAAATGTCTCAGCTGTTGGATTCTCCAGTATGTAACGATATGTTACTACATCACCAACTCCTGCAGTATCGGGCCCGTCAACGGTGAGCAGAATTGGGAAGCCATCAATCTGTATCGGTATGGTTGACTCGGATTGCAAGCCGTCATCGCTGCGGGCAAGCAGCCGATATATCGATTCTCCAGCAACCGTGCCATTGATATCAATTTCGATTCGTTTTTGGGCATTGGGAGCTAGATCGCCCAACTCCCAGTAATCCGATTCTAGTTGAGATGTGCGTTGAGGCGATGTGTTGGTTACTGATACGTTACTTGGTGATTGGCCAACCAAAACAACATTTCGGGCAACTTGATTTCCTGGGTTCTCAACGATTGCAGTTAGTACACGTTTGTCTCCGACATTCATGCGAATGTTCCTTGTGGCATATAACTGCAATCCGGGAGCATTCCATGTTACAAGGCTACTGCCACGACCTACGATGGTTTCATCGGCATCTCCTAGCGGCGGCCGTATGACTTCGATTAGCACCTGTGCTGATCCGCTGGAAATATCTTGCGGATCCAATGCGATGCTCGCGGTACCAGTCGTGTCGGTTTGAATTTCATGTACTTTATCTTCGTCATTCGTTGTGCGAATCCGGTAGCGAACAGTCCACCCTTGAATTGGAGTTCCGGAACTAGGTTGCTCGATATATGTCACCAGGCTTGCAGATTGTCCAGCGCCAACAGACTGGTTTTCCGGAAACTGCCACTTTACGTCGATCCATTCGACATCGATATAGGAAAACTGTTGATTCCAACCCGGTTCAGCCGTTGCTCCGATGGCAACACGAGTGTTGCCCATGTCTTTTGATGTTACAGTTACCCAGCCTTGTCCCGGTCCAACCATAATATCGTCGTTTGCAGTGTCGGTGCCTTGATGCACTTGTTCGGCTGTCTTTGCTGTAATGACGTTTGCATAACGTTCTGTTGCTTTGGAACCAAGAGACGGGAACAGAAACTGCATATTTGATGGATTACCTCCCCCAGCTTTTACGAATGAACCAGGTTGTCCTTCGGTTATTGTCCAGTCGAGTCGACGTGCTGCTGACAACTGGCCGTTTGATCCAATTAATCCAGCGTGTAACACGACTTCACTGCCAACAGGAACAGCAATTTTCTCGGGAGATACCCAAATGGCACCTGGTTGTCCCACGGTACTTGATGCCTGGCTATCTGCACGCTCGTTACCTGATTCCTCATCTGTTGAAAAGGCTGGCTTTGGAAACCAAGGGATCCGAAAATCAGAATCACCATAACTAAAGGGCCGAATGAATTCAGTGGATGATCCATCTGCCGCAAATAGCCCACTGCCGTTCGGGTCAATACGTGGAACTCTGGTATTTGCGCAGCCTGAAACAAAGATTATCGCCATTCCTGCCAACATGAGGGGAATTGCGATGCCTTGCCGGCTCAGATTAATAACTGCAAATCTCAAACGTCCATTCCGTGGATAAAACTGTTTTGAAGCTGTTCAACTAGAGAATTAAACACAATAGGGGAGTTTAGGCAAATACGGAAATTACTAATTCCTCGCACAACTCAAAAATCGTTGTTTTCTTTTCCAATTCACTCACATGCGTGGATGTTGATGTTGCCTCAATATTGAATTAAGTGAACAATTTGCCGCGACCCTTGAGTAGAGAAATAATAATAATGGCAGGTAAATCGTAGGCTGCTGCAATTTGTTGAAGAATCCCGTCTTCCATACGGGACTTCGTGCTCAACAAAGGGTTTAATAATTAGAGAACATTGAACGAGAGAATCGATCGCTAGTTAAAAGAAGCGAATCGATATATGCAAGGAACCCGCTTAGATGAAATACTCATCTCAATCACGTGTTTATCGTTTGTTTGTAATTGCAATACTATTGGCATTAGGGACGCTTCCCCAATTCTCTAGTGGTGGTGAATTAGAAGATGCGATTTCTAGAGTTGAACAAGCTGGCAAGACGTTGATGTTAAGTGCTAAGAAACCGGAAGCCCGTGAGGAAATCCGGAGTGTACTACAGTTCGATCAGCTCGACTCACTTATTGCTACCGGAACGAATGCCAGTTCAAAGAATATCACGCTTGTACGGGATCACTTCATCAATAATCTCGGTGATTTGAAAGGCAAGTATGCCAAACAAGCTGAACTAGTCCGACAGGCACTCGAGTCATGGATTCAGGTTTTACCGTCCAAGGGTCTTAAGGAAATCCTGGCTCAGATTAAATCAGATCCTCCAGCATTTACGGCCGTTACACAAGAGCATGTTTTGCTTTGCCGAGCCAAACTCGATACAGCCATTCAGAATCTTGAAGCATTTCTGGATGCAAATGACTCTCAAGTCGACTGGAAGGCACATTTGAATTGGAAGACGCTCAAGACTGAGCTAGGTTCAAACACCCCGAGCCCAGTCAAACTGCAACCAGTTTTGGTAAGTTTCTTTGGAAATGTTGAAGGGCTAGAGCGGCCGGAATTCACAAATACGCGGTTGGCGCTTCGTGATTTTATGAATGCAGTTTATTTTGCAAATAATGATCGCATTAAGGATATGTACACCGCTCAGCTTAACAACCTTGAATCAGCATTGGAGTCGTATCTGGTTAAGGCAAATAACGACGATGCATGGGCTATAGGACGTGCAGTTGGTTGGCTGGAACGGGCAAACCAGGCTACGGATCTTCAAAATGAGCTCCGCCAACAATTCAATAAGCCTAATATCTATATGCAGATTTCTCAGAATCTGTTGGCGGCTGGTGGCGGTCTAGATGTTGAAGAAACACAGGATATTGAACAAGACCTTAAGGGAATTGCGGTAAAAGGTGTTGCTACCATGAAAGGAAACATCAGTTTCCAAACGGTGAATGACCCTCTAAAAGCATCACTCGACGTCTTATTGAACGGAAAAATCACTACAGATAACGTGGCTCAAAAGTCCGGTGTAACGGTGTTTACACAGGGATTAACAGACATCAAGGCACAAAAGAGAATCTCCTTCAGTGAAGAGGGCTTTTCAACCCTCCCGGCACGTGCCGATGGCAGCACCAAGCTTGAATTGGTCAATATCGATGCCCCATCAAGCGTCTATGAAAACGCTGCAAAGACGAAATTCATCAAGGGCCGAAAGAAGAATGAGGCCGCTGCTACTGAAATTGCTGTAGAACAAGTTGAGCAGAACATGGATAGTCAGGTACGTGAACTGCTTAAGGATGTAATTGACGGATATCATGAGAAGGTGCGAAAGCCACTTCAGCGTCGTGGCGGTTTTCCGGTAAGTGTCAGTTCATCATCCACCAGCGAAGACATCCAGCTGAATTTACTTCAGACGCGTCGATATCAGATTGCTTCGCCCAGTGAACCACCAGCGCTTAACAACGACACTGACGTTGCATTGCGAGTACATGAGTCGTTCCTTCGCAATATCTCCGAAGTAATTTTTGGTGGAGAAGTTCTCGACGATAATCGCGTCCGCGAAATCATTGAGTCAGTAGGTGCTGAGGTTCCGGAAGAACTTCAGGAAGGCCCAGGCAAGAAATCTTGGGCAATTACTTTCTCAACCGCTCAACCACTGAGCGTTAACTTCCGTGATGGTCAGGTGGAAATCGCTGTGAAAGGCCGTGAATTTCGAGATGGTAACCGAATTATCAAAGAGTCGATTCGAATCGCAGCGGTGTATAACGTTGTGAAGACGGATAACGGGATGAGATTAACGCGGGATGGTGACGTCCAAATTGACTTTGTCGGACGCAAATCACTTACAACCTTCCAAGTTGCAATGCGAACCGTCATGCGTCGAAAATTCAGTGCATTCTTCAAAGAAGAAATGGCAGGACAAGGTGGAATTCCACTTCCTGGCGAATGGGCCGATGCAGGAAATCTGATGCTGCAACAGCTGATATCAGATGACGGCTGGCTAATGCTCTCATACAAGCTTGGCGAACCTGCTGCTGAATAATCGTAAATGTACGTCGTACCGAATCGCTGCTTATTAGGAAGCAGACAGGATGGCACAACCGGTTGAAATCACATTTGATTGCCTGCCATTGCGTAGTATCACACGTACTGACGTGCCGATTGATGCATCTCCCAAGTTCATAGCGTTTTATGAATCCGTCATGGCGGCTATTAATCAGCACGGGCGTTTTAACACGTATTATTTACATAATGCTCAGGCTGTGTTTAGATTGCTCAATCACGAATCGCTTGGAATGATCAGTTTTTCCTTTAGCGGGACTGTTTTGACTGATGAATCAGATGAACGGACGAAGCAGTGTGACTTAACGGTCGAATTAGCTTCGGACACCTGCGAGTGGCTCACTCAGCCTGCTGTCGATTGGTTTAAGATCTCAGTGGTGAATGCTGTTAAATTCGAATTCGATCGCTACATCGCAGCAGGGGATCTTGAACAGACCCGGCGCCGCATTGCTGCGATAGAGGCTCAAAGTGATGAAGCCGGTGGATTCATGGGCTATCTCTAGTCCAGCTTTCTTTTTCCTGTAAATCTGCGGGAAACCCCAAAGTTCAGCGGCCACGTGGACGATTGTCGCACTACCGTTTGTTAGCGGCAGTAGGCGCGCGATACGTGCAAAATACTGTGCTGCCATGCGGAAGAGGAAAGGGGGGAGTGGCTCAACGTGAGTCCGGCATCAAAACAAACCTTTCCAAGGCGGAAACGCCTGCAATTGGTATCAAACAAAACCGTGTGTGCTTTATTTAAATCGCCAGCGCTGCATGCTCTTAGTGCAGTGACATGTATCATGCTTGCAATCGTTACGGGTTGCCAGCCGGCAAACACGTTTTACTTGCGCGAGCGTGGAGAGCTTGCTCATTATGTAGATACGGCTACCGATATCGAGTACCCGGATGTGTTTGAGCCTCAGTTAGCTGAAGTCGAACACGCTCGTGCTCCTATAACGTTGAGTCGTCCCGACTTTGATAGCCCTTGGGAACTGAGTCTGGAAGAAGCTGTACATACGGCGCTTCAAAACAGCAAGGTAGTAAGAAACCTCGGTAGCGTAACGCCATTTGGTTTCGCTGATGGACTGTCTGGCAGAACTGCCGGGAACACAACAGTTTACGACCCGGCTATTTTTGAAACAGACCCTCAGGCAGGTGTCGAAGCCGCGTTATCAGCCTTTGATGCTCAATTCACGACAAGTGTATTCTGGAACAAACAAGATCGACCGCAAAACGTTGCGACGTCCTTTCAGTTCATCCCGTTTTTCTATAAACAGGATCAGGGACAATTCGAAGCTGCATTGACCAAGCGTAGTGCGACAGGTACTCAGTACACCCTGCGTAACCAAACAATTTATGACAGCAATAACAGGGGGTTTGGTCGTGCACTTCCTAGTGACTGGTACACAGCGATGGAAATAGAGGTGAATCAACCTCTTATGCGAGGACGTGGTGCCTTGGTAAATCGAATACCGGTAATGGTTGCTCGTATAAATACGGACATCAGTCTGGCCCAGTTTGAAGGAAGCGTTCGTAACCTAGTCGTCGATGTTGAAAACACTTATTGGGACCTTTATACCGCGTATCGGAATCTGGAAGCGGGTCGAATCGCACGCGATGCTGCTCAGGTAACGTGGAAAATCGCCTATGAAAAAATGGTTGGTGGGAGTGAATCTGCACAGGCCGAAGCTCAGGCCCAGGAGCAGTTCTTCTTCTTCCAGGCTCAGGTTGAGACTGCCTGGAATGACTTGCTGAGTCGGGAACAACAACTTCGCTGGTTGATGGGACTGTCAGCAACTGATGGGCGCGTCATCCGGCCAACCGATGAACCTGTTCAGGCCCGGGTGGAGTTTGATTGGCAACAAACGCACGAAGAAGCCCTGCTTCGCAGCACAGAGCTGAGACAGCAGAAATGGGTAATTAAAAGACGTGAGCTGGAACTAGTTGCTGCCCGTGACAATCTGAAGCCTCAGTTGAACTTGGTTGCGATGTATCGCTGGTTGGGTATGGGTGACCAACTCGCTGCTGCTGACCGTCGTGGATTTAACTTCACAGAACCAGGATCAACGGCATTTGATGAACTGACGGAAGGAAACTTCCAAGAGGTGCGTCTTGGATTGGAATTCCGTCCGCCGGCAATTGGTGCCAGACGTGAAATGGCCGCCGTGCGAAACTCACAACTGCATCTGGTTCGCGAAAAAGCTCGACTGGAAGATATGGAGTTGAACACGTCACACTTGCTTACCACGGCACTGAAGAATTTGGACTATAACCATCGTCAGGCTCAGAACCATTACAATCGCTGGGCTATTTCTCAGAAGGAAGTGGATTCCGCGATGGCACTTTATCGCGGTGGTAAAGCCACGCTCGACATCGTACTCGAAGCGCAACGAAGGCATGCTCAGGCTCAGACGGATTATTATCGTGCTTTGGGTAACTACACGAAATCAATCTCCGAGGTGCATTTCCGCAAGGGAACGATTCTTGCTTACAACAGCATCTTTCTTTCCGAAGGCCCGTGGCCAGAGGCAGCGTATGGTCAGGCATTTGAGCGAGCTCGACAGCGTGATGCAAGTCGCTACATGAACTACGGTTTTACAGAACCCGCTGAAATCAGTGTTGGACCGGTGAACCAATCGCCTTTGAGTGAGTTGCAACCATCAGCAATTGAGTCCGAGGGCGAACCGACACCGGCTGAAACGCCTATTGAGCCGGCGGATACAGGAAACGACGAAGCGGCCGATGGAGACACATTTATTCTCGAGACGGAGACGTAAGAGAGTAATAACAGTTGTTTGATGCCTGGGGGGGCGTTGGGGTCACGGTTATATACCGTGGCCCTTTTTTTGCAGCTGTATTACTCTTATTTATTTCGACTGGATTGCTGTAGTATCCACGAAATACCATGGTCGTTTATCAGACTGATAAATGGTTTGTGGTTACAAACTATAGTCTGCCGGTTAGATGTACCTGACGAATCTGATCGATCCAGTCATAGATGAGTGTTGTTCGGTTTGCATTGCGTTCAACCTGCTCATATGCGTCAAAGCACCTGTTGATACAGAGGGCGACCGAATCGACATTATACTGCCAGTTCGAAGCTAACTGCTCAACGTTACTAAGCAAAGTGTTATCACCCTGAATCTCTGTACCGATGAGTTTGAGTTGAAGTTGATGATAAAAGAGCAGTGCCAGATCAATTAGTCCACGCAAAGTATTGCGGTGGTCACTGGCGGCCTTCCCCGAATTCTTAACGTAGTCGTCAAGAGACTTACAGAAGGATGGTAGATCAAAATTGAGCTGGCTCAACGTCGAGTAAAAATCGCGGCGAGTTTCAAGAAAAGATTCGTCGGATACGATCAGTGCGCGCTCAACGCTCCCGCCTGCCAGACTCGCCAGTGTTTCAGCTTGTTGTGGATCCTCGATTAATCCATTGGAGAGAATCTCTACGAGCTGATCTACCGCCAACGGCAGGAAGTTGATCACTTGGCTGCGCGAAAGAACGGTCGGGAACTGTCGCTGACGACTAGTGCCAATCAGAATGATTAACGCACCTGGAGGAGGTTCTTCGATGGTCTTGAGCATCGCGTTAGCGGCTTCGATGCTCAGGTAATCTGCATCGTCAATAATGGCAACTCGTCGTGGAGCACTAAACGGTTTCAGGTGTAATTCATAACACAAACCCTGAGATCCGCGATGTTCGTCATCGCCGGCGATTTGAGCAATTGAGACCGCAGACTTTCCATCCTCAAGGCTAATCTGGATTAAATCCGGATGACTCCCTGCTCTAACCTGTTGGCAAGCTGGACATTGGTTACATGGCCTCAATTCCTCAGGTGGCGATTGTTCGCAAAACAACGCTTGTGCCAGAGTTCTGGCAAACAGACGCTTTCCGATCCCGCTGGGGCCCAGAAAGAGGTAAGTGGATGGGAGACGACCGTTTTGAAGCGCAGCACGAAACTGATCAACAATGTTGTCGTGGCCAAGCACATCATTCCATGCCATGTCAGTGTCCGGTTTCGTTAAGGTTGTAATAGAGGCGCTACAACTTCAATAATGCGCTCGTGGATCTGTTCGGGTGAATTGTCGGCATTAATGACCTTTATGGTATCTGGCGCATTCTCCGCTTCCAAGAGGAAGCCTCTACGCACCTGATCCATATATTCAATTCCTTGTGCTTCTATCCGATCTAATTCTCGATTGATCCTCGACGCTGCTGTTTGTACATCGAGATCCAATACTATGGTAATGTTGGGATGCATTCCGGATGTTGCTACGTGCCCAACCTGCCAGATTGAATCAGGATCCAGTCCGCCGGCATGCCCTTGATAAACGACGTTTGCAAGAAGAAAGCGATCTGACACTACAACTTTGTCGCTCGCGATGGCCGGCTTTATCACTTCTTCGACTAACTGTGCTCTCGCCGTCATGTAGAGAAACATCTCTGTCGTACGGTGGATGTCTAAGTCATGACCCTGCAGGACGATTTCCCGCAAACTCTCGCCGACGGCAGTACTCCCTGGATCTCTGCAAGTAATGGATTCCAACCCTTGTTGTGCAAGCCATCTGGTGAGCAGCTCAATTTGAGTTGATTTCCCAGTGCCGTCTATTCCGTCGAAACAAATGAACATAAATATTTAGTCAAACCTGTGTAGTAATTACGCTCGTTGAAGGAGTCGTGATGTAACCGATCAATATATATGAACTACCGCTGGACTTCTAACCCGTGGCCCTCGTTGAAACTGTTGTTATGACCGGAACGGTGACATCATCAGGTCAATAAGGTAAGCCGTTTGCGGTAATGACTAATTTGCGAGATGAAGCACGGTCTCGATGTTCGCAAAGGTAGATTCCCTGCCACACGCCAAGCGCAGGTCGGCCATCAGTGATCGGAATACTGACGCTCGATCCAAGTAGTGAGGCCTTTACGTGTGCCGGCATATCATCCGGACCTTCCATTGTGTGGACGTAAGGAAGTGACTCTGGCGCGATCGTATTTACTGCCATTTCGAGGTCGACCCGCACAGACGGATCTGCGTTCTCATTAATGGTGAGCGATGCGGATGTATGTTTGATGAAAACATGCATCAAACCTATCGCGAAACCCTCGATCTCAGGAACTTGTTCCAGAATATCACTCGTAATCAAATGAAATCCCCGGGATTTTGGTGGCAATGTTACTCTACTTTGTATCCACATGTCTTTGTTGCTTTCCTGGAAAATGTCCTGCTCGTAGTCGGAAATACACAGTAGCTGGAGAAAAATATAATCTTTTTTTGATGGGTTCTCACGTGGGTATTGGATGCCAATGGGCGCTACAAATCAGTCGACAAGGTGCAAGGTCATCAGTGAGAAGGAACGTGGATTTGATTCTGTCAATGACCCTAAACTACGCAAATATCTTTAAGGTGGAAAAAGAAACCCTTAGATAAATCTAATGGAGATGCGTTTCGCCTTGTATGAGCAGCATGTTTTACATGTAAAAGCGTAAGAAAAATCTAAAATAACAGGTGCTATTGTTGATTTATGTAGGAAGTGGGATGGAAGTATTCTGAGAATCAGTGTTGGGGAACTTGCGGAGTTTTTTTCCCCATAACAGCTCAGATTTTTCTTGACTATTGCCTCACAGAACCAATAATAAGGTGCTTTGAGGGAGAAACTAGTTAGTTTCAAACTTTATGACTGTTGGACCGGGGATGGTATCCTCTACCATTTTCTTACCGGGATCAACCAAAAAGGGAATTTAGACGTCATAGAGCCTTAAGGAAACTAGCACGACAGACAACCTCTTATGTAGAGGCTTATTAGTTTTTCCAATTACCTAAGATTATGTTGCCGGTATCGGGTAATCGATCCTAAACGTCACAGACTGCGTATACAAAAGAGCAGAATGAAAAACGATTGGGATAGCAAACACATTATTGTCCTCAGTTTAGCCAATTGTAAGAGAATTAGAAACGAATTAGCTGGCTAGTTGTACTGAGGGTTACACCTATTTTTAGAGTGGCATACATTGCCACACAAATTTGTAAGGAATTATTCCAATGTCGAACGTAAACAACGTTTTCGAAGCAATTCTGCGATTTGGTCACGATGAAGACTTCGCTCCAGAAGAGAAAGATGGATTCACACCAACCAACGCAGCAGCGGGGTCGGATGAGAAGATCGAGATCCTACGACGTCGTGTTGAAATGGGAGTGCCCCTATGGCATAACAACGACCGAGTCGATTACAGCGGTCTCACAGGCGCTGTACGGCCACGTGAGTAATCACGTTCGGGGTAGTACTGCAGTCCAGCCGCTTAGTCACAATGGACCGATGAATTGCTTTAGAAGATGACATCTGAGATATCCGGTCAATCCAGGTATCTCCGGTCCGACAAAATAAAACCCCGGTGAACATTCAGTTCATCGGGGTTTTTTGTTTTACGCTCCTGTATCCTCTGCCTTCGTCGCGTTGCTCGTCAGTCAGTGGTTGCGGTTGGATGTAAGGAAGTGGCGTGGCTTAGGAAGGTTGTTGAAGCTCTTTGATTTGTGCTTCTACAGTCTCAACGCCACCCTCAGCTTCTGTGACGCCATTAGCGGCGTTTTCAACGGCTGTGCGAGCGTCAGCGAGCTTCACTTCAAACGGCTTTAGCTCCGCTTCACGCGTGGCAACAAGTGCCCGAGCATCTGTCAGCGATTTCTGTGCTTTGGCTAGTTCTGCTTGTGTAGCAGTGTAACCGTCTTTCGCAGTCTTAAGTTCCGTTGTGCGAGTGGTAAGTAATTCCTGAGCAGCCTTCAGTTCGGTTTCCTTCTTTGTTTTCAGCGTCTTCAGAGAATCAGCTGCTGCTTTTAGGTCAGCATCGCCACCAGACTTGGTAACAGCCTCGTCCGCACTCGCAATGGCTGCTGCGAGTGGTGCCAGACCAGCTTGTAGTGCATTAGCAGCCTTAGTGGCAGCCTGATGGTTCGTCGTGGCTGTATCCAGAGCTTTCTTTGCATCATTGTCAGTCTTCACTGCAGTGGTAACACGAACATTTGCATTTTCAGCAGTTGTTTTCGCTTCAGTCAGTGCTGCATTTGATTTATTAAACTCACCTTCTGCCACAGCTGCGGCATCGATCATATCCTGATGTGATTGCATTTTGGCTGTGAGCATATCAAATGCTGCATTGAGCCTGGTGCGAAGGTCAGATAACTGTGCAGTGAACTGCACTTCTGCCTGCCAGTAAGTCAGTGAGGTTTTTGCCGAGTCAAGAACAGCAGCAGCTTCATTTGCCTTAGTTGTATCCGCAGCAAGCTTTTCCTCAGCAGGTTTGATGAGGTTAGTGGTAGCGACGACTTCCGCTTCGGCTTTTTTCATTTCAGCGTCAGCGGTGTTCATTTCTGTAGTTGCCTTAGCCAGCAGTTCCTTGTTCTTGGCGATCGCCGTCGTACGTTCGGCTGCTGTCTTCTTATTCGTCTCCAACTCGGTATTACGCTTTTTGGTCAAGGCATCGAGTTGAGCTGCCAGCTGTGCAACTTCCTTATCTTCTGCATTCTTTGCTGCAGCATCTTTAGCCTTTGCAACTGATTCGGTCAGAGCGGGAACAACCGGTGTCAGTTTATTTACGATAGCCGTAGCTGCTTTTAATTCGCCATCGAGTTTTGCTATTTCTTTGTTGTAAGCTTCAACCTGACCTTTAGCTGTGTCATATGCAGCCTTATAGTCAACAACCAGCTTTTGAGCGGCTGCCAGCTTTGCTTTGAGGTCATTAAGTGCTTTGGTAGAAGCTGCTGCAACTTCAGCAAGTGGCTTGTAGGCAGCGTCTGCAGCCGCAACAGCAGCCGTAGCTTGTTGCACTCGCATTTCTAGCTTTAGTGGGTTTGTCGCAAGTGTGCCAACTTGTGCACCATCAGCTACATTCCATACGCGGATTTCACCGGTCCAGTCGCCAGCGATCACCCGGTTGGTTTCGTTACAAATTGCACAACGCAGTGCTAGATCACCAAAGGCTGCAAAAGCAACCTGTTGTTGACCGCCTTGGTCCCACACCTTTGTTATACGGTCACGGCCGCACGAGACTATACGTCCATCACGAGCGAAGGACATGAATGCCGTACCCCCACCGTGTGCACCCCAACTGCGCACCTGACCGCCATTTTCCATTTCCCAAAGCCGAATGGATCCATCTTCACTAGAGGATGCCAGAATATTTGAATCTGCACGCCAGGAGATTCCAGAGATGCTGCCGCTATGGCCTTTAAGAGTCAGGTATTCACGTCCTGTGAACGATTCCCAAACATGAAGACCACCGTTTCGGTCACCGGTTGCCAACAGGATGCCATCGGGGCTGAATTCCAACTGGGTTACCCAGTCGGTGTGCTTTTTAATCTCGTTAAGTAGCGTTCCATCTTGCGTTGAGTAGATACGAATCATGCGTTCAGGGCCACCAAGCGCGATCATCGACTGATCAGCGGAAATGTCTGCACCCAGCACCGAGTCCAATTCATCTCCAACTTCGAACACACGTTCACCGTTGCTGACATTAAACACGACTACTTTACCACTGCTTGAAGCGTGGCCACCACCAGCTAGCAACAAGCTACCGTTGCGGCTGAATTTAAGGACCTGAGCCACGCCTTCCGGAAATTCAAGTACACCCGCAAGCGACAGGTCACTTGTGTTGTACAACATGATTTGTCTGAAACCAGCTACCGCAGCCAATGGCGACCATGGGTTAGTTGCAATGGCTGAAACGGCCGTTGTCTTTGGCGAAAAACTAATTGCTTCTTTGCTGAGTCGATTTGGCATTGGCGGTACTTCCGGCTTTGCAGTCGGATCGCCCTCAAGTTTGAATTCAAACTTCTTCTTTTTTGGCACCATGATCTTGGAGCCAGCATTTTCCGGCATGCCCTGCTCGATCCATTTGCGGATGAGATTGATTTCATCATCAGGCATTTTAGGAGACTTGGGCGGCATGAATGGTTCAGATTCATGGGTAATGAGCAAGAACAAATAGCTGTCATCAGGACTACCTGGTTCCAGGACATCACCACTGCTACCACCGAGCATTAGATTGGTATAGGTCGTTAAATCCAGACCACTACTTTTCTTGTTCTGGTTGTGGCAGGAAAAGCACTTTTGGCGGAGGATTGGCTGCACATGGTCATCAAACGTAACTTTGTCCTGCGCTGTCACTGCTGTGACTGCAAGGAGGAAAACCAATGTTGATGAAAACAAGGTCTTAAGACCAATGGCGGTAGCATTCAAACGCATGATTGCTGATCTCCGGGGGGAGGGGGATAAAGCGAGCTATAAGCACGCTGCTGTGTGTATCTGTTTCAAATCCTGGTCGTCTGCACACAAGGCTTATCATGTGCGCAAACCGAACGGATTAAATAAAATCTACCACCTGAGCAATCTATTACCCGTTATTCCTGACTGGTTCTCAGGGAGATTATCAGAGCAACCTCAGTTCTTTTGGCAAACTTTAACGGTTAGGCAATTTGTGATCGACCCATTAGTGGTTAAACAGGAATTCACGTGAGTTGAGCAATGCCCAGAACACGTCTTCGAGTGCCTGTTTCTTGTCTTCTTGCTCTGCGACGATTGCCAACAGATTGGTCATTTCCTTCTCAGTTGGCTTACGCGTAAAGCAACGAATGTACATTTCTTCGATGATCTGCTCGTGCGGCACTTGCTCTTCAATGCGACGACCGATCAGGTTGCCGGCAGCGATCTTGGAGTTCACCGTGTCGCCGTTGAGCATATGCAGTGCTTGAGACAGATTTGGTTCCATCTTTACTTCGCATGAGCAAACGGTTTCACGTTTTGCACGACCAAATGTGGTCAGGAAGTATGTGCTCGTATTACCGTCAGCAATTTGAACGGCATTCGCACCAAGTGGCAGACCGCGGAATTTATTCTCGGTATCGGTTACTCCACTAATGGCATCGAGCATCACTTCTGCCCGCATACGTCGAAGTGTTGAATGCGAGAAGTTTCGAACATCCGATTCATTGGTTTCATTCGTTTGTGTGCTGTACTGATAAGCACGTGAAACACAGATGTCACGAACAAGCTTTTTAAAGTCGTAGTTGTAACCAGTAAATTTCGAAGCAAGTGCATCGAGCAGTTCGGGATTTACGGGTGGGTTACTGATACGTACATCATCAACTTCGTCGATAATGCCACGACCAAAGAAGTGAGCCCAAACGATATTGGCCAGATTTCTGGCGAAGAATGGGTTTTCAGCGGAGGCGAGCCAATTGGCCATCACAACACGACGGTCCTTACCTGCTACATCTGGCACTTCGCCACCGAGGAATTTAGGTTGCATCACTCGATTGCCAACGAGATGTCGTACATCGCCACTTCCGCTGTTGTAAATGATCAATTCACGCGGATCTTCACCACGCTTACGACCGATTTGCGAAAAGAATGCGGCAAAACTGTAGTAATCATCCATGGTCCATCGGTCAAATGGGTGATTGTGACACTGTGCACATTGGATACGCATACCCATGAACACCTGAGCCACGTTTTCAGAGACCTTCAGGGTGTTTGTCTCGTTTTGATAGTAGTTTGTCGCTGCATTGGCAAAAGTACCACCGCTGCTACCAAGCAATTCCTGCACCATAATGTTCATGGGCATGTTGTTAGCAACACGCTCCTGTAGCCAGTTGTAGTAGAGCAGCATGGACTTATAGCTGATTTGGTTCGTGGTACGAACGGTGAGCAATTCAGCCCATTTCATCACCCACATTTCAACGAACTCTTTACGGTTGAGTAGATCGTCGATGAGGTTTTCACGTTTCTTTGGATCTTCGCTTGAAACAAATGCATGATACTCTTCTACAGAAGGCAGGCGACCACAGATATCAAGCGTTGCACGTCGCAGGAATTCTTGGTCAGAACAAAGTTCAGAAGGTATGATACGCAGCTTCTGGAATTTTTGATGCATTAGTGTATCGACATAGTTATTCTCCGGCATGTTCTCTGGCCAGGCGAATTGCAAATCCTTTGGAAGGATAATGAAGTGAACACCAACAGTGTGTGTATCAAAACGAGCCATAATGAACGCTTCACCACGATTCTGAGCTGTAACTGTCCCGTCTTGCTCAATCGTGGCCGAGTTGTCATTATTCGAGCTGAAGTAAGCTAGGTGAGTAACATCGCGGTCGGTTCCGTCTGAGTAGTATGCTCTAACGGTCACGCGTTGTTGGGCGCCCTGTCCATTCATGACAGCACCCTTTGGGTAGACGTCAACACGGTCTACAGTGGGGATTTCACCAGCATCATTGTTCGCACCTTCTTCCAACCAGCGATTAACTGTTGAGTAGAGTTGGTCTCCAGATTCAAACCGTGAACCGCCAGTATGCGGCACTTCACCGGCGCCTTTTTCCAATAGCAGACTACTGGTTGTAAATGCGAGGTTAATGCGACGGCCACTGATCTCTCGCGTGATGCGGTAGTGATCACCATTAGGATCGAAACCAAACAACGACAAACGGAAGCCATCTTTACCACGTGCAGCACCATGACAACTACCGGTATTACAGTTTGCTTTCATGAAGATTGGCATGATGTCGTTTTTGAAACTCAGAGCCGGATCCGCTGTTGATTCTTTCACGACAGTTGGAAGCACAATTTGCTTTCCACCAAACGCTACAGTTACCTGTGTTTCGCCATCAGCTTTCGGGAATACTTCGGACCCACTTAGCGTGACAACATTTGCATCCCCAACTGTGATCGTTGCCTGTTCGGTAACATCTTCGGTCAGGCCATTAGTGAATCGTGCTTGCACAAGAATCTTTTGGTTATCCCGAGCATTACTCAGATTGATATTTTCGGGATAGACATTGATTTCACTCAATTCGTTTTGAGCGTCGACGCTTCCTGAAAGGAGCATCATGGCAATCAGAGAAAGTGAAAATGTGGTGAAACGTTTAAGTGACATTCTATTGTCCTTGTCGACTTCGACTATGTGCGACCTGTACGGCCTTCAAAAGTGATTTGTATAATCCAATTTCCGGTTTGGTTACTCTTCTTCCGAACCAGCAGTTTGTTGAGCACGTTCCTTAGCTGCCAGACGAAGTTTTTCCAAACGCGTCAGAGGCTTCGCCATTGGTTTTGGAGCTGGTTTCGGTGCTTCAGCAGTAGCCATTGGCATTGGCTTAGGCATTGGTTTCGCATTTGGCGGAGGTGGCAATGGCTTATCAACTTGAAGCTGGGTACCACCACTACGCGCGATGATGGGTTCTTCATTTTGCGTGATGTGCACCTTGCAAAATACGTTATGTTTTCCGGCAGGAGTG
>JAKUOW010000048.1 GCA_022451045.1 Pirellulales bacterium | reverse complement strand
TCATGCCACCAAGCGATGTGACGGCATCAACGAGCAAAAGGGCTCCGGCGTCGCGGACGGCTTGTGCGATTTCCTTGATCGGCTGAAAGGCGCCGGTTGACGTTTCGGCCATCACGATACCAACGACGGCGGGATTGGATTGCTCTATACCTTGAACGACATCATCAACAGAGAATACTTCACCCCATGGTTTTTCGATGGTAGAGACATTTGCACCGGCACGCTCTGCGACATCTGTCATGCGGTTACCAAATACGCCATTAATGCAGACGAGCATATTGTCGCCAGGTTCGATGGAATTCACTACGGCTGTTTCCATTCCAGCCGAGCCTGTGGCGCTAACGGCAAAGGTTAAAGGGTTCTCTGTCTTCATAAGAGCCCGCAGCATATTCTGCATCTCGTTCATGGTTTCCAGATAGAACGGATCCAGATGTCCAACGGTGTCTTTGCCGATTGCTTCGAGGACACGAGGGTGGATATCGCTAGGGCCGGGACCCATGAGGATTCTCTTTGGAGGGTTCAATGCCGGTGCCGTCATGACTTGATGTCCTTTTTGTGTTTCGAATTAAAGACGTGAATCAGTATTTTTACAATGATGTCTGTATCGATACCAGCTTATCGCAAGCTTAATCAATATCAGGAGGTGCCTGTTGCACAATGCTGCTTATCGCTTTGAAGTGAGGATGAGATGCCGTTTCACACCATTCAAAAATAGCAGATTCTGTTGACGTGACTTCGACTCCATGCGAAGTCATTCGCTCAATGGCAAGTTCTCTATCGTGTGGATGCCTGCTACTGATCGCATCAACAGCGAGGACGACACGGAATCCTTGTGACAACAAGTCAAAGGCAGTTTGCTGAATGCAGACGTGAGCTTCGATTCCGGCAATCAGTATCGTCCGTTTCCCATTTTCTAACAGGTCATCAAACAACGACCAGCACTCACGGCAACTGAACATTGACTTGGCCGGAATTTCCTGAAAGTGTTCGGCAAGCGTGGGGACGGTGGGGCCGAGCCCTTTTGGATATTGTTCTGTGGCAGCGGTTTCAACGCCAAGAATCTCAGCGGCATTAAGAAGCCGTTTGCAATTCCAAACCATGACATGCGCGTTGTGGATGGCCGGCACAAACTTCTCTTGCACATCGATCACTAGCAATGCAGTATCGTCCGGAGACATGAGGAGAGGGCTACGAGCGGGTATGTTCATTGTTACGGAATTGTCGGGTTTGTGAGACGGTAGTCAAATGTGACATCTAGTCGGGATTGAGATGATAAGGGACAATATACTAATTACATGCATCACACATAAGTGTTGGCACGAAATGACGAAGATGCCTGGATTTACGACGAGTTACTTACGAAATGAATAATCAGCAATTTCACGCGACAACGATTCTTACGGTTCGTCACGGTGGAGAAGTCGCGATGGGAGGCGATGGGCAAGTGACGCTCGGAAGTGCGATCATGAAGGCCGACGCTATGAAGATTCGTAAGCTGTTGGATGGACGGGTGTTATGCGGATTTGCAGGTGCGAGTGCGGATGCATTTGCTCTGTTGGAAAGATTTGAAGCAAAGTGGCTCGACTATCCCCAAAACGTACCGCGTGCTGCAACAGAGCTGGCAAAGGAATGGCGGATGGATCGTGCGCTACGTCGTCTCGAGGCGATGATGACCGTGGTGGACACCAAGCATACCTTGTTGGTTAGTGGCACGGGTGATGTCATTCAGCCGAACGACGGAATCGTTGCTATCGGTTCAGGCGGTAACTACGCCATGGCTGCCGCGCGTGCTTTGGCACGGCACTCGAGTTTGACGGCCAGAGAGATCGTAACGGAAGCGTTAACGATTGCTTCAGAAATAGATATTTACACGAACAGTAACATCGTGTGCGAGACCCTTGAAAGTAGCGAAGTATGAGTAAACCGGATCAGTCCAATCTCGCACTAACCCCGCGTGAAGTTGTCGAAAAGCTGGACCAGTACATCGTCGGTCAGTCCGATGCCAAGCGTGCTGTAGCGATAGCGATTCGTAATCGATGGCGACGCCAGCAGCTTGATGAGGCGATGAAAAATGAGGTTGCGCCTAAAAATATCCTAATGATCGGTCCTACCGGCGTCGGTAAAACGGAAATCGCCCGGCGGCTGGCACGTCTTACCGGCGCGCCATTCATCAAGGTGGAGGCTACGAAATATACCGAAGTAGGGTATTACGGTCGAGATGTGGAGAGCATGATTCGAGAGTTGGTGGAAAATGCTCTTGGAATCGTGCGTGATACGGAACGTGAACGTGTCCGAAACAAGGCGGAAGAAAAGGTGGTGGATCGTCTTGTGGAGCTTCTGGCCCCGGCACCGATTGTCGTTGAGGGCCAAGAAGGTGATGCAGCCGAGCAGTTTCAGCGCACGCGCGATAAATTGCGAGCAATGTTGGTAGCGGGTGAATTGGAAAAGCGAACAGTCGAAATTACCACTGAGCACCGTCAGGCACCCATGATGATCGGCGGGATGGGCATGGAGCAAATGGACATGGACCTGCAGGGTATGTTCGACAAGATTATCCCCAAGACAAGCACCCGCCGAGTGGTGCCGGTAAGCGAGGCAAGAGAAATCCTTTTGGAACAGGAATGTGAAGCTCTGCTCGATGATGAGAGTCTGCAGGCATCTGCGATCGAGCTCGCGGAAAACCTGGGTATCGTCTTTCTCGATGAAATTGATAAAGTCATTGCTAGCGAAGGCAAAGGTGCCGATGTCTCGCGTCAGGGAGTGCAAAGGGACTTGCTGCCGATCGTAGAGGGCACGACCATTCAAACGAAATACGGATACGTAAAAACCGACCATGTGTTGTTTATTGGCGCTGGTGCATTTCATCGCAATCAACCGAGCGAGTTAATGCCGGAGTTGCAGGGGCGGTTTCCGATTCGCGTTGAACTGAGCGATCTAACAAAGGAAGACTTTATCCGAATCCTCACAGAGCCACAGAACTCTCTTGCCAAGCAATATTCTGCACTAATGGATACGGAAGGCGTAGAGGTGTCATTTGACGATGAGGCAATATCTGCACTTGCTGGTTATGCATACCAAGTAAACCAGACAACACAAAATATTGGTGCACGGAGGTTGTACACAATCATGGAGCGTCTTTTCGAAGAATTGAGTTTTGAAGCACCGGATATGGGTATGGGAAAAGTGGAAATAAACGCTGGTTATGTGGAACAACGTTTGGATGAAGTGTCAGCAGATGAAGATTTAAGCAAGTTCATTCTTTAGTAATTGCACGGTGGTAAACGAAGCGAGTTGCAATGGCTCGCATATAATTGAAAACAGAGGCGTGACGACTGCGATGCAGGGCGAGATTCCCACGGACGCTTGGATTAGATGATAAATGCCAAAACAATCAACTAGCCTGATTTGTAAAACGATTTCATTCTTAATTGTGTTTATCGCACCGGTATCTGCGAAAGATGCAATGGTGGATTTTGAGAAAGAGATCAAACCAATATTCGCCAAGTACTGTGGCCACTGTCATGGGCCCGAGGCGATGGAAGCAGGTTTACGTACGGATGATGCAACCACTAGCCTTGATGTGCTTGAAAGCAGCAAGAAGTGGAAGAAGATTCTGGAGATGCTTGAGTTTGGTGCGATGCCACCAGAAGGCGAGGAAAAGCTGACCGTTGAGGAACGCGCAAAAGTAGTAGGCTATTTGGAGAGCACGCTTTATGACATCGACTGCAAGGAGGTTAAGGATCCGGGGCGCGTTACCATCCGTCGACTAAATCGGTTGGAGTACAACAATACGATCCGCGATCTTTTAGGCTTGGATCTTGATTTAGCCTCTGGGTTTCCGTCGGACGATGTGGGAGAGGGATTTGACAACATAGGCGACGTGCTGACGCTACCGCCGCTGCTTTTTGAGAAGTACATGGATGCGGCGGAAAGAGTAGCCTCCTCTGCCATTCTGGATTTTGATCCGGAGGCTCCGCCATCAAAGAAAGTGCCTCAGGCAGACTTAAAACTAAAGGGTGCTGCCCAACGTGGTTCGCAAATTGTATTTGCATCTGTGGGTGAAGCAGGTTGGATCAGTGACCTTAGATTTGAAGGTGTCTATCGGATCAAGGTGATGGCAGGTGCTACGCAGGCTGGAGATGATGTGGCCAAATTGGTACTCTATGCGGACGGCAGGAAACTGAAGGAATATCCAGTTGCGAATGAGCCAACCAATCTAAAGCCGGTAGTCCATTCGATTAAACTTGCACCCGGTAATCATGCATTTCAGTTGCGGTTTGAAAAGGATTTCTATGATCCGAAGAATGCGGATCCCAAAAAACGGGATAGGAATTTATACGTTGGTGATGTGTTTGTCGAAGGCCCGATTGATCTGAACCGCGATCAGCTACCCGACGTACATAAGCGATTCGTTACGGCCTACCCCAGCGATGAAACAAGTGTGACGGTTGCTGCAACGAAAGTACTGCAACCGTTTATTTCTCGTGCGTTTCGCAGGTTAGTTACCGCCGAAGAAACAGCACCCTATGCGAGCCTAGTTGATTTAGCAGTGAGTCGAGGCGAACGCTATGAACAAGGGTTGCAGGTTGCGTTGTCAGCCGTCCTGGTTTCACCGCAATTCCTTTTTCGAATTGAACGTTCTGCTGAACCGGACAATCCGAAAAAGGTTGTCGAGTTGAATGACTATCAACTGGCATCCCGATTGTCTTATTTTATTTGGTCGAGCACACCTGATGACGACTTGCTCGCACTCGCATATGACGGCCGGCTTTCAAAGCCGGAAATACTTAGGGGACAGGTTAAACGGATGTTGGCGGATCCGCGGTCTCAGGGCCTGGTGGACGGTTTTGCTAATCAGTGGCTGAATCTCCGCAATTTGGAAGACGTTACGCCAGATCCAAATGTATTTCCCAGTTTTAACGATGAGTTAAAAGTCGCCATGCAACGGGAAACAGAATTGTTCTTTAAGACAGTCATGGATGACGATTTGCCTGTTACCGCATTTTTAACTGGTAAATTTACGTGGGTGAATGAACAGCTTGCTTCTCACTATGGCATCGACGGTGTTAGCGGGGAAGAGTTTCAGCGTGTGTCACTAAACGACACACAGAGAGCTGGAGTGATCACGCAAGGCAGCATCCTAACGCTCACTTCAAATCCAAATCGCACTTCGCCAGTGAAGCGAGGCAAGTGGATCATGGAAAATATCCTAGGAACAGCACCACCGGATCCTCCAGCGGACGTCCCGGAAATCGAAGCTGCTAAGGAGAGTCTGCCTGATGCCAGCTTTAGAGAACAATTGGAATTGCACCGTGAGAGTCCTGTTTGTGCCAGTTGCCATCGTTCAATGGATCCGCTTGGATTTGGCTTTGAGAACTTTGATGCGGTCGGACGATGGCGTACGAAAGATGGTGAATTTGAGATCGACGCATCAGGAAAACTGCCTGAAGGGGGAGATTTCGCGGGACCGATGGAATTAATAGAGATTTTGGAAAAGCAAAAGGCTCAGTTTGCGGATTCTCTGGCTAGGAAGATGTTGGTCTTCGCTCTAGGTAGGGGATTAGAGTATTATGATGAGTGTGTGATAAAGGAAATCACCACTGAAATGGAAAAGCAAGAATATCGCTTTAGTTCCTTGGTTTTGGGAATTGTTACAAGTGATGCGTTCTTGCAGCGGCGAGGAGAAGGAAAGAAGAAATGAAATCATTAGAACGTCGTACATTCTTGCGCGGTATGGGCCTTTCAATCGGGTTACCGTTACTTGAAGTGATGCAGCCGAAAACAGCCTTCGGAGCTGCTCAGACCGGCGATGGTGCCAATCGCATGGCGTTTGTGTTCTTTCCAAATGGCGCGATTATGCAGCAGTGGACTCCACAGGAGTCTGGCAATGCATACCAATTAAGCGACACTCTTTCGGCATTGGAAGACTTTCAGAGTGATTTGAATGTGATTAGTGGCTTAGCACAGGATAACGGCCGCGCTAAAGGTGATGGGCCTGGAGATCATGCCCGTTGCGCATCTACGTATCTAACGGGCGCTCATCCGTACAAGACGTCCGGCGCGGATATCCGCGTGGGTGTATCGGTTGATCAGGCAGCCTCAAAACAGGTTGGAGATCGAACGCGGCTGCCTTCGATCGAACTTGGAATCAAAGCAGGACGTAACGCAGGTAATTGTGACTCAGGGTATAGCTGTGCCTATTCGTCAAATGTGTCCTGGAAATCAGAATCGACGCCGATGGCCAAGGAAATCAATCCGCGAGCAGCATTTGAGCGGCTATTCGGCACCGGCGTAGCGGATGAGAGTCGTCGGCGGCGGGACTTTTACAGAAAAAGCATCCTGGACCTTGTGCAAAGTGATGCAGCAAAGCTGAATAAGCAACTCGGCGTTACGGATCGTCGTAAAGTAGAGGAGTATTTTCAAAGCGTGCGTGACCTTGAAAAACGTGTGATGCAGGCCGAAGAAGCCGCAAACATCGTACCTCCGGATGTTGATCTGCCGGAGGGAATTCCAGGTGAATTCGAACAGCATGTTCGATTGATGTATGACATCATGGTGCTCGCTTTCCAGACAGATACAACCCGAATCGCGACGTTTATGTTGGGTAATGCCGGTAGTAACCGATCCTATTCAATGGTTGGCGT
Source organism: Pirellulales bacterium (assembly GCA_022451045.1). Classification (GTDB taxonomy): domain Bacteria; phylum Planctomycetota; class Planctomycetia; order Pirellulales; family Pirellulaceae; genus UBA11883. The sequence continues at coordinate 17,125 of JAKUOW010000048.1, read as the reverse complement.
AAACGAAGGTCATCACCAGTTGTCGCATCATCGTAATGACGAAGTGATTATGGGTAAGATTCAAAAGATCGATCGGTTTTTGGCAGAGCAATTTGCTTACTTTCTCAAACGACTACGAGAGACTGAAGATGGTACTGGTAGCCTGCTGGATAACTCGATGGTCTTGTACGGAAGTGGATTGAGTGACGGAAACCGTCACGATCATGCAGACTTGCCCATCGTGTTGGCTGGTAAGGGCCGTGGTTCGATAGCGACTGGTCGCCATATAAAAACTGAAGGTGAAGTGCCGCTGAACAATCTCTTCCTCTCATTGTTGGACCGAATGGACGCGGGTATTGACTCTATCGGTGATAGTAGCGGCCGATTCACCCAAATTGATGCATAACGTGGAATTGAATCACCGACGGCTTTTATCGTCAAACACCCCACAGTGTAGAGCGAAGTAGATGAAACGCGTGTTAATATTGTGCACCGGTAACTCTTGCCGGTCGCAAATGGCGGAGGCATTGTGTGAACAGTTGTCTTCTGGCCTGTGGAAAGCTGATTCGGCCGGTACAAATCCGTCGGGGTATGTACATCCGATGGCGGTTAAGGCCATGTCCGAGCTTGGCGCTGACTTGAGTCAGAATAGTAGCGACCATGTCGATGTATATGCGAATACGACTTATGATTTGGTCGTGACGGTTTGTGACAATGCAAACGAAACTTGTCCGGTGTTTCCCGGTGGGACGGATGTGCGGCATTGGCCATTTCCCGATCCTGCAGATGCAGAGGGTAGCGATGCTGAAGTGTTTGGCGTTTTCACGCAAGTACGAAATGACATCGCTAGCCGGATCCAGCTGTTTTTGGATTCTGGTGACTAGCTGAATATTTAGCTAATCAACGAGACGACGTTAGCAGCTTTAGACGGTCGGTAATTTCCAAGGCTTGCGATACTCTTCTCGCGTGCGTAGCTTGTTGGCCTCTTCATCACCAATAAACAACTCTGTGACCGGATCGAGCTGCACTTGTCTACCGAGCTTCCATGCGACATTTGCACTATGGCAAAGGATTGAACTTGGGTGTCCAACGGTTTCTAGATCCGCGTTTGGTTTCTTTCGCGATTTTACACAATCAATGAAGTTGGCCACATGCTCGGTGCCGTCATTGGACCCGGCACCTTCGGCAATCACATCACCATTGGGATGAAACGCTGTCCAGTTTCGATTACCAACGACCATGTATGCTTTTTCACCGTAAAGGATGACACCTTCTGACTCACCATAGTATTTGTACGGTGCCCAGATTTTCATTTCGTAGGTCAGGATGGCGCCTGGTGACTTATCAGTTGCATCGTATTGATAATTGACGTGCAGCGTATCCGGCCATTCCTGAATGTCATCAAAATGCCATTTTCCGCCCTGAGCTGCAATGCGATCTGGGTTTGAAAGCGCAGGGTGGCCCGCGGCCTCTCGTGCTGCAGAGAGAAGCCAACGGGCGATATCGATGCGATGAACGCCATCGTTGCCGAGATCACCTGAACCGTAATCGAAGAACCATCGCCAATTTCCATGAAATCGGCGTGGGTTAAATGGGCGTTTCGGCGCTGCACCAAGCCAGAAGTCATAATCCACCCATTCTGGCGGGTCGGAATCAGCAGGCCGGCCAATATTGCCTTGCTTTGCACTTTCCCATGCCTTGGCGACAAACACGTTTCCTAGAAAACCGGTCTTTACCAATTCGAGCGCTTTTTTGAAATGACCACTACTGCGAGCCTGAGTACCCATTTGCACTACGCGATTATGTTTTTTCATCGCCTGCACCATGCGTTGACCTTCAAGCATGTTATGTCCGTCCGGCTTTTCGACGTAGACATCTTTACCAGCCTGACAGGCCAGAATGGTCGGGATAGCATGCCAGTGGTCCGGTGTGCCCACAACGAGGATATCTATATTTGGATCGTCTACTAAATGCCGGAAGTCCTTCACTGCGCGTGGTTCTTTTCCTTCAATCTGGGAAACGACTTGCTTTCCGGCGCCGAGGCGGCGCTCATCGATGTCGGCAATGCCCACAATGTCTACGTCTTGACGTGAAGCAAACAGCCGCAGCAGTGCTCCAGCGCGGCCAGCGGTTCCGACTAGCCCGACCTGCAAGCGTTCATTGGGTGCGGCTTTAGCAACTTGAGGGAATTCACCGTATAACAACTGGGATGTCGTTAGTGTGGCGGCGGATGAAGTGGTCAGGAAGCGACGTCGATTGAACATGCGGAACTGCCTTTGTCTACTGCGTGGAGACGGCAAAAGTGATTGTGCGACTAAACACCCACATTTTAACTTTTGTGACTATAGAATCTCAAGAAGTTTATGCACGAATGGCGTTTAAGAAATGTCGCCAGGACGATAGAAGAGGGCACGCTTTTGGTGTGGCAAGGTATAGTCAAAGCCGCACTGCTTTAGGAAGTCACCGGATGAGGAAATGGCCATGACTTCGAGAATGCCTTTGTCACGGGCGACCGTAACGCATCGGTTTACCAACTCCTTGCCGATGCCAAGGCCTCTCACATCAGTACTGACAGCGAGACATTGAATCTCAGCGAGCTTAAGGGAGTAGATCTCAATCGCGGCAAAGCCGACGATTTGTCCATCGCGTTCGGCTAAGAACGCGTTTTCAACCAGGACATCCATCTCTCGGGTACTACGTGGTAAAATCTGCTGTGCCACGACGAATGGTTCGAGGTATTCCAGTACATGAGCGGCGTCATCTGCACAGGCGGCACGAAAGGTTACGTCGCTTGTGTTCATAGGCCTGTTACTTTACTGAAACGCATTTATGAATAGTGAGAACTCTACAGATTTATATCGGCTATTTGCCTCGCATATCTGCGAATCAAAGTTCACAGTAGTTCTAACTGGTGCAGGAATAAGCACTGAGAGCGGAATTCCTGATTTTCGCTCACCTAATGGGGTCTGGGCTACAAACCGGCAGGTGTATTTTGACGAGTTTTTAAGCGATCCAGAGGCACGCTATGAATACTGGCGTCAAAAGTCGGTTTCACACAGAGAATTTGCAGATAGCATTCCGAATGTCGGTCACAGAACGATCGTAAAATGGCAGAAGCAGGGTCTGGTAGAACGCGTAATTACGCAAAACATTGATGGGTTACATCAGCAGGCGGGTTCCGAAGATGTGATAGAAATTCATGGAACAGCACGTCGTGTCGCGTGTTTATCTTGCGGTTGGAATGAAGATGCGGAAGTAATGGTTCAGAGGTTCCTCGCAAACGATGCTTGCCCGAAATGCGATGAGTGTGGTGGAATTACAAAGCACGCGACCATTTCTTTTGGTCAACAGCTCAATGAGACAGTCATGCAAGACACGATAGACACGCTACGTAAGGCGGAACTGGTAATTGCCCTTGGTACTTCCCTGGTCGTGGAGCCAGCTGCTTCTATTCCATGGATTAACAACAGTGCTAGACGAAAGGTGGCAATTGTTAATCGCGAGGAGACGGGTAAAGATCATCTCGCTGATATCGTTATTAACGGTGAGCTTGGTGTTACGTTAACGGAAATCGACAAGCACGTAGAACACGCCATGATGGCGGATTAGAGATTGTCGTAGTTGATGCTGAGGATTTCAAACTTCAATAAACCGGCGGGCACATCGATTTCAACTTTATCGCCAATCTTTTTCCCAAGTAGTCCCTGTCCGATAGGACTTGTAATGAGATATTTGCCGGCATCATAATCTTCGTCGCCGGCACCGACCAACGTAAATTCCTCTTCATCTCCGTAGTCGAGATCTTTCACGACCACAGTGCAACCAAATGCAACTTCGTCTTTGGGAAGCTTGGAAGTGTCGATGATATTAGCACGCGATAGCTGGCTTTTCATCTGGTTTATCTTGGCTTGCAGCATTCCCTGCGCTTCTCGCTGAGCATGATACTCGGCATTTTCTTTTAGATCACCTTCTTCACGGGCTGCCGCGATCTTCTCGGCGATTTTCGGCATCTCAACGTTTTCGAGGTGTTCAACCTCTTCTTTCTTCTTTTGGTATGCCTCTTTGGTCATGGGTACATAATCGCTCATGACATTAACTCCCGCGTCGCATTCGTGTTAATAAATATACCGAGTGTTTGTTACTCAATTACCTGATTCAATTCCGGATAGAGAAGCGCTCCGCATGTCTTGCAAGTGACAAGTTTACCCATCCTGATTTCAGCCATCATTTGAGGTGTAATCGTTTTGAAGCAATTGCCGCAGCAATTTCCTTCTAACTGTGCTATCGCATCTTCGTTTTTCAAACGCACCATGCGATCGTAATCCGGCCTAAAATCTTCATGGAGCGCAGCTTCAGCCTCACCCCGTTCTAATGTCACACGGTCGATGTCAGCTTGAATCTGTGTGGCCTGATCACTAACCGAATCCTGTGTCCTTTTTAAATCGGCCCCAGCATCACTGATTGTAGCCTCTAGTCCGGAGGTCTTTTCATGTTCAGATTCAATTTCTTCAATAGCAGCAAGAATGACATCTGAGAGCGAATCGTTACTTTTTCTTGTAGTCGCAATTTGGTCGGTGAGTGTTTGATATTCTTTGTTGGTTTCGCAGGTGTTGAGTTTTGCCTGAAGACTCTCGATAGCAGCTTCACCTTCCTTCAATTCGAGTTCCTGTTCATCACACGCCATTTGCATTTTTTGTATGGTGGCTTTGTGAGAATCCATGGCAGATTGTGCATCGTCGAGGGCCGATTGTTTGATCGCAATTTGTTTTGGCCCACGCTCGAATCGTGCAGTTAAGTCATTCAACTGTCGATGAATACGGTGTAATTGACGCAGCGTACTATGGGAATCGCTCATAATGGAGACCTTCAGGCCGAAACATAAACGTGTAGAAAGACAAGTGGTGTCAATCTGTACGTTTTAACCTTTCGCCTCGCGTATGTGTAGCGTGCCGTTGTAGATTTGAGCTGCGAAACAGGAGAATATCCTGAGAGCTTAGTTTGCTTCTTGCAGAAAACCTTCGAGTTGATGGCTTCGAATTGGATTCTGAAGTTTACGTACCGCCTTTGCCTCGATCTGGCGTACACGCTCACGTGTCACTTTGAAAATGCGTCCGACCTCTTCAAGTGTATACGTGTAACCATCACCGAGTCCGTATCTTAGGCGGATAATCTCTCGTTCACGGTAAGTTAACGTCTTTAGGATTCGTTCGATGCGATCTCGCAAAATAGCATTTGACGCAGAGAGCACAGGGTTGTCGCTGGCATCGTCTTCCACAAACTCGCCGAAGCTATTGTCTTCACCATCACCGATGGGCTTGTCCAGGCTTACTGGAAGCCGGCCGATATCCATCACGCGACGGACCTCTTCAACTGAGAGTTCTGTATGGCTCGCCAGTTCTTCCATGGTCGGCTCACGACCAAACTCCTGTAGCATTTTACGTTGAAGCTGTCGCAGTTTTGACAAAACATCGATCATGTGTACGGGAATACGAATCGTCCTTGCCTGGTCCGCAATTGCACGCGTAATTGCTTGTCGTATCCACCATGTTGCATACGTGGAGAACTTGAAGCCTCGACGGTATTCATACTTGTCTACAGCTCTCATGAGCCCTGTATTGCCTTCCTGAATAAGATCTAGGAAGCTCATACCGCGATTCCGATATTTTTTGGCAATGGAAACGACCAATCGTAGATTGCCACTTGAGAGTTCGCGTTTGGCATTGTCATAGTCTTCAAATTGAGCTGCCAGTTTTCTACAGCGTAATGAAAGACTAGCCGGTGTCTCCTGAGTCATGAGCATTAGATCATGCAATTCTCGCTTTAATAACGTTCGCTCTTCCTGAGCGCTGCGAGTGCGCGCCGATTTGAGCTCAGCTAGCTGACGTCGAATCTGGTTCATTCGTCGTAAGAATTCATTGAGCTGATCCATGAGCGGAGCGACGCGACGCGTACGTAGACTCATTTCTTCTACAAGTTGCAGGGACTTCTCGCGACCACGGAGAAATTGTTTGCGGGCGACTACCTTTTGTTCGCTGCTTGCGGACTTACTTACAAGCGTCCTGTAGGCTATTCGACTCTCTTCAAGCAGGTAGTCGAGAGTTTTCAGGTTATGCGGCATGCGAGCGAGGATTTGTTCTTTGGTAAGCCGCTCGGTTAGTGAAACTTTGATAGTTCGGTCAAACGGCAGCTCTCCGTTAAAGACGCGTCGTAGCGTTTCAACTGTGGCTCGCATTGCATAATCACATCCTAAGATTAGGCGGCGAAAACGGCGTCTAGTGAATTCAATCTTCTTTGCCAGTGAGATCTCTTCTTCACGTGCTAGAAGGGGAATCTCTGACATTTGTGATAAATAGAGTCGAATCGGATCGTCTGATAGCTTGGGCAGGTCAGAACTGCTTAACGGTTCGATTTCTTGCGTTGAGGCCGACGATGGCGATGTTGCCTTCGTGGGTGCTTTGGTGGAATCCTCTGGCTTCGGGGCCTTATCAACTAGTTTGATGCCTTGTTGATCAATTGCTACGAGAAGCTCATCGAGCTTTTCAGGATTTACGTCGTCATCGGGGAGATATTCATTTACCTCATCGTATGTGAGGTAGCCCTGTGACTTGCCTCTTTCAATTAGTAGTTTTAAATCTTGTTCGTAAAGCTCCACGTGTTCCACCCTCCTACGCTTCCTGCGTCTTCTAGAACACCAAACCTACTTGGTATCGGGTACCAGTAGGCAACGAGTGATTCCTACCCATCCGTGGGTGAGGAAATTCCGTGTCGGCGTCGCTCATCATCCAGTATCTGCTTCAGGATTTCCATTTCGTCATCTTCGGCAAGGTTCTGGTTGACCAGCTGTTCCAAATTTTGTCGCATCTGACCTTCTTTTAGGTCATTTGCATAAGCATCAATAAGTTCGTTTAGCCGTTCTTCGGCGGACTCTCTCACCGATGCGGCCTTGTTTGTAGCGTTTTCAATTGCATTTACCAATAGTGATTTAAGGGTTCGGTCCTCAATTTCCAATAAAACATCCGCAAATTCTGTAGATGCGCCGGAATTCACACGTTTGTGATATGTCTGAATAATTAGGCGTGCGTGTTCTGATTGCAAACGATCAATTGAAATGCCATTTACAGCGGAATCGGTTAATTCGGGATTGAGAACAAGGATTTCTATTAGCTCTTGCTCTCGCACGTTGAGGTTCGGTTTTCGTTGCGGCGTTTCAGGAGTTGAGATATTTGGCTCAATGTGAGTTGTAGGAGCCTGAGTCTTTCTCAGCTGTCCGAGTCGGTTTCGTACATCATCAATTGTGATTCCAAAACGCCGGGCGATTCTGGGAAAGACTTGCCGCAGACGCAGATTCGCGGCATTATCACTCTTCGGGATCTGAGAAAGCGTTTGCAGAATGTTCTCTAAGGCGGTGTTTGCCTTATGCGTTTCCACCAACAGGTTTATCCCAGTGGTCTCCATTTCAATGCGAAAATCTAGAGCATCCATTGCCTGCTGCATGAGGCCTCGGAAGGCATCAGCCCCTTTGTTGAGCAGAAAGTCACAGGGATCGGTGGCCGGGGGAAGTGGGAGGATTTGCAGGTCCACCTGGCCACGAATGAAAAGATCGAGTACTTCGCTTGTACGTCTCTGACCAGCCTCATCTCCATCAAGCACAAGAACGACTTGATCTGCGATGCCTTTAAGGCGTTTTAAATGTTGCTCGCCAACGGCCGTGCCAAGAACGGCGAGAGCATTTGTTACGCCCTGTTGGTTCGCCATGATTACATCGGTGTAGCCTTCCATGATAAAGACACGGCGGTCCTTACGTATGGAGTCCATCGCCAAGTCCAGGCCGTAGAGTTCCTTGCTCTTTTTAAATAACAAGGACTCTGGCGAGTTTACATATTTAGGAGTCTGCTCCGTTGTGAACTCCGGTAGGATTCGTCCGCCAAGGGCGATGCATCGACCAGCGTTATCGTGGATCGGGAACATTACGCGACCGCGAAAGATATCGTAATAGCGTCCCTTTTCGGATTTCTTAATAACGCCGATTCTTTCAAGTAGTTCAGGCGGGTAAAGGGTGCCTTTGGCGAGATCAGTCAGCCATTGCCAGCTATCAGGGGCAAATCCAATATTAAAACGAGCGATGCTGTCCTGATTGATTTTGCGGTTTTCCAGATAATCCCGTGCGACCTTTGCATCTGGTGACTGTGTCAGGAATTGATGCATTTGCTGCTCGACCCATTGCATCGCCTTGCGCTGAAAACGGGGGTCATCAACGCTTCCCGCTTCCGCGCGAGGTTGTTTGCTACGGGTCAGTTGGATACCGGCTAGGTCCGCGAGCTGCTCGAGCGCTTCAGCAAATCCGATTCCTTCACGTTCCATTACATAACTGAATATGTCGCCACCCTTGTCACAGACCCAACATCGCCATGTCTGGCGAGCTTTGTTCACGGTTAAGCTAGGGCGTGAGTCCTCGTGCCAGGGACAGAGTCCAACGTAATCTCTGCCTCGCTGATTGAGGCTTACAGTTCGATTGATCACCTCGACGATGTCTAGGCTCTCGCGAACACGCTCTTTGTCAGAGTTGTCAAACACGCTGAACTCTTTTGATTATTTCTTAACGAATGTTCTAGTGAAAAGTTGATGGCTACGACGACAAGGTAACAGCACGCAGTGCTGGACTTAAATAGCATTTCCGCATCAAACCTGGGTTCATTATATGAAAAAGTTTGGGGGTGGAAGATGCCAGTCAGCAAGAGTGGCCTCGGAATTGTTTGACAATTGGTAACCTGTTGTTGTAACTTTACTTCAACCTTAATGTGTCCGTACTGGAGTAGAAACGAAAGCCAACGGCGGATGAAAACATGAAAAGCCCAGCTCACTGCAACGATTGCGTATATCAGCTATTCTCTGAACAGCTGAGTTGCCTCGACAGTGACGAAGGGTTGATGATAGCAGCGGTCGCCGTCTCTCAGCATGTGCAACCGAATAACTCTTTAGCCGAAGTTAACACCCGTCTAGATAATCTGGCTGATCAGGTAAGACTGCGTGTTCGCTCAAAAAACGAATTGGCGTTATTGTCTCATTTGCATGAGGTGTTGTTTGTAGAAGAAGGCTTCAGGGGAAGTCGTGATGGATATTATGAGGCTACCAACAGCTTCCTTCCTGCTGTGCTACGTCAACGGCGTGGTATTCCCATTACCTTGTGCCTTGTATATAAGCTCGTGGCTGGTCGTTTGGGGCTCAAGGTTGAAGGAGTGAATGCCCCGGGTCACTTCCTAATACGGGTATACACCAAACAAGACGTTATGTTGGTGGATCCATTTAATGGTGGCCGGTTACTATCTGACAGCGACGCATGCAATCTCATCGAACAAATCACGGGTTATTCAGCGGTTGGTGACGAGCGGTGCTTTCAGGCGGCAACCAATAAGCAGTGGTTAGCTAGGTTGCTGGCCAATCTCCTGCATGTTTATTCGATGCAGGGGTGTTCGGCAGAAGTTGCGGCGATGTCTGAACTTTACGATCTTCTCAAAAACGTTCGCCTGCGTTAATTCGTTGTGGGACGGACGGCTTCAATGATCATGGTCGGCCTTTACCAAATCGTGGTGCTGTTGATTAACGTGTAGATGAAGGTTTGGCAAGGCGGTCATAAGATCGCTCAAACCGTCGTCGGTAACATCTCCACCGTCAATGTAAAGTGATTGGAGTTGAGTCATTTGATGGAGGTGCTGAAGTCCATCGTCGTTTATAGGTACGTCAATTAGGTGCACAAATAGCAGCGATTCCATTTGTGAGATGTGACGAAGTGATTCATTTGTCATTTGCGAACTACCCAAACGCAATAATTGTAGATCAGGAAGTCGACTCAACGTTTTAATGGCGTCGTCGGATAATTCGGCATGGGGAAGATTCAGAAACTTTAGTTTGTTGAGTCCGAGTATGTGCGAGAGTCCTACATCAGTGATATTCCCATTTCGAATACGTAGGTGGATCAGTTTCTTAAGAGCGGCAAGCTTTCGCATACCATCGTCTGTAATGCTAGAGGTGTCGAGAATCAGCTGTTCCAGTGTGGTAAGGCTGGCGAAGTGATCCAAATCGTCATCCGTAATCAATACTTCAGAGATCTGAATGACCGTCTCGTCCTCGCTCTGTACTGCTTTGATTATTTCTTGAATAAGGGCTTCTTTGTTTACAGAGTCTGCGGATGGTTCCGAGCATCCAGCGAGAAAGACGCTTAAAGCGAGCAGCGTGATAAATACATTTGAAGAGTTGTAGTTCATTTTATGGCTGATAACCGCAACTAGAGCACGCGAGGACATACCTGGTAATGCCGGAGGAAACCTTGCGACTAGTCATCGCGTCTCCACAGCGATCGCAATAGATAGTTGCTTCTGGTTGGCCTGCCTCACGCACCCTCTGACATGAAGAACAAACTCGTGTATCAGGGAAAACGTCCAGACGCAGGGCATCAATTGGTTTTTTGCAATCCTCGCATGTCGCTTGGTCCAGTCCCCCAAAATCATCCCATTCGTCCTGATGTGGGCGTAAGAAAACGCCGGTAGTGTTGCACTGATCGCAGTGAGTGTAGTGGTGTTTGAATAATTCCAGCACGATCTCATTATCAGCTGATTTGTTCCGCCGGAATAGACCGCGTTCGCCAAGCCACTCCTGCATTTGAGTTATTGAGAGCACTCGCGTGTGGTCGCAGCGTGATGTCTCTACAAGATACAGTGACATTTGAACGAAGGACTTGAAAAGGGTTGGTGTGTGGATTGCTTCGTTACACACGGGTGTGGACCGTTTGCACTCAATACTACTTTAACGATTTGCTTTGGTATATGATGGGGGTTTGCAATGGACTCGTAATTTTACAGGGTGTTGCAGACGAAAACCGAATAGAAACGAAGGACTAAGATGATCAAGAGACACCGAATTACCGTGGCGCTGCTCGCGGTTGTTACCCTCAGCATTGGTTGGACATATTATGCAGATTCTCCTGCAGAACAAATCTCTGAGGCTGCAAAGACCTTTCTGGCGTCGCTAGACGATGAGCAGAAAGCCAAGGCAATAATGCCTTATGATTCTGAACAGCGAGTGGACTGGCACTTTATTCCAAAGAAAGAACGCAAGGGTGCTATTTACTCCGGTATGAATGGAAAACAGAAGAAAGCTGCCATGGCGCTTATGGCCTCCACGCTCAGTAAAATCGGCTATGAAAAGACCACAACAATCATGGCACTCGAAGGTGTTCTTCACGAGTTAGAAAAGGCGAATCCTGGTAGATTCGCGCGGGATCCGGAAAAATACTACTTCACGGTATTCGGTGATCCAGCAGGGGATAGTAAATGGGGACTCAGTATTGAAGGCCACCATCTTTCACTTAACTTCGTGTTGGAGGGCGATGACGTCGTCTCTTCCAGTCCAACGGTTCTCTGTGCAAACCCGACCATCGTAGGTTCGGATATTGCTGGGATAAAGAAGGGTACACGAGTGCTGAAGGACGAAGAGGTTCTGGCGTTCGAGCTGATCAATTCTCTGGATGATGACCAAAAGAAGACGGCAATCTTTGCGGAAGAGGCCCCCAGAGAGGTCCGCAATGCGGGGGAAGCACAACCACCAGTTGCAGATCCCGTTGGTATTGCGTACAAGGCATTATCTCGCGAGCAACAACAGACGTTGGAGGATCTCGTAGATACGTATGCATACACCATCCAATTACAGGTGGGACGCGACCGCATTCGTGAAATCGTTGAAGCAGACCCAGACAAGATCTATTTCGGATGGGCTGGAGCATTGAAGCCCGGTATTGGCCACTATTACCGCATTCAAGGTCCTACGTTCTTGATTGAGTTTGTGAACACGCAACCGGATGCTGCTGGCAACCCGGCTAGTCACATTCACGCTATCTGGCGGGATGTAAGGGGTGACTTTGCTATCTCAATCAAATAGCGACTAACCAGATAAACTACAAGCAAGCCGCTAGAAATGTAATGAGTATCCGATGAGGTACTCCTATGTTTCTAGCGGTTGCTTTGTTGTATGAAGTAATCTCGCATGCGGCGAATCTGGTTGATGTCTATCTCGGGAGGTTGTTTATCAATAAACCAGTCGAGATCGGCAATGGCAGCTGCATGACGACCCGTTTCGAAATAGAGTATCGCCCGCATTCCTCGTGCCTGAACGTTCTCAGGATTCACTGCCATTTGTAATTCTGCGTATCGCAGCATGGCCTGCTTATCCTGTTTGTCTTGTGCCAAACCGAGGAGATTGTTGAGCATGCGAGTGAGTATGGCTACATGATCCACAGGTTCCAAAAAACCATCCTGAAACTGTCCGGGTCTCCCGTTGGTTGCCAAATTTTTCACGTCATCCAGCGTTAGTTTGGTCGCTTCGCCATACGCGTCAATGTACTGGACTTCATCGTGATCAAAATGCGCCACTATGAAATGTCCCGGAATGCCAATGCCTTTGATGTCGAGCCCCAATCTCTTACCGAATTCCATGAACAGAACACTTAACGTGATCGGAATACCCTCTCGGTCATCGATCACACGGTTCATATAGCTATTGGCCTGATGGTAATAGTCAAAGCGACTGCCATGATAACCGTTATCTGTAAACATGTATTTTGTTAAGGCTTCAAGACGCGCAGCTGGCGTGGCGTCGTCAGATAGGGTTTCTTCGATGGTGCTGACCTCCTGATCAATGTAAGCCAGGTAAGCCGATACGGAAAACGGTTCTTCGTCAACCAGTGCGATTGTTAGGCTGGCTTTAAGTAAATCAAAGTTTGGCCGGTCGTTTTTCTCTGGATCAGCGAGATCCTGTGATTGACGTTCATCAAATTGTCTAACCTGCTCATGGAGCTTGCTTGCAACGCTCTTTACTTTCACTGCAGATGCGATTTGTTGAAGTTCCTTAACACGCAGTTCAAGCTTAGCTACTTCGTCATCGATAAGTTCTCTGGTTGTTTCTGGCACATCACTAAAGGGTTTCAGTTCGTCGTCAGTTAAGTCACGCAATTCGGATAGTTCCTTTAGTGCAGCGGCGAGCTTATCGACTGTTTGAGTATCAGGACGTGTCGTTGGGATTTCACGGGCTAGTATGAATTCGCGAAATTCTGCCTCGGTTTCTCGAAATTTGACGAGACCGACTTTTCCACCGGTCAGTTGTGGGGATTCGTGTTCGACGATCAATCTATCGTTCAGGAAACACTTTATACGGTCTTCTTCGACACGGATCTTTAGTTGGTTCCAGTCACCTGTTCGATAGGCGTCACTCGGTTGGTCGTAAAGGACATTCCAACTGTAGACACTTGAGCCATTAAAAAACGTCAGACGCATCTTGTTGTTGGTTGGATAGAAGCCGTAGTGTTTGTCCTTGCCATCGCTAAAGAGAGCCAGTCCTGCCGCGCCTGCTTCGTCATCCATGCGTACGGTCACAGAGACTTCATATGGCAAGTCCGGTAGTTCCTTGTTGCTTAGACACAATGAGCGGCCGCCAAATCCAGCGCCCTGGCCACTCACAACAACCTTGCTGCCGCGTTGCTGCCAACGTGCGCCAAAGACCTGCGTCCATAGATTAGGATTTATGGCTCCAATGGTAAGCCACTTTTCATAAGGAATTGGATTTGGCTTATCTAGCAGTGAGTTTAATGAGTCGATTGTCACCGCAAATCCCAGGTTTTGCGTGACGGTGGATTTCATCGTTACAACACCGTATACCGTTCCACTGCGATCTAAGACTGGGCCACCGCTGTTTCCGGGTTCAATGGGGATGGCCAATTGAATCATCTGACGTCCATCGATTTCACGGAATCCAGAGTTTACGCCACTGACAACGCTGTTCTTTAGCCCATGTGGGTTACCCATTACAACAATGGGTGTACCTTGTTTCAGTTGGGAAATGACACCTAGGTTTAAGGCCGGCAGGTTAGTTTCTTCCACCCGAATGATGGCAAGGTCCATGGCGCGATCTGAGGCATGAATCGTCTTAACCGTCAATTCTTTCTCATCTGATGTCTTTATGGTGAATGCTCGGGCGTCACCGATGACGTGCAGGTTGGTGGCAATGAGTCCATCGTCGGAAATAACGAAGCCAGTGCCGACGCCACGATTATTTCCATCACGGCCGGAAACGGAAATTTCCACGATTGAGGGTTTTACAGATTCGGCTACCTCCTGTACGGTTGGTACGTTTTTTGTGGGTAACTCCTCCGCTTGCCATGCATGTGAGTGGCTGGCAATCGTCAAACAAAAGGCAAGAGTACTAAATGAGGTGCGCAACATGAGATAAATACCCAAAATAGCAATGGATGAACTACGAACCATTATTGTAACGAGTAGTAAGAAATCGTGAGCTTTTACTGGCAGTTGCTTATGACAGCAAACGGCGGGCGCGTCTGAACACACGATGGAACATCGGTTTTGTTAGTCGGCCGGTGAATGTGTTTTGTTGACTTGGGTGATAGCTTCCAAGCAACTGGATGTGCGAGTCGAGTGATACGAACGCATTATGTGAGAACTTTGGACGTGGTTTTGGCAGCTCGAGCCGAGTGCTGAGGTTTTTCAAGACTGCTTTCCATGCCAATTGTCCTAGAGCTATGATTACTTCGGGCCGGACTAATGCAAACGTGCGGTCAAGGTATTGGCTGCAGGTGTTTAATTCCTCGGTAGTTGGTTTATTCCCGGGAGGAGCACACCGGCAGACGTTTGTAATGACACAGTCGCGTAGTTCTAAGCCGTCGTCGAGTGACGAGGATGTCGGCTGGTTGGCAAAGTCGAAGCGATGAAGCGCTTCGTAAAGCCAGTCACCGCTGCGATCGCCTGAAAACATCCGTCCAATACGATTTGCACCGTGTGCGCCTGGTGCAAGGCCGACAATCAATAAACGTGCGGGCAGTGTGCCGACATTCGGTACAGGCTTTCCCCAATACTCTTGATCGATATATGCCCTGCGTTTGGTTTCGGCAATTTGCTGGCAGTGCCTGATGAGGCGCGGACACATTTCACACTGGATAACATCACGCCGCAGGGAATTCCAGGCTCTCTTGCTCATGTGTAATGTGTTTGTAAGTGTTTGTTAATAGAGTTCGTGAAGTGCAGATTTGAGCTCGGGAAACCTAAACGCGTAACCATCGTTAACTGCTTTGGTGACATCTGTACGTTGAGATGCGAAAAGTGCATTGGCGAATTCACCGACTAACAAACGCAGCACAAAACGCGGCACAGGAAACAAGGCTGGTCGCTTCAAAGAACCTGCAAGTTGGCGGGTAAACTCGGCGTTGGTTACTGGGTTCGGTGCTGTGGCATTCACTGGTCCACTTATAGAGGAAGTTAGTAGGTGATTAAATAGGCCAACCAGGTCGTCGATTTGTATCCACGGCATCCAATGTTTGCCATTTCCTAATTTGCCTCCGACAAATAGCTTAAACGGAAAGGCCATTTTGGGTAGTGCGCCCCCATCCGGACCAAGGACGATCCCGATCCGCGGAGTGACAACTCGCACGATATCGGCGGTATCGGGCTGTGCTGCGTCCTCCCACTTCTTACATACATCCGCTAAAAAGTCGGTCCCAGGCTCGGTGTCCTCGGTAAGGAACTGGTTGCCACAGCTGCCATAGTAGCCCACTGCAGAAGCAGAGATTAGCGATTGGACGCGGTGCTGAGTTGATGAGAGTGCCGAAATGAGAGTTTTTGTCGCATCGAGGCGGCTTTGCAGGATGCTTCTCTTACGACGCTTTGTCCAACGTCCATCGGCTACGGAGACGCCGGCGAGGTTGATTATGGCATCGACACCATCTAGCACAGACGCATCCAGTGGCGACTTGCCAGGAGCCCATTTCACGATACCTTCGGAAACACTGATGCCGTACTTGCTTAGCGTCGACCGTGCCGCGTTTGTATCTCTTGTGAGGACTCGTACATGTGGTAGGAATCGGGCCAGATGCGTACCGATGAATCCGGTTGCTCCTGCAATCAAAACGGTTCCTTCATAGGGCGTCATGGTAAACATATCCTGAATAGTGAATCCGGTTGGCCTCTCAGTACTGTTACTGCGAAGCAAAACAACCTATCATTCTTTTCGTCCTGAGTGTAACCGAAAAAGATGAACGGCGTTAATCAACAAAAGGAACATTTCCCATGCAAGAGCGAATCGCATTAGTAACAGGCGCGGGCCGCGGAATTGGCAGAAGTATTGCGATTCAGCTTGCAAAAGATGGTGTTGACGTAGCTGTAACCTCGCGAACCGAAAGTGAATTGGATGAAGTTGTCAGTCAAATACAGGCAGCGGGCGTTCGCGGCCTGAAGCTAGTAGGTGACATGGAGAACCACGAGTCATTGTGTGGATTGGTGGCCACTGTCAGTGCCGAGCTTGGGAACATAAATGTTCTGGTAAATAACGCTGGAATCGGTAGCAGCTCGGCACCTCAACCCTTTATCGATTTTGATGACGCATTCTGGCATAAAACGATGTCGATCAACGTCACAGCACCTTATTTACTCTCCAAAGCAGTGCTGCCGTCTATGGTGGAGGCCAATTGGGGCAGAATCATAAATATTGCATCGATCAACTCCAAGGTTTCAGCATTACATGGGGCCGCCTATGCAGTCAGTAAGCATGCCTTGGGTGGTTTGACAAAGTCAGTGGCGTTAGAACATGCCCAAGATGGTATTACAGTAAATGCTGTTTGCCCTGGTGTGACAGCGACCAAGATGAATGATGATCGCATTCACTATGACGTAGACCGGACTGGCACAAGCTTTGAGGATATCGAAACAGGTGCTTCGCTATTAGGAAGACGGATTCTCCCGGATGAAATAGCTGACATGGCGGTCTATTTGGCGAGAGACGAAGCACGAGCAGTGACAGGACAGCTAATTAATGTCTGCGGCGGCCGCTTGATGGGCGTTTAATCGCAGCGCAAAGACGTGGAATTAGCCAAGCTCGACACTTCCTGCATAAGAGCGATGGAAATGCACATGCTTCCATTCTTCGTCGACTTTTTTCCAAACACGCGTTTCTTCAAAAGTTGCCGTCGAGTCACCTGCATCGGTGAGCCGCTGAACAACACGAATGTATGTTACGACAGCGGCATCAGGTCCAAGCATTCGCACTTTGGGTGCCGCGATATTTGACTGTTTAGAGCCAGGACTCTGACCTCTCT
>JAKUOW010000047.1 GCA_022451045.1 Pirellulales bacterium | reverse complement strand
ACAACTTCTGGCCTATGACTCCCAGCTTCTCTGTCTTAACACCAATTTGTATCAATATGCATTGAATTAAAATGCTTACTAGATTCTGCTGCTCAGACGTGCCGACAAGACATGCGTATACGTATGTCTTATTCAAATATTCCAGCACGCCAAATGCAGCCACGTACCGCCAATTCCAATGTTGCACGTTGCTTCAAAACTATCGTGTGCTTTGTCATTGCGTTATTGAGCGTGGTACTGCCCGACACAGCAACCGCTGAAGACTCCGGGCTATCAGCTAAACAAAAAGCTTTCGGTAATATTCCTTTTGAACGTATGACCGCGTCAGCTACAGAGCGCATTAAATCCACCATCAATTCCGAGGCGGTCTATAAACATCTTCCCGAATCCACCATTCAATGCAGTCCCGAATTATATATCCAGCTCGTTCGTTACCCCGAGCTCGTTTGCAACATGTGGGAATTAATGGGTGCAGCGAAATTTAGAGTTAACCGAGTTGGGGAATTTGAGTTTACCTTAAGTGATCTAAAGGGAAACACTTCCCAAGTAGAGCTAATTTACGGCACGCATGAGACACATGTGTTTTTGATAGACGGAAAATATAAAGGCCCGTTGCTTGTTAAAAATATCAAGGCAAAGACTGTCGTAGTCGTTCACTCGTCGTTTGAATTGAACGATAAAAGCGAACCTATCACCAGGCACTCCATTGACCTGTTTATGAAACTAGACAGTGGAGTTGGTGAAATCGTTGAAGGAGTGGTAGTACCGCTGTTCATGAAGGCAACCGAATGGAGCTACGACGAAATCACCAAGTTTGTCGGCCAAGTCTACAACGTTGCATTGACCAAACCAGACGGCATGCACCGCTTGATTAACAAGCTCACTCGCTGCCAACCAGCCATACGCAAACGGCTTTCCAATGTAACCACTACGATTGCCGAATCGTCAGTGCGCACCGCTGCATTGCCCAAGTAGGCTCGTGTAGGATTTGGCGTTTCTGACTAGCAGTGGCGTTTAGAAGCTGGCCAAGGCTCCAGCTTGTTCGGCATGAATATCAAACAGGGTATTCAGCCTTGTAACGGTGAACACCTTTTCAATATCCGGTGTCATTCCGGATAGCTTAAGCGACACGGCATTTGCCAAGCAGTGCTTGTGCATCACAATTAGCCGACTCAGTGCTGCGCTGGAAAGAAATGCGATGTTGGAGAAATCCAACAGAATTTTACTGGTGTCCGTATCAGCCAACTGAACAAGCTCACCACCGAGCTCATCAATCATATCAGCTTCCATAATTCGATCCGACTTAAAGTTAACGATGGATACATCGCCTGATTCGGAAACATCGAAATGTTGATAACTGCCCACTTTATACCTCTACTCAGAATTGCTGGGTAACCCGCCCCATAACTGCGCTGTCCCGCGTGACTCGCCGCTCGCCTAATAATACGTGTCGCTGGTAGAAACTGTCAACGTACGTTAAGCAATGGGTTGTATCTCTATTCTCTTTTGGCAGATTGCAGGCCGAGAAACAAGAACAAACCGGCTGTGGAAAAAGCGACGTACATTAACCACTCGGGTAACTTCAATCGCACCTTTTGAATGGCAAGTTCACTCATTGGTACATCACTGATGACCGTTGAATGCTCATGTACCGATATGTCTTGTTCCGTCGAAGAATCATCAGATGTTGTCGTTAATTCTGCTACATCAACAACATCTTGTCGTAGATATTCGGACACGGATTCACTCGCCGATGCGGTTAAGATATAAGAGTCGATATATAACAACTGAAAGCCGACGAGCCCCATAAGCACGGCGGCCATCACGAATTGTGTCGATTGAAATCCAAATACTCTGCGTAACATCTAACCCTAACTACCGTAAAACAGATTAAATCTCGCGCTGAATCAAACGCGTATTCCTGATATCCTCATGTGCTGATAAAGGCACTAAGGCTCCACTATCAACATCGATTCAAATCGCCGCACATCTATACCAAGTGCTGCAAAAGTCGGATTGTGACATTGTTGTGGGTCATGAGGAACGCGAATTCTGTCGGTTGACGATGCAGCGTTGTTTTAATGATCGGAATTCAACACCTTGAGTAACTCCAACACATCGGCAATCGAGCACGATCTTGCTATTGGTTCGCATAACCTGGCAAGCCGTAGCTTTGTTGCGCTGGTGATAACTCAGTTTCTCACTGGTATCAATGACAACTGCTTTCGATGGCTGGTAATCGGCATTGGCAAGTACTACATCGATGCCGATATGCTGGAGATGGATCAAAGCACATTGCTCGGGGTAGGATTAGCATGTTTTGTTTCACCATACATCTTGCTGGCAACCCACGCCGGATTCATCTCGGATCGCCACAGCAAACGTAACGTAATCATTTGCTGCAAATTCGCTGAAATTCTGATTATGCTCGGCGGTACGATCGCGATAGCCAATCAGAACATCCCAATGATCTTCGTCATGTTGACCTTGATGGGGGCTCAAAGTGCGATGTTCTATCCATCGAAATTCGGCGCCATCCCGGAGATAGTAAAGGAATCAAAGATTTCTTCCGCAAACGGCGTCTATAACATGGCCACCGTGGGCGGAACGCTGCTGGGGATGATGCTCGGCATGAAATTGGCTGATTTAACGCACTTTAAAGAAATGGCATACCTGGGAGTCGATGGTATTCAGGATATCTGGATTATTGGCTCGGTTGTTATTGGCACGGCAGTGGTTGGAACGTGCTTTAGTCTGCTAATTCAAAAACTGGAAATCGCTGCACCTAACAAGGACTTCACGTGGAATCTTCCAAAACAGATGAAGCGAGATGTAAAGACACTGGCACGCCAGCCAGCCATGCTAAAAATCGCTTTTGGAATTGCCTTCTTTTGGGCTATCAGTGCAGTGGCTCAAAACACCATTGATCAGTTTGTCGTCGAAGCCGGAGGTGGAGCAGAAGTCGACAAGACCATCTTTATGGTCACCATTGTACTGGGGGTTTGCGCCGGAAGCATATTGGCCGGAATTCTTTCAGCCGGCCGGGTCGAATTGGGATTACTACCAATCGGGGCCCTGGGAATTGCCATAACCAGCCTACTAATGTTCACCATTGACAGCACGATTTTTGACAAAACGCGTCTCGGCGCAGTGGTAAGAAACGTCGCGGAAGACAGGTCGAATCATTTACCTACAGAAGTCAAAGCGGCGCCGCCAATCAAAAATGATGTACGTCGTCCGAAGAAGGAAAATTATCTTGGCATCGTTGTTACAAAGCTAAGCGATGGCATGCCCGTCGCAACCGATCTTCGCGAAAACGACATCATCAAATCCATAACGGTTGACGGTACCAAGCACAACTTGTCCGAAGGAGTTGAACACTACCGCAAAGTCATTGAAGCAAATCTCGGTAAGATCGCTTCATTTGAGACACTACGGCTACCATCGGGTGAATTTGAAATCGATGTGATGCAACAAGTTGCTGAAATCGACTCTGCCAAACTATCTAGGGCGGAACACCTAGATTTCGATATTAATCTGGAACAACAATCCAAAATCAAAACGGAGTTTATTCTTGCATGCTTTTTCCTCTTTATGATCGGAGTTAGCAGTGGGTTCTTTGAAGTACCACTGACTTCCTATGTCCAGCATCGCAGTCCTAAGAAAGACCTTGGCGCGATTCTTGCCGCGACAAATCTGATCACATTCGTTGGCATGCTCGTGCTAAACGGCATCTTCGTTGGTTTACGTCAGGAAGTTGACGGTGAGCCTATCCTATCTGCACGTGAAGTATTTCTTTCCATCGGCATCGCAACCATTCCCGTTTGCTTGTACATCGTTTGGCTCATTCCACAGACAACCATCCGTTTTGTAGTCTGGGTGTTGAGTCGAACGTTTTACAAAATCCGCCTTAAGGGTGTCGAAAACCTGCCTGAAACCGGTGGAGCACTCCTTGTGCCAAATCACCTGACTTGGATCGACGGCATCCTGTTACTCCTTGCAAGTGATAGGCCTGTGAGGATGGTCGTATTTTCTGGCAATTTCAGGAATCCGTTGATCAGAATCCTTGGAAAGATGTTTGGCGTGATATTTATTTCCGCTAAAAAATCTTCCATCACGAAGGCACTGGATACCGCCGCAAAGGCTCTGGACAACGGAGAGTTGGTCTGCATTTTCCCCGAAGGCACGCTAAGTAAAACCGGTCAAGTTCAGGCCTTTCGACCAGGAATGACGAGAATTCTCAAGAAAACTGAGACGGATGTACCGGTCATTCCTATCTATTTAGACGGGCTTTGGGGAAGCATTTTTAGCTTCGATCGGGGAAAATACTTCTGGAAATTACCGAAACGAATCCCTTACCCTGTATGGATATACTTTGGTCAACCACTTTCCAAAAATGAGTCCATTCACATTGTACGACAACGCGTTCAGGATTTAGGAGCAAACGCTATGAATCAACGTGCCCACGGTGATAGTTGCCTAGCAGCTGATTTTATTTATCAAGCGAAACGCAATAAGAAAGTGAAAATTGCAGATTCGTCTGGCGCTAAACTCAGCGGTAAAGGATTGCTACTTAAGTCCTTAGTCGTACGTAATCTACTGAAACGTCATGCTATCGGTGATGACGAACAATATGTAGGGATGCTTGTACCACCGACGGTCGCTGCAACCGTAACCAACATGGCCCTAGTTTTGGATAGAAGGATCCCAGTTCATTTAAATTACACCGTTTCAGCCGAAGTACTGAATTCGTGTATCGAACAATGCGGAATCAAACACATCATTTCCAGCCGTAAGGCGATGGAAAAATTCAACTTCAATGAAGAAGATCTCGATGCTGATATCTTTTACCTCGAAGAATTAAAGGAAGATAAGGACAAAGAACCTACACTTGGTGACAAGTTGTCCGGCATTTGGAACGCATTCGTTACTCCAGCCGGTCGCTTAATCAAGACGCTCAAGTTGCGAGAGATCGGTGGGGATGATATTGCCACAGTCATCTTTACATCAGGATCAACCGGTGTACCTAAAGGCGTTATGCTCACCAATGGCAATGTCTCAAGTAACATCGCTGCCATTCAACAAGTTGCAAGAATCGACTCAGACGATAGTGTTTTGGGTGTGCTACCGTTCTTCCATTCCTTTGGATTCACCGTGACACTCTGGGGAAGTATGTGCCTGGATATGAGTGCCGTATTCCATACAAATCCATTGGATTCACGTATGATCGGTAAGTTATGTGACAAGCACGGAATCTCTATCCTTCTGGCTACCCCAACATTCCTCCGCAGTTATCTCAAACGATGTACTCCGGAACAAATGTCCACGCTTGATGTCGCTATCACAGGTGCTGAAAAACTACCAACTGATTTGGCAGATGCATTTGAAGAGAAATTCGGTGTGCGACCGGTTGAAGGCTACGGTGCAACGGAGACCTCTCCAATAACCAGTTGCAATGTGCCCGGGAACCGTGCTACGTCGAAAGATCAAATTGAATTCAAAGATGGTACAGTCGGTCGACCTATCCAAGGTGTTGCAGCCAAGGTTCTTGACCTGGATACAGATGACGAACTTGGTGAAGAACAATCGGGCATGCTCTACATCAAAGGTCCTAACATCATGAAGGGCTATTTGGGAAGAGATGATCTTACTGCAGAAGTCGTACAAGACGGCTGGTATAAAACGGGTGATGTCGCGCTGATTGATAAGGATGGATTCATCAAGATTACCGGCCGCATGAGTCGCTTCTCAAAAATTGGTGGTGAAATGGTTCCACATATCAAAGTGGAAGAAGCCATCAATGAGATTCTGGGAACAGACAGCGATTCGGATGATGATGATGATAGTGCAGCTGGCATCAGTGCAGCCGTTACAAGTGTCCCTGATGACAAGAAGGGCGAACGACTAATCGTGCTTCATACCGCACTCTCGATACCGGTGGAAGAAATCATCAAGGCACTTTCAACGGATCACGGATTACCAAACATATTCATCCCGTCTGCTGAGAGCTTCATGCAAGTTGACGAGATCCCCATCCTCGGCACAGGTAAGCTGGATCTCAAAGGTCTGAAGACGAAGGCTGAAGAACTGACTGCATAGTCATTTGACAGTTGCCATGAGTTCTCAGGAGCTCAGCAGCCTGCGAATCTAACCTGTACACTCATCGGCACAGCTTATTCCATGCGGAGTCAGCAGATTTACCGGGATGAGGTTCTACGCCCGTACAGCTGTCAGATCGCCAGTGCTATCAGCAAACTTAGGTGCATCAACACCCATGCAATCGAGCATCGTCACAAACAAATTCGACATCGGGACGTTATCAGCAACCTTCAGGAATTGACCGTGTTGCAGACCGATTCCGGAACCGCCTGCAAATACAAGCGGATAATTACTGTTGTTATGCGTAGTACTATTGCTACTGCCATGAAGCACCATAGTACGATCAAGAAGCGTACCGTCACCTTCCTTGTGCGAATCGAGTCGCTGCAGAAAGTACGCCAACTGTTCATTCATAAATTTGTCCCACTCTCCGAGAGCCACTGCACCTTCCGGCTTATTCCAGCCATGTGCAAGTGAGTGCAGGTTAGCCTTAAATCCTTCACGGAACGGGAATGGGCCGGCTTTGCTCGAAGCATCAGCCATGCTGGCAATCTGATACGTTGCAACACGCGTTGAGTCCGTTTTAAAAGCCAGATAGATCAAGTCGTACATGGTACGAATGAATTCCTTGGGTGCCTGATCATCGGCTTCTAGTTTGAGGACATCTCGCTCTTCGTCGGTTAAGGATGGCAGTGGAATGTCGAGCCATCGCTGCGTGCGTTTTACACGTTGTTCGATTTGGCGTACCGATGCCAGGTATTCGTCAAACTTCTCCTGATCCTGTCGCCCGAGTCGACGACGTAAACTCTTGGAATCTTCAAGGACCATATCCAGCATGCTTGAGGAACTTCGCAATCGTCGATGACGTGCTTTTAGATCAGCATCCGGAGCACCGAACATACGATCAAAGATCATTTGAGGTTGATTCAATGCAGGGATCGGACGACCTTTGTCGTCATAACTCAGCGTACTTGAGCGTGTTGGTTCACCAACGCCACCATCGGTCGACATCGTAATTGACGAAAAACGCGTGTCTGAGCCGATTGCATTTGCAGCTACCTGATCGACAGAAACGGTGTTGTGTAAGTATTTACCATCGAGCATTGCAGCGGTAAGAAACGTGTCACCGGTATCATGACCACCCATTCTTCGACCATTCGGGTGTGACATGCCGCCGATAATCGTGACCTTCTCTCGAAGTGCTTCAAATGGCTTTGAGCTTTCGTTGTAGGTAAAATCCCGGCCTTCACCATTAGGGAACCAACGCCACTTGTGAAGGTCACCACCTTCTTTCGGTAGACTGATCCCAAATGGGAAATACATCGCACACATCCGCTTTGGCAATTCGGATGCATTTACATTTGCCCCCATAGATTCCATGTACGGCAATGCCATGGAAACACCTGTGCCAAGAAGAAATGTACGTCGGTCTAGATGCCAGGATTTCTTTGTCATAGTATTACTTAGTTCCCGAAGTCCAAAAGTCGGTTAATCGCTCAACTGAAAAATGAGGATCTGTATCGTCGCAGAATTCCATTCTGCACAAAAGCCAAATTCCACCATCGTGTTTTACTTATACAAGTATAGCATCTCTATCAATGTGGGCGTTTTACATTGCATCAGGTCACTTACTTCGAAATGCACTGCTCGCAATAATCTCGCTAATCAAGGTTTGCATCTTGTATCCACTCTTTGCGAATTCCTTAGTAAGATCGTCCACCAGCTCCTGATCCGTGAGCTCCAAGTTCCGACCCAGTGCATAAACTGTCATCCGTGAAACCAAGGAATTGGCAAAATCGTCGGTTTTTTTCGACAATAGGTAATCTTTAAGGCTCTCCATTCCATCGAGCTCATTGCCATCAGGCAACACGTCTGATGCTACAACCTCGCGTTCTCCAACTTCATTGTTGTGACGAATGCGGATCATCTCCCTATAGTTACCAACCGCATCAAAATGCTCCATCGCAATGCCCCAGGGGTCAATGCCGCGATGGCACGATGCACAGGATTCCTTTTGCCGGTGTACTTCAAGTTGTTCCCTCACAGTCAATTTGGCAAAGTCCGGATTTGACTCATCCAGATCGGGAACGTCCGGTGGTGGCGGTGCAGGGGGATCATTCAATATCCGATCACGAAGCCATACCGCTCTACGAATCGGATGAGAATCTTGCCCTGTCGAGCCGAGCATTAGAACACTTGCCTGACCAAGTAGACCGCCACGTTTTTCGTCTGTTAGATCAACCCGTCGGAATTCACGCCCTAACACACCGTCCACTCCGTAGTGACGAGCCAGGTTTTCATTCAACATCGCAAAGTTGGAATCCAGCAAGGACAATGCACTCAAGTCCTCCATCAACAACTCTCTAAAGAAGTGACGTGTTTCCATCACCATTTCTGTTTTGAGAGCTTCGTTAAATCCCTGATAGACGTCGGTGTTAATCGCGATTTGATTAATATTGTCGAGTTTCAGCCACTCGTCAGTAAATTGGTTCACAAATCGCCAGCTTCTTTCATCTTCCAGCATGCGCGTTACCTGCTGTTCCAAAACTGAAGGCTTTGACAGCCGACGATCGGCTGCTAAGTCCAGCAATTCCTGATCGGGCATCGTACTCCACAAAAAATAAGACATGCGACTGGCAATCTCATAATCATTGAGCTTTCTCTTTTGGCTGCTGTCCGGCTCAAGTAGATATAGGAATTGTGGACTGATCAGTACCATCGCAAGTGTTTCGATCGCTGCATCTTCCAGGCTGGGGAATTCCGACCGAATCGACTGGTAGAAGCCAACCATGCGCATAACTTCAGCATTGGTTGCTGGTCGACGAAATGCCCGCGACATGAAACGCTCCAGTACTTCGGCCATATAGGCAGCTTCATCTTGAGCACTTAGCTCAGATTCATGAAGGATTGCACGGTGCAGGGCAGGTGGCCATTGGTCAAATACTGGTCCGATAAACTCAACCTCTTCCACCTGAATATGAGGCATGTGTTCTTCATACGGATAACCTTTTTGCTTTTTACCATCTCGCTCCACGTCTTGCTGTTTGGGTTTGCGAGTGTAGTCGTCGTACATATTTCGCACTCGTACCACGAGCCCCGGAAACTTACCTTGTCCCCGTACTGGCAGCGGATGGTTTTCAACTCTACCAGTAAACTCAAACACCTGAGAATCTTCTGTGGTCATCTCGACGCTGGACGTTACTTCCCACAAGTCTTTTGTATCCGGTCGATATCCAACAGACACTTCCAGGATTGGAAAGCCTGCTCCTTGTGCCATTTTTGCAGATGCTTTGACACGAACGATGTAATTTCCTTGTTCCGGATAGTCATCAACCATCTTTCCGTAAAACGCCTGGCTACGGCCCAGATAATTTGCTATCTCTACGTTGAACCAATTATTAACGTTGCTCTTATCAAACTTATGCTCAAACACCTTCGGTGCAGGACCGGTCTTAATGATGCGATCAAGACCACGGCGGGCTGCGGCCAGATAGTACTCCAGTTGAATGGAAGTCATTTGTAAAGACTGACCATTGTTCCTAAAACCATCCGGAGACAACCCTTCCGGCGGTAGGTCACGCGCATAGTCCATATTCAACCCAAGCAAATCACGCATGGTGTTTTGGTACTCAGTACGATTGAGACGCCGCATGACAACGCGACCACCTGTACTCTTAAGCATCTGTACTGCCCGGTCAATTTCGCCTCGAATCCAATTGGTCAGTAACTGCCGTTCTTTGGCTGTTAGCGGATCACCATCTTCCGGTGGCATTTCATCCTTGTTGAGCGCGTTGAGAGCTTCTTGCCATGTTTGCACCGAGGCCCGGTCATTTACGAAGTCGATCGACAGTGTGTCCAGTCGGACCTCCGCTTCCTGTACATCCTCACCATGACATGAAAAACACTTCGATTGAAGAATCGGCAAGATGGTGGAATTAAAACGCTTTCATGGTTTTGCAGCCAGCAAATTACTTGGCACTGCGCAGATTAAGCCAAAAACCGGAATCAGTAGATATAGGGCGATAACTCTTCTCATAGGACCCATTTTAATACAAACTCTGCGTTTCGAAATCCGTGTAGTTTCGTAATAAGAGATACGTCTCATTTAGATTTCTTTTGCGGCTTGGGAAATACGTTAGCACTACGCGCCCAAGTGCGCCATTGCTCACGCAGTTTTGCAACCTCCAGAGGATACTTCTCTGCCAGATTAGATTGTTCGGTCCGATCTTCATCAAGATTGAAGTACTCCCACTTCCCTTTCAGTCCCTGCCTTACAAGTTTCCAATCACCAACGCGAATGGCAGCGTTTCCCTCGTGCTCCCAGTAAAGCGGTCGCTGGGCAAATGCTCCTTCGCCGGTGAGCAATGGGGTCAGGCTCTGACCCTGCATCGGTGTAATCGCCTCACCATCAACATCATTCGGGTATTCAGCAATTCCCAGATCAACGCACGTTGCCATAATGTCGATCAGGTGCGTCGGGGTCGTTACCCAGCCATTTCGGCCAGTCCGCGGCTTAATCGCAGCAGGCCAATGAGCGATGAGAGGTGTTGCCGTTCCACCTTCGTGATTGAAGTGTTTGTACTTTCTAAACGGTGTGTTATTCAAATGCGCCCAGCACTTCCCGATGAATACATTGGAATGAGGGTCGCCGGGATTCTCGCCCTCATATTTTCCCTTTACGCCGGTTTCAGCATTCCCACCATTGTCCGACATAAACAGGATCAATGTGTTATCAAGTACGCCGCGGTCGTCCAATGCAGTGACGAGCTTACCGATGTTCTTATCAACCTCTTCCATCATTGCTGCATAGATGGCCATCATGTCGTCGTACCGCGTTTTTTCCTCGTCCGAGAGCGATTCCCATTCAGGAACGTCATCTGGTCGCGATTCCAGTTGCCATCCTTTTTCAATTAGCCCTGACTTAATCTGTCGCTTATAGCGGTCTTCGCGCAGCTTGTCCCAGCCAGCCATGTATTTGCCGCGATACTTGGCGATCGTTTCCTCCGGCGCCATACACGGAAAATGGGGCGCGACGTGTGCCAGGTAAAAGAAAAATGGTTTGTCTTCAGCCAATGCTTCGTCAATGAACTTGATACCCTGCTCAGTCCATAGATCCGATCCATACCAGGGCGGGTTAAACATGGCATGGTCACGAGCTACCTGCTCACCGTTAAGAAACATTTGCGTTCCACCCTTGGGGCCAGTTTGATCGGAATAATGAAGCCCACCGGCTGGCAGATTAAGGCTACGATGAAATCCACGATTGGCAGGAGTCACACCGTGATTAAATCCAACGTGCCACTTTCCTGTCATACACGTGAAGTAGCCGGCCGCTGATAAAACCTCTGCGATCGTGACACAGCTTTTATTGAGGTGGCCACGATATCCAGGCACATTTTGATCGGCCGTCATCCAACCAATTCCCGCTTGATGGGAATACAATCCTGTCAACAATGTTGCACGTGTCGGACAGCAACGGCCGGTGTTGTAGAACTGTGAAAATCTCAGCCCGTTATTCGCCAATGCGTCTAAGTGAGGTGTGGGAATTTCACTTCCATATGATCCAATATCAGAGAACCCCATGTCATCCACGAGAATCACAATGATGTTCGGTCGTTCTGATGCCACCAACACATGACCGCAAGATAGAATCGCAAACAAGCTCAGAAGCACGGATCGCATATCGTCGACTTTCAAAGAATAGCTGTAAAGATATAGATGCTAAACAATGAGATTACTCGCACAGCCAGTCGCGTGTCTAGCGAGCAGATATCATTTCGATAACATGATGTACATTTCAAACCGCCTTTGCACACTCACCGTCGTGACACATGAAAACTAGTCGACCCAAGAATGACTCCAGAAGTTTGCTAATCGCAGCAGCCGCTGCCTTTTGCGTCTACTTCTGCATGTACGCATTCCGCAAACCGTTCACCGCGGCGGAATTTGATGGAAAGGCGGTCTTTGGCAGCGACCTGAAGTCGACGCTTATCATTTCACAGCTAATTGGCTACATGCTCTCCAAGTTTATTGGAATCAGGATAGTATCAGAGTTAAATCGCAAGTATCGCACCCTAGCTATTCTGGGTCTTATTGCCTTCTCAGAATTGGCTCTACTGTGCTTTGCAGTACTTCCTACTGAATACAAAGTATTTGCTATGTTCTTAAACGGACTACCGTTGGGAATGGTATTCGGTTTCGTACTCTCATACCTTGAGGGCCGCACCACAACTGAAGCATTATCTGCAGTACTTTGCGCCAGCTTCATCATGGCATCCGGTGTGGTTAAATCCGTAGGCCAGTGGTTGATTCAAGTTCAGGGCGTCAATGAATTCAATATGCCGATGATTACTGGTTTGATATTTCTTGCCCCGCTTCTGCTATCCGTTTTCATTCTGCACAAAACCCCACCCCCAAGCACCAACGATATCCAAGCACGTAAGGTACGTGTTGCCATGTCGAGTGGTGACCGCTGGACATTTTTTCGCGCATACT
The DNA here is from genome assembly GCA_022451045.1 of Pirellulales bacterium. GTDB lineage: Bacteria > Planctomycetota > Planctomycetia > Pirellulales > Pirellulaceae > UBA11883. Next base: position 11,220 of record JAKUOW010000047.1, on the reverse strand, counting down.
GGCCGGGACTGACTGCACTATTCGCCGTCTACGTCATCCTTACTATTGTCAGGTCCTTTAGAGATGACTTTGGTGTGGAAATCTGGCAGGGATTAGGGGTTTCAGGGAAACCCGCAATCTATACACACTCCGAGACAATCGTGATGATATTCGTGACACTTCTAAATGCGATTGCCATTTACTTTCGCAATAACATCAAAGCGCTTGTTGTGACATTTTCTATAATGGCTACTTCATTTCTGTTACTAATCGGAGTGACCATTGCACAAGAACAGAACCTTATAGGCCCGCTAAGCTTCATGGTATTGTGCGGAGTGGGTCTCTATATGCCTTACGTCGCCTTCCATACGACTGTTTTCGAACGCATCGTTTCTGCCTCCAGCCTAAGTGGAAATCTTGTATTCCTTATGTATCTGGCAGATTCAATTGGCTATCTCGGATACGTATTGTTGCTTGCTGCAAAGTCACATCTGGAAGCGTCCAACGACAAACTAGCGATATTCCAAAATGCACTGTATTCTCTATCAGTCTTGTCCATTATCTTCCTTGGTATCGCGGCGGTCTATTTTTACCACACCCTTTCAAAAGAAAGATCAGACGTCGAATTGGACGTGTGATAGGAGGCTAGTATTGACGCAATCAGAAGCTAATCCTGTTAAAGGCCGAATTGCCGTATTTGATGAGCCAAATGCGTTTCTCGACATTAAAGAAACGTCGATTCCGCCGGTTGGTGAAGAAGAAATACTTGTGAAAATCAGCGCCTGTACCATTTGTGGCAGTGACCTTCATACCATCACGGGCAGACGCATTGAAAAGACTCCAACTATTCTCGGGCATGAAATAATTGGCCATATAGCAGCAATCGGTGGTGATTACGCGCAGGATTATTCCGGACATCAGCTCTCGGTCGGTGATCGCATAACATGGTCGGTTTGTATTAGCTGTGGGCAATGCAAGCTATGTGAGTCCGGTATTCCGCAAAAATGCGCGTCGGTAAAGAAGTTTGGCCATGAAGTCCTTGACGGTGACTCCGGGCTGCTCGGAGGTTTCGCAGAATATGTACTCCTTCCCGCATCGACATCGATATTTCGAATCTCAAGCGATGTTCCGGACGAAGTTCTATGCCCAGCGAATTGCGCAACAGCAACCGTGGCTGCAGCAATACGTCAGGTCCCGATTGTTTCCAACAAGCGTGTATTGATCATCGGTGCAGGGATGCTTGGAATAAGTGCCATTGCTTTTGTCAAAACCAAAGGAGCATCGCAGATCTCAGTTATTGAGCCTGATGATGATCGCAACAAACTCGCGTTTGCATTCGGAGCTGCCCACGTTGCGGATAACATTTCAAAGATTAGTGAGCGTTTTGATATCATCTTTGATTTTTCTGGTTCATCGTCTGCAATCGAACAGGCAGTTTCCGCCGTTGATTTAGGTGGTACCATTGTTCTTGTAGGAACAGTTGCGCCGAGTCCAGCAATTTCCCTCGATCCGGAGTTTGTTGTAAGGAACTTGATCACCATTATCGGAGTGCATAATTACCATCCTATGGATCTTAAGACGGCACTCGATTTTCTTGTCACTCACAACAAAGATATTCCATTTGATCAACTAGTGGAAAAATCATTTCCACTTGCAGACATCAACGACGCTGTTGAATTCGCGCTTTCGCATAAACCTATTCGAGTAATGATTAAACCATGAGTTTACGAATTGTTTCGTCAATCTCGGAAATAATAGACGTGTTCGAGCAACGTGGAAATTCCGAGTACGGCGGAGAGGATGTAACGCAGATTGAACATGCGCTTCAATCTGCAACACTTGCCGAATCAGAATCTGCATCTGCTGAATTGATTTCCGCTGCATTACTGCATGACTTCGGTCATTTGATACATAACCTGCCCGACGATGCCCCTGACAACGGCATTGATGATTTTCATGAAGCTGCCGCCGCCAAGTCGCTATGTGAAGTCTTTCCAGACTCTGTTACCGAGCCGATCAAGTTACATGTTCGCGCCAAACGATATCTCTGTACGACAGATAAAAACTATTTCTCCAAACTCAGCCATGCATCGGTCACAAGCCTAAACCTGCAAGGTGGTACGATGTCAGATCAGGAATTACATGAGTTTGAATCGTACACTTACTGGCAGGATGCTTTGCGACTGAGAGTCTGGGATGACTTGGCAAAAGATCCGAAGATCCACACACCGGAACTATCTCATTTCATTGACTTCTTAGAATCCTCACTCATTTGAGATCTGATGAACACAGAGTTTGATATTGCAATTATTGGTGGCGGCATTGTTGGCCTTGCTCAAGGCTGGATAGCTGCAAGACACGGCCAAAAAGTTGGAATCTTTGAACGTTCATCCGTCGCGCAAGGTGCAAGCGTTCGCAATTTTGGAATGATTTGGCCGGTCGGGCAGCCTGCCGGTGAAATGTACGACATTGCATTAAACTCACGACAACTGTGGTTAGAGATCGCAGCCCAGAGCAATTTGAATATCGAAGAATGCGGATCTATTCATCTGGCACACCATGAAGATGAACGGCAGGTACTTCGTGAGTTTATTGACCAAAGCACTCATTCCACTGAATGGATTTCACCGACTGAGGTCTGCAGCCGATCTGCATTGGCAAATCCAAATGGATTGCTTGGCGGAATGTATTCACCGACTGAATTGAGAGTAAACCCCAGAACCGCTGCAGAACATATCCGCAACTGGCTTGCAAATAATTGTGGTGTCCAAATGCACTTTGACACGCCCATTACATCTGTTAACGGAAACGAATTGCGTTCATCAAAGGGTGAATCATGGACCGCAAGCAAGATCATAATTTGTAGCGGTAGTGATCTTTGCACTCTGTTTCCTGACAACTTTGCAGCATCACGACTCGTCTTATGTAAACTGCAGATGCTCAAGTCCATTTCACAGCCCGACTACTCGTCGGCAACTGTTCCACACATCGCAAGCGGTCTGACGTTACGTCATTACGAATCATTTGCTGGTTGCCCATCACTTGAAGCTGTCAAAACACGCGTTAAACAAGAATCACCGCTTCTGGATGAATACGGGATCCACGTAATGGCTTCACAATTTCCAAACGGTGAAGTCATTCTGGGTGACTCACATGAATACGGGGATAATATTACCCCATTTGATAAATCTGAGATCGATGATTTAATGCTTCGTGAGTTGGAGAAAGTAATTCGTCTTCAGGACTGGACCATCAAGGAAAAATGGCACGGGATTTATGCCAAGCATCCGGAGCTTCCAATCTACGAGGAAGACATCGATGAAGTTGTTTCGTTGTTCGTTGGAACAGGCGGAGCAGGTATGACACTTTCGTTCGGACTTGCGGATCGTTACTGGAAAAAGATGAAAGGTGAATAGCAAAATGAGCCAATTGAAACACCTTAAGGCAATCGTATTTGACTGGGCTGGCACCATGATTGATCATGGAAGCCGCGCGCCGGCAATTGTGTTTACCGAGATATTCAGACGCAAGGGCATCGAAATCTCGTTTGATCAGGCCCGGGAACCGATGGGGATGGCCAAACGTGCTCATATTGCTGCCATTACCAACATGCCTCAAGTGAAAGACCAGTGGCTTCAGGTGTTTGGAACTGAATGTAGTGAACAAGACATTGATGACATGTATGCACAATTCTTGCCGCTTCAGAAAGAGACACTTAAGAATCACAGCCAGTTAATAGACGGTGCCGCTGAAACTGCTGCTAGGTGCCGTGCACTGGGATTAAAAATTGGATCGTCCACTGGCTACACAAGAGAGCTAATGATTGATGTGAAAGCTCAGGCAAAGAGTCAGGGATACGAACCGGATATTACTCTTTGTGCTGAAGATGCTCCGAAAGGAAGGCCAGCGCCTTACTTATTATTTGAAGCCGCTAAACAGCTAGATGTTTATCCGATGCAATCTATCGTGAAAGTCGATGATACGATTTTGGGAGTTGAAGCCGGAATAAACGCTGGGTGTTGGAGCATTGGAATCACGCAAACTGGAAATCTGCTCGGGTTGTCTCAGCAAGAGATACTTGAAATGCCGTCAACCGAATTAGCACAACGCACAGCGACGGTTGGTCAACAATATCTCGATATCGGTGCACATAAAGTCATTGCATCTGTTAAAGACATCGAATCGGTGCTTTTCGAAATTGACGCCGCTATCGAATCAGGCTGCTATCCGTACAGTCATAAGTTGAATCAGGAATAGACACTGATCTTCAAATTCTGTTAATGCAACGCTTGAGTAACTGCATGCAGACGAATTGCTATTATCCGAACCTCACTCTTAAATGAAGGAATCTGGTATGAAATCTCACATATCCGTCGCATTACTCGTTGCAGCACTTTTCGTGTTTTCCGGAGCGGTTCATAAGTCTGGTGATTCCGGTCCGTTCTCTATCGATTTAAATCAACCAGGTGATGCTCTCGTGCTAACCCTCAACGGCAAACACGTTGGTGGCTTACGAGTCGACGCACAAGGACGCCTTGGCATTTACGGTCCAAATCAATCGTCCACTGCTATAACCGTGGATGACAAAGATCGAGTACAGATCAATCCAGCACCTGTAGAAAACCCACCTGTCCGACTTTCTGTCGCAAACGATATGTGGGCAACCGGTGTCTTGCGCATTGGCCGAGCGGATGCATTTGGCGATACACCGCTTGATCCCAATGGTGCCATCCAACTTGGCCGGAATCTGAAAGAGGCTCAACCCATGTCCGTACTTCGTGCATTTGGACAAGGCGAAGAGCGATTTCGGATCGGTATTACCGAAGAAGGTGAGGGATTCTGGAGTAACGGACCGCATGATACACCACTTGTTACCTTCACCGGTCAGTCAGAGGATAAGTCGACTCCTGCAGCTATCCGTTTTCATGCACCGACTGAGAGCAACACACCTCGGGAAGCTCAACCTTAGCTCGGCAATTTAATACTGCGGTAATCCGCAGCGAGCACTCGACTTCTATTCATTCGCTTAGTTACTGACCGGGAAATGGCGGGGCATCATATTGCTTGCGCAAATGCTGAAACTCGGCGACCATGGATTCTCGAACACGACGATAAACAGGGCTATCGAATACACTCTTCATTTCTGCCGGATCCCGTTTTAGATCAAACAGGTTCCATTCATCTGTCTTCGGAAAGTAAATCAGCTTGTGACGATCCGTGCGAACACCAAAATGTTGCGGCACAGCGTGTTCCCCCAATTCGTAATAGGTGTAGTAGAGTGACCGCCGCCACCCTTTCACTCCACCATTAAATATTGGAGCAATTGACTCGCCTTGTACTTCATCTGGTGTATCAAGGCCGGCGATCTCAAGAAACGTTGGTGCATAGTCGATATTTTGAATCAATTCCATTGGCTTTGATCCGGGCTCAATGACTCCCGGCCAGCGAATGAGGAAGGGCATTTTGAAGGATTCTTCAAACATCCATCGCTTGTCATACCAACCGTGTTCACCAAGAAAAAACCCCTGATCTGACGAGTAGATCACCACGGTGTTTTCAGATAGTTCGTTTTCATCGAGGTAATCAAGCATGCGTCCCACGTTTTCATCTACCGCCTTAACTGTGCCAAGATAATTCCGCATATATCGCTGGTACTTCCAACGTACGACGTCTTCATGGCTCATGTCGCCGGAAGCAAACTCACGTAGAAATTGTTGATTGTGTGGGCCAAAGTGATCATTCCATGTCTTCTTCTGCTCAGGTGTCATCCGGTTATATTCCGGAGTACCGTATCGATCTGGCTTGGGCAGAACGACGTCACCACGTTCATCTTTCCGCACTTTTGCATCGTATGCCCAGTCAAAATGCCGGTCGATCTCCATCTCATTCATGGCAAGTGTTCCGCTTCGATTTGCATAACTATCAAAGAGGTTTTCAGGTTCCGGGATTTCTACATCGTCAAAGGCATCCAGAAATCGCAAGGGAGGTGCAAAAGTGCGGTGCGGAGCCTTGTGTTGACACATCAGGAAGAACGGCTTGGCTTTATCTCGACTGTCTAACCATGCGAGAGCCTTATCTGTTGTTAGGTCCGTTGCATAACCTTCGAAACGTTGCCGCTGGCCATCCATCTGAATAAAGACCGGGTTGTAATAGCTGCCCTGTCCCGGTAGTACTTCCCAAAAGTCAAAACCCACCGGATCCGACGAAAGATGCCATTTACCAATAATGGCAGTGTTATAACCGCCAGCTTGAAGTGCTTTGGCGACCGTCCATTGGCTGGCATCGAACTTGTTTCCATTTCGCATGAATCCGTTCTTGTGACTGTGTTTACCCGTAAGAATCGTCGCACGGGATGGACCACAAATCGAGTTGCCGCAAAACGAATTGAAAAACACGGCACCTTCTTTAGCCAACTGGTCGATACTTGGAGTCGGTGCTACATCAGCAAGCCTACTTCCATACGCAGAGATTGCATTTACTGCATGATCATCTGAAAAGATGAAAACGATGTTGGGCCGTTCATCAGCAAACGCAGAAGCCGTAATGAAATGAGATGAGATTATCGCGACAAATAGAGCGAATCGATTATGTAAGTGCATGGCTATGGAATCTCTGGAGTCATCTGTTTGTTACATGATTTGTACAACACATTCAGGGTGTCTCAAAGTGTCCCAAATATTGTTTACCTGCCCCCTCCGCAGTACTAATCAGACACCATTTTCATTACGACAAATTCTTGCGTCATGATCTTGTGAAATAACTCAATCACTTTCATAGTGTGGTTAGGCCTTTTTTCGTATTCAAAAAACCGGATCAATCGATATGAGATTCGTACTCGCTATTCTCTTCATTCTCACGACTGCACCATTAACAGCAGCAGAACGACCGAACTTCATCATCATTTATGTTGATGATCTCGGCTGGGCTGATACTTCGGTGCAAATGATGGACAGTGACCCGGAGTCCGCAAGTGATTTTCATCAAACACCTCACCTGGAAAAACTCGCTCAACGAGGCATGAAGTTTTCCTGTGCATACGCACCGGCTCCCACATGCACTCCTTCCCGCAAAAGTATCCAATTTGGCAAGACCCCAGGACGACTAGGCTACACGTTTGTCCATGATGTACTGGCTCTGCAAAAACAACTCGAATGGAAAGATGAAGTCTCGCTGGCAGACGTCGTAAAAGCAGCAGACAAAGATTACATCACTGCTCACTTTGGAAAGGGAATGGGCAATGAGCGAATGGAAACGATTGGTTACGAGGTAACCGACGAAATTGACGGCAATGCAACCAATGGTAATTTTCATGGTGAGTACATAAGCCTCAAGAATCGCACTTCGCTTCCAGCAGACAATCCCAAGCGAATGGCATCACTGCAGAAGAGCTCTGTCGAGTTTATTAATGAACACAGCGGTAAGCGGCCATTTTTCATGATGGTTTCGCACTATGCCGTACACGTACCCCACGCCGCGCGTGAGGATCTGATTGAAAAGTATCGCAAGCTCCCAAGGGGGAAATATCTTACCGATGCCGATTATCTACCGGCCGCGGAAATATCAAAAAGCATGAAAATCAGCCACTGGCGATTGCAATATGCCGCGATGCTTGATGAAGTTGATCAAGGTCTCGGTGCCATCGTCGATGCAGTCGAATCATCCGGTGAAATAGATAACACCTACATCATTTTCACATCCGACAATGGTGGCGGGCTTAATCCCAACGGAACCCTTCGTGGAGGGAAAGCAAATCTTTACGAAGGTGGGCTACGCGTGCCCTTTGTTGTTGCTGGGCCGGGAGTCAGAAAGGGCACGCAGTGCAATGTACCTATTGCTCAGTGGGACTTACTACCAACACTACACGACTATGCAATGAGTAAAGAACCGCTACCTGAAGACCTTGATGGCGGTAGCCTTCGCAATTTGTTTGAAAACGGAGACACTGGTTTTATCGACAGGCCAGTGGATGGGTTTGTGTTTCACTATCCATGTTATTTTGCACCCCCGCTGAGTGTCATTCGGATAGGTGATTACAAGCTGATGGAGCACTTGCTCACCGGCGAACAAAAGCTATTTAACGTTGCAACGGATTACTACGAACAGCAAAACTTAATCAAGGATCTCCCTGCGAAAGCAGCTGAATTAAAGGCCGTCATGAGTGAGTACCTTGATGGAATCGATGCGGAAGATATTCAGGAAGTTTATAAGGCAAGGTTTGCCGAGTTAGATCGATTCGAAGCCAATGCAAGATCCCAACATGCAAAAGAGATTGAACGGGCTGGTGGTGACAAAGCTCTAATTCGCGCCGCAAATGAGAAGCTCGCCAAAGATCTCGCGCGGTTTACCATGAACCGAAAAGAGTGTCGCGAAAACATGAAAGGCAGCAGCTTCTAACACTGATGCCAGTTGTATCACCGGGTGTCACGTGAGTCGGCGCAGATCTTCATCATCGATTGCCGTGAGCGGTGTAAAGTCACGATTATTCTGAAACCAGGGACGGTCGCCATTCGTACATGCATTACTCACCGCATTGTAAATCAAGTACATAATTGCCCGACGCCAAGGTGACACATTATTCGCTGAACCGTGAACCACAATGCTATGACAGAAACAAACCGATCCTGCCGGACCAACTAGTGGCTCGATGCCATACTCGTCTGCCAGCCTCTCGAAAGTCTCTTGGTCCAATTGATACAGTGAATAACCGTCCGCGTCTTGATGCAATTCAACATCGTCCAGAAAACCATCGCGATGGGATCCCGGTATCACCAATAGCGGTGACTTGGCTGTCGTACAGTCATCAATAAACACGGCGACCATAACGCAGCGCGGTTCCGGCATTCCATCAACCACATTCCAGGCACTGTAATCTTGATGCCATGCCCAGGATTGGCCGCTGCCAAAACCCTGCTTTGGATTCATACGACTTTGATGCAAATAAACATCCTCTCCAAGAAGCTGCTTCATTGGCTCAACAATTCGTGGCAATAACGACAAACGCCGAAACGGTTCTGAGTAACTGTGTGCCCCAAAAGCTAGTCGCACTGATGTTGGATCTTCTTTTTCCCGGATAATCTCATTTCCAGATCGGGACAAAATCGAAGGCATGGCTCCCTGCAGCAGAGCAACCTCATCGCTATCCAATAGCCCCGGGAAAAACAGGAATCCGTCCCGTTCATACTCTGTAATCTGGCTTGCACTTAACTGCATATCAACTTACTCCTAAACACCGATTCAATAATCACTCAATGCGTAATCTCAACCGGTATCTGTTTTTCAGCGGACTCTAGTACGGCATGCGCGGTCCTAAGTGTACGCATACCATCTTCCGCATTAATCAGAGAAGATTCCTCACCCCTAATGACCCTACAAAAATGATCCAGCTGTGAATGCAATGGATCTTCCTGTGATACTTCAAGCGAACTTTTCTCCAACGGATACTGCCACCCTGTCGCACTTCCGGAAGTGTATTTCCAAATCTCCATACCTGGTACTGCAAGTGCTCCGTTTGTGCCAAAAAACTGATAACAGTTTTCCTCAGAATAAAAGTAGTGTGGATTCTCACGCGTAGTCGCTTCGTATGACCATGGTGACGGCACGGAATCTGATGCGAAAATATTCCCCAACGCGCCATTCTCAAATGAAAGTGAGATACTCAACGAATCTTCAACTTCAAGATTCCTGTTTTCTGAACTTACATGAGCGAAAACCTGACGAATCTCACCACATACAAATCTGAGAATATCAATTTCATGAATGAGGTTTATTAGCATCGGTCCACCGCCTGGCCGTGTTGTTCGCCAGTTGACGTCAAAGTAATCAGCAGGCTTCATTAATGTCCATAACATCATGGCTCCAACCAATTTGCCCAATTCTCCATTCTCCACTACAGACTTGGCCATCTGTATGAATGGGCTGTGTCTGCGATGGTGGCCGATAACAACATGAACATCCTGCTCTTTGGTCACATCTACAATTCGTTGTGATTGGGCGAGCGTATCTGCAATCGGTTTTTCGATCAATATATCCACCTTTCGGCGAGCGCAGATCTGCGCAACTGAAAAATGGTGACTGTTGGGTGTGGCAATGACAGCGCCATCCGGTTGTACAGCGGAGATTAGTTCGTCGACATTGTCGTAGAACGGAACGCCAATTTGTTCTGCATATGATTGGTGACTCAAGTCGACATCGCAAACACCTGCCAAAACGCATTGGTCGCTTGAAGAAATCAACGTGGCGTGCTTGCGTCCAATCCAACCCAATCCGATCACTACGATTTTTATTGGTGCACTCATTCCGTCCGTCCAACCAACCTGCATTTGCATTTATAATCCGTTTGGACCAGTCAACGACTTCGCCCGGATCGCTCGACGCGTTTTAGTTCAGCACGAAGTCGTGCAACAATATCAGGATTTTCCACAAATAGATTGTCAGATTCATCCGGGTCATTCGTGAGGTTATACAACTGTCCGGTCGGTCCACCCTCGGATGGTTTAACCTTGGCTGGCTTTGAGAAACCACCAGAGCCCAGACCTTCGATCAACTTCCAATCTCCCATACGCACTGTCATGGTTCGGTTACCAGAAGCCATTACAAATGATGGTCGTATTGGTTGTTCATCGGGTTGTTTACCCAATAATACGGGCAACAGGCTGAAGCTATCCGGACCAGCTTCGTCTGGTAATTCCACGTTCACTATTTCAGCAAACGTGGCCAGCAAGTCAGTGAAACAGATCGTCTGTTGGCTGATCGAACCAGCCTTTACAACTCCCGGCCACCGAACAACGAAAGGCATCCTGTGACCAGCTTCCCAAGCGTCGGCTTTCATGCCGCGTAATCCACCAGAAGAGTCATGGTTAAAGCGCTGGACATCTGAGTCGTACCAAACTGGCCCGTTGTCCGATGTCACGACAACCAGTGTTTCATCACTCATCTCGGCCTTTTCGAGTGCCTTTAAAACACGCCCCAGCATGTCGTCCACCATCACTGTAAAGTCACCGTACATCGACGCTTTACTACTACCCAGATACTTGCGGGATGGTAACCACGGGGTGTGTGGTGCTGGATAGGCCAGATACAACATCAGTGGTTTTTGCGTTTTAGATTTCGCGTGCTGTTCGATAACTTCAACTGCCTCATCCGTGAACCTCGGAAGGACGTCCTTGAGTTGCAGATCCGGTGCGATGCCACCTGCCCGCCAAAACGCTCCCTGTATAGGCGACCAATCCGGACTGTTGTTTG
>JAKUOW010000046.1 GCA_022451045.1 Pirellulales bacterium | reverse complement strand
GAGGGGCACACCGATTCATCCGATGTGCCTCTCGAGTTGAGAGACAATGGCAGGGGCGGAGGGAATTGAACCCCCAACCGCTGGTTTTGGAAACCAGTGCTCTGCCAATTGAGCTACACCCCTGACTCGTTAAGCAGCAAACTACTCAACGATTGTTGTTACGACGCCGGAACCGACAGTACGTCCACCTTCGCGAATAGCGAAGCGGACACCATCATCCATCGCGATCGGCTTATGCAGTTCAACGGTCAGCTTGACGTTATCGCCAGGCATACACATTTCAGCACCAACCAGATCCGCAGTTCCAGTCACGTCCGTTGTACGGAAGTAAAACTGTGGGCGGTAACCGCTAAAGAACGGGGTGTGACGTCCACCTTCGTCTTTACTCAAGCAGTAAACTTCAGCTTCAAACTTGGTATGAGGCGTGATGCTACCAGGGGCAGCAATAACCTGACCACGTTCAATTTCGTCACGCTTGACACCACGAAGCAGACAACCAACGTTGTCACCAGCCATACCCTTGTCGAGGATCTTACGGAACATCTCAACACCAGTACAAACTGTTGTTTGGATGTCTCGCAGACCGATGATTTCAATTTCATCGCCAGTGTTAATTACACCGCGCTCGATACGACCTGTTGCAACCGTACCACGACCTTCGATCGAGAATACATCTTCAACAGCCATCAGGAATGGCAGATCTTCTTGACGTTCTGGTTCAGGAATTACTGAATCGATTGCATCGATCAGTTCGCCAATGCAAGCATTTGCGTCAGCATCATCCGGAGTTTGGTATGCAGGCAGTGCACAACCACGAACGATCGTAGCGTTGTCACCATCGAAGTCATACTTGTCAAGCAGTTCACGAACTTCCAGCTCTACCAAATCAAGCAGCTCTTCGTCGTCAACCAGATCGCATTTATTAAGGAATACGACGATTGCCGGAACATCTACCTGACGAGCAAGCAGTACGTGCTCTTTCGTCTGAGGCATCGGACCGTCAGCGGCCGATACGACGAGGATCGCACCGTCCATTTGAGCAGCACCGGTAATCATGTTTTTAATGAAGTCAGCGTGACCAGGACAGTCGATGTGAGCGTAGTGACGTGTCTCTGACTCATACTCAACGTGAGCCACAGCGATTGTCACTGTTTTCGTCTCATCACGAACGGTACCACCTTTGGCGATATCCGCATACGACTTAAACTCAGCGAGTCCTTTTGCAGCCTGTACAGCTACAAGTGCACCCGTCAAAGTCGTTTTACCATGGTCAATGTGACCGATCGTCCCCACATTCACGTGGGGTTTTGTACGTTCAAATGTCTCCTTGGCCATTTCTTACTTCACCTACGATTCGAACAAGGATTTGCACCAACCTTTTATATAAGGTTGATACGCGATAAATATCCAAAGGCATCGCACTTCCCCAAATTTCAAAATGCCTCTTGTTACCAAGGCAATCTGTCATCCAGTTTAGATTAACACCTCAACAATAAACTAAAATTCAAAGCTGCTGATGGGACTTGAACCCATGACCTCGTCCTTACCAAGGACGCGCTCTACCAACTGAGCTACAGCAGCAACTATTCTTTCCTACTTTTGCTCAATATGTACGAGCAACTTATCCAAGTAAAAACTCGGCAAAACCAACAAAGCGGGTGAGGGGAATCGAACCCCCGTCTTCAGCTTGGAAGGCTGTGGCTCTACCATTGAGCTACACCCGCACCAATGGATTCGAATTGTCGTAATCCTCTAGTTTTATGCAAACAATAGGTTCAGGGTAAGAGGCTATTTACCAAGTTTTTTTAGAAACAAGTAAATTCCACTCTTATCTGGTGCCCAGTGTATTCACGCGGGTTTTGCTCAATAGTGGTGGGTGAAGGATTCGAACCTTCGAAGGCTGTGCCATCAGATTTACAGTCTGACCCCTTTGACCGCTCGGGAAACCCACCAATTTGTCTTTGTCATGGGCCCGAATACGGGCCGATCGACTATTTTTACACCCTGGTTTTCTTGAAAACCGGTAGTCCAACATGCATAAAAGCCAGCGGTGGGATTCGAACCCGCGACCTGCTGATTACAAATCAGCTGCTCTGCCAACTGAGCTACGCTGGCGCAGTTTTAGAAAGGTGCAAGCATGTAAATATAGCGTACAGATATGGTTCTGCAACATGAGCTGCCTGAACCGAATAAATGTCCTGAAGCATACACGCAGAGAATTCGTGTTTAAGTTTGCCTCCGCTTTGGTTTGAGCCCCTATCTTGGGGTTCCCGTGAATTATCTCTTTGTCAATTGATAAGCGCCTGCAACTATATAACTAATTGAATCATCAATTAATCGCATACAAAAGCAGGCGCTTATACTACTGATATTTTTAACCGCTTACCGCTCGCTGGGAAACAGGGGTAATAACCCTTTTTGCAGCCCAGTGCGTTATTCCGGAAGTTCTAGAGGTGCCTGTGACACCGCCTGTCGCAGTTTATCCAAAGCCTGAGCTTCAAGCTGGCGGACACGTTCCTTGGTCACGCCAATTTCCAACCCAACCTCTTTTAACGTCTGAGGCTCGCGATTTGGATCCAGGCCAAAACGGCTGATGATAATCTGTTGCTCACGATCGTTAAGCCGTGAGAGGATAACACCAACCTGCTGCTGGCGGAGCCGTTGGTCTGACTCCTGCTGAAACTGGTTCGTCCGAATATCCCGCTGAAGCATGAACAACTCATCCAAGCTGGTACGGAATCGATCCTGATGACGAAATTCAGTCGGGATGGATCTGGCGAAATTCTTCATGATGGCCCAAGTCGCATACGTACTGAACTTGTTACCTAACGAGTAATTAAATTTTTCAACCGCACGCATCAACGACACGTTTCCATCACTGACCAGTGCAAAGAAATCCTGTGTATCCTTCATATGCCGTTTCGCTATGGAAACGACCAGACGAAGATTTGCCTGGACGATGTCATTCTTCGTCTCGACAGCTTGTTGGTATAAACCGTTTACCTCATCAAGAAGCGAGGTATTAATCGATGTTAGCTTGATTGTGTTGCGAAGTTTATCGGCACGATATTTCAAATAGTTGTACCGACGGAACAAGTGCTGTTCCTGCTCTTTTGTTAAAAGCGGTACTTCATAAAGTGCCGACAAGTAGGCTGGCAATCCTTTGGGCACACGTGCCTTGCGAGGAGGTTTCTCCGGTTGCGGTAGCGGTGCGAGGATTTTTTTTGCAGCACCGCGACGGTGAAATTCATCGCTGTCTACAAAGTCAAGTGACAACTCGATGATCTCACGTGCTCGCATCTCGTTTACAATTCGATGAATCGTTGACGGTGTGCGGTCGTACTGGCGCCCAAGTTGTGCCGCGGAACAACCGGATCGGTATTGGTCGTAAAGCACTTGCTTGGTTTCCAGATCCAGCTTGCCCCGTTTGGTTGGGAAGATCCGTGCTTGGGGGTGGTCCTCGTCAAACTTCTTGAGTGTGTAACGAATCGTCTCGACGCTTCGGGAAAACCGACTTGCCATTTGTCTTGCGACTTCGGAGCGGTTGGTGCCCTTGGCAGATAATGCTCTCGCATAAGCGACGATTTCATCACGTTCACGATCAGTCATCTGGCTGAACTTTTCACCACGCTGAATCTTGTCACGGTGAGAGTGGATGAAGTGATCCACGCTACTTGCCAAGAATCCGATTCGCTTACGACCACCCATGATGAATCGGCGGCTTACCAATCCGAGATCTCGCCATCTTGCAATTGTCTTGGTCGATACATGAAATCGATCAGCGAGTTGTGGAATTGTGTAGACGGGCTGCGCGATTTCATCGAGGCTGATATCAGCTGAGTCCGTGATGTCTTCGATGAACATTCGCAAGTCGTGCATCACATTTTTGCCGACCATCATGACGCGTTGACCGTCAGGTCGATAATCGGTTATCCGATAGCAAATATACTCGTAGCTGTAATTTCGCTCCGATTCGATTTCACAGAGTAACTTCTCTGCGCGTGCGGCTTGTACCATCTTCTTTTCACGTGGTACGTATCGAATTTGCTGATCGCGCAACTCGCGCAGCATATCACTTAGATATGAAGAATTCATAGACGACCCCTTCACTCATTGGGCGGGCCAAGTTGGTGTTCCATGCAGTCGATTCAAAACTGCCCAACGTTGACTCGCGGTCATTAATGCCCCTTGCTTGTTACCCGCAAGTTAATGACCGTTTGAGATAGGCTTCATTATACAACACTTGTCAAGTGTTTTCGCCCCTCTCTTACATAAATACGAAAACCTAAGTGTCTTTGTTCTCTATGGTTCTCATATTGAGCCGTCTATTTGTATTATCGACGACATTGAGCAATAAGTTTTCCAAATGACCGATCCGTTCATCTATCTCACTTTCTAAATACGATTAGCTCCGTATTTTCATCGCCTGAGGTGTTATCGATCCTAGTAGTTTTATGCAAGAAAACACGGTATTCGGACGATAATCCGACTACGTACCGGACTACGGGCTCGGTTTGCTGAGGATGATTGCATACCCCTAAAAAGAGCTGAAAAGATAGGGTGAAGTGTCAATTCGGTGATTCTAGGTAATTTATTCGTGCCATCTATATATAAACAAATCCAACAATTCATTAAGCAAACACTGGTAATACCAGTGAATTGCCTCGTGATTTTTTTGTTTTTTTTGGTGATTGGGCAGTCCGTAATTGGTCAAGAAACGCTCACTGGGCACTTTCAACAAGTCGAAGCTGACATTCGAATCACCGGATCAATCAATCCTCGGATTCCTGGTGGTGAAGTTGTATCACAAAAGATCGATGTTACAGGCAAGCAACGGTATGACGAATGGCTGAATTCCACCAACACACGGAGCATCCGTCAGTACAAAGCCATCAGCAGTGCGATCGCAATTGACGACTATCGTGTTCGTCCTAAATTTAGACGACAGTCGACATTAATCGTCACCGATTTAAGCGCTACGCGACTACTTCTATATAGTCCTTCCGGTCCGATGACTTCAGAAGAGCTCGAATTGATCAACCTGCAAGGGAATCTGCTTGTGCTTTACCAACTCTTGCCGGACGCCGAGTTGGAAACGGGTTTTACATTTGACGCACGCTATATGACACTTGCGAAGTTGCTTGGGATTGATGAAGTCTCAGGTGGTAAAGTAACCGGTAGTGTCTCATCTCTGGAGGATTCCATCGCTGTCTTAAACTGGACGGGTTCCATAACGGGTGCTGCAGACGGGGTTGCAACCGATATCGACTTGATCATTGCAACGCAGTTTAATACTTCTACCGGTAGATTCTCCAGCGTTAAGATTCGAATCAAAGAGAATCGCAAGACAGGACTTGCCCGACCGGGTCTGGATGTTGTTGCAAACATTAACCTGAAGATCTTAGACGTCCCCGGCACACCGACAATTGGCGAATCATTAATTAGTCGTTTAGATACTCCTCCGGTTCGCGGAAGTGACCGAATTATCCTACGCCCTATCGCCAGTGGCTTTACGATTTACCACCAACGTAACTGGACCGTGTTTGTCGATCAGCCCCAAATGTGTGTGCTTATAATGATCAAGAACGGTGAGCTAGTTGGGCAGTGCAGTATCAGCCGGCTTCCCAACCGAAATCCGAATCAGCCGATTGGTGCCGAGAAGTTCCAATCAGGAATCATCGGTTCGCTGGGCGACCAGTTTGGGCAAGTGCTAGATCGTCAGCAATACAACGAAGGTGATTTGCGGGTGATACGAGTCGCAGTGGTGGGACAAAACGGCGACGTGCCAGTTCAGTGGAACTATTACCACATCTCCAATCCTGCGGGACAACAGGCCGTGGCCGTCTTCACGTTTGAGTTGACTAACGAACCACTTATTACAAAACACGACCGGTCAATGGTAAGTACGTTCGCATTTAGAGAATTGTCAGCAAATACCCCGACAGCACAAAACCAACAGGACATCACGGTCAGGAAATAAACAACACGGAGAATCGGTTTAGATACCGATTCTCGGAAATCCGAATTACACACCGTAAGATCAAAATACATTGAAAACGTTTGCAATTGTTTCACAGTCGGTAACAATTCAAACACCACAAGGTTAGAACGATGAAAAGCAATCTCATGACAAAATCAGTTACTAACGTAATCAACTCACTTACAATCTTAACGATGTTATTGGTGGGTAGCCTCGTCGCTCAACAGCCAACCGCTCAGGATAGTGGTCCTGCACGCCCACTTACTGTTGGTGTACTCAAAACGGTGGCTCCCGATGTGCACGACGGGGACACGGTGTCGCTGCCTGGGCCGTTGATGGAGTTGGCCAAGGGTCGCGCGCATCTGGATTGGCAACCAACTTTTACACCAAAATCACGAACGTTGCTGGCCCGTGCTCAAAGCGTACAAATGCGTCATCCGATTTGGGGTTTAGAGTTTTCTTACAAGCCACTGAGAATGCTTGATGTCGACATTCCGCAAACATCAGGCAAGATGATCCGCAAGACCATTTGGTATATGGTTTATCGAGTACGGTATCTTGGTGGCGAATTACATCCGGCTTTTGACCGAAGTAAGCCGTACGCAGTGGACATCAATCGTGCAGATCCAAGTAATCCCCAGCCACTGCGTTATGAAAAGTACAAGGTTGATCGAAAGCAGCAAAAATTTCGTTACTTCATGCCGCACATGATTCTCAGAAGTCATCGTCTCAATAAAGAGTATCTCGATCAGATTATTCCAGTTGCTATCGATGAAATAAAAAAGGAAGAAAATCTAAACGGACGATTACTCAACACGGTCGAAATGTCAGGCACAAAGATTCCTCTTGAAGATCTGGAGACAGGAAAGGGCGTCTGGGGAGTCGCAACATGGGAGGATGTAGACCCGCGCAGCGATTACCTGTCTTTGTATATACAGGGATTAACCAATGCCTACAGATTTACTGATACTGCGGCAGACTTTGCTCAAGGTGAACCGCTTGGAAAAGGACGCATATTTGAGCTTAAGACTCTACAAGTCAATTTCTATCGTCCGGGCGATACAAGGGATTTGTCAGAGGACGTGATTTATGAAGGCATGCCAACAGAAGTGGTTCGCCCGAACATCCTCTACACGATTCAGCAGGGCGACAACCTGAAGTTCATTGCACATCGTTTTCTAAGTGACCAGACTCGTTGGCAGGAAATCCACCAAACCAATACCGATATCATTACGAATCCTGAAAAGCTGGAGCCAGGTAGAGTTATTCGGCTGCCACGACGTTTTGAATACAGCGATCTGCAGGCCACCCATTTGCACATTACAGAGGAAGGCGAGACCGTTCAGGTAATCGGCCAACTCTACCAAGTTCAGGAGAAGAGCATCCGTGCTATCAATACGGATTTAATGGCATCGGATAATCAGCCGATACGAGGCCAAATTGTTCTTGTTCCCATCAATCTGCGACGGCTGCAATTGCCGGATAATGTCGATGAGGACTTCTTCAAAGTGTACACGTTGCGGCAGGCAGAGATCATGAAGCTCTACGGCATGAAGACGATCGATGGATCACAATGGATGTTCAGTGGGGTTACCGGTTCCATTAGCCGGAATTCCGACGATTTGGTTCGTGAATCGTTACCAAAATTTGAACCGATGACACCTTGATGATGTGTCACCTGCCAAGTAAAAAGAACTACTTGCAACGGGCAGCGAATAGACTGCCGGTATAAACAAAACTAGCGTGAGGCAGTAGTTATGGCTCATAAAAAGGGACAGGGTTCCAGCCGCAACGGTCGGGATTCAAACGCACAACGACGTGGTATCAAGAAATACGGCGGCGAAGCTGTACGTGCCGGGAATATCTTGGTGAGACAGGTTGGTACACGATACCATGCCGGTCGAAATGTTGGTCAGGGGAATGACTATACGTTATTCGCACTTGTTGATGGCACCGTTGAATTTGATCGTAAAGGTCGACGAATTAATATCAATCCGCTGGAAAACTAGCAGCGAATTGAAAACACGAGCTAGGCAAATTGCCAGCTTTGAAACAGACTAAAAGGACACTCGAATAACTCGGGTGTCCTTTTTTTGTGAAAGTCAGTATTCCAACCATGTTTGTAGATCGTCATACAATTCATTTCATTGCCGGTGACGGTGGTGATGGTTGCGTTAGCTTCCGTCGTGAAAAGTATGTCCCGCGTGGGGGTCCCGATGGTGGTGATGGTGGCCATGGTGGCAGTGTCATTATCATTGCCAAAGAAGGTGTCGACAGCCTGACGATTGTTGCAAATCGGGCAAGATGGAAAGCACAGCGAGGTGGACATGGAAGTGGCGCACGTCGCCGGGGTAAAAATGGAGAAGATGTCATCATTCATGTTCCACCCGGTACGATCATCCTAGATGCCGAAGAAGATTACGTGATCAAGGATCTCGTAGAAGACGGTGAGCAATTGACCATCGCTAAGGGCGGCCAGGGTGGAAAAGGTAACGCCAGATATAAAAGTGCAACAAATCAGGCACCAAGAGAATTCACTCCCGGTGGTGAGGGAGAAAACCGCCTTGTTACCCTCGAACTAAAGGTGATCGCTGACGTCGGACTGGTTGGTAAGCCAAATGCTGGCAAGAGTACATTGCTCAGTAGGCTTACACGCGCCAGACCTGAAATCGCGGATTACCCATTTACGACAAAGTTTCCAAATCTTGGAAGAGTTCAGGTTGGCTGGGATCGATCATTTGTGATGGCTGATATCCCTGGATTGATTGAAGGTGCTCACCAGGGCATTGGCCTCGGTCACGAGTTCTTGCGACACATCGAACGCGCTGGAATTATTGTTCATTTGGTCGAACCAATGCCGATGGACGGCACTGATCCCATCGAGAATTATGATGCCATTCATGCTGAACTCGTGCAGTACAATGAGCAACTTGCCGAGCGCCCGCATATCGTGGTTGTCACTAAATCCGAATTGCCCGACGCTGAACCGGTAAGCATGAAATTGAAAGAACATATAAATTCGGACGTGCTTTTGATCTCAGCGGTGACGGGAGCCGGCTTAGATTCATTAACCCATGCGATTCTCCGTGAGCTTGAACAACAAAAAATAGCTCAATGATCTTGTACCTTACACGAATCCCTTAAACTTGTCGGCGAAGTCCCTGATGAATGGTCTTGTAGCAGCGGATGTTGGAAATTCAAGCATTAAGCTTGGTTGGTTTACATCCCTCGATGCGGCCTGCCCGACTCCCGAGCGAGAAGCGACATTTACCGCAGACCAGATTGGGTCGCCCGAATGGATGTCATGCGTAGCAACAAATGAGTCAATGTCTTCGACGTGGGTCACGGCAAGTGTCAATAAAACGGCTGCTGCCAAGCTCCACCAATGGGTGACAAGCCAGCAGCAACACTGCATTTCTTTGACGCATGAAAGCCTTGATTTGGAGACGGCGGTAGTATTACCAGAGAGAGTAGGTATTGATCGTCTTTTGGCGGCTGTTGCAGTCAATCAACTCCGACCTCCGGAGTCTGCTGCGATCATTGTTGATTCAGGTACGGCTATCACAGTTGATGCCGTTGATGTATCCGGTGTTTTTCAAGGTGGAGCAATTCTTCCGGGTATTCATCTTTCCGCTAAATTCCTATTTGACGGTACCGATCAATTACCACTAATGGAGATTCCCAAAACTGGATTAACGCATCCACCGAGTATTGGGAAGGATACTTCCAAGGCTATTACGAGCGGACTGTATTGGGGCACTTTGGGCGCAGTGAAAGAATTAATCGCAAGTCAGGCTGAATCACTGCATTGTAAATCCGCGTCGATATTTGTGTCCGGTGGAAACCTGCCATGGGTAGACTTGCTAGGTGGGCAGGTGCAACGGCATGGATCGCTTGTGCTAAGTGGAATTGCCATCGCTGCGAAGGGAATGTTCAAGGGCTGATGAAGAGACAGGTTGCCATTCTGACACCTCCTGGCCGTAGCGCAATCGCAACGTTGATTTGTCGTGGTGAAAATGTGGATGCGGCGGTCTCAGAATTCTTTACGCCAATGGCTCACCGCGACTTTTCACATTATCACATTGGCCAAATCGTGTTTGGGTCTTGGACCCAGCCGAGTGGCCAAAGTGAAGACGTTGTTGTCTGTAGGAAAAGTGAGTCAACCGTCGAGGTTAATTGCCATGGGGGAACAGCGGCGGTAGATGCGATTGAGTCGAACCTGAAGTCTAAGGGGTTTGAATCCATTACGTGGAAACAATGGTTGGATTCAGGTGACCTTGATAGTATTCGTCGCAAGGCCGCAGAACTGCTTGTTGCATGTTCCACCTTGCCAACCTCGTTGCACATGTTGGATCAGCAATATGGCGCCCTATCTGAAGAATTGTGTGCTATATCAGGATTACTCGTAGACGGCGCCGTCAATGAAGCCAAAACTCGTCTACATTACCTTAACGACTCATCAAGTGTGGGACTTCACCTCGTGAAACCTTTTGATGTTGTCATTGCGGGGCTTCCAAACGCTGGTAAGAGCAGTTTACTGAATCAAATTCTCGGATATGACAGAGCAATCGTCGCTGAGATTTCAGGAACAACTCGTGACGTGCTTGCAGATGTGACTGCAATCAATGGCTGGCCGGTCAGTTTGCGTGACACAGCAGGAATTCGTGAATCTGATGAAAGTATTGAGCAACAGGGTATTCACAAAAGTTACGACCAGGTCGCGAAGTGTGACTTAGTCGTTTGGGTTGACGCAATTAACCAAGATTGGGTCGAACCACCCGTGGACCTAAGTGACTCTACTCTGTTTGTGTTTAATAAGTCGGACTTGCTCTCCGAGTCACAGATCGATGTTGCACTGAGATCACGTCCGGCAGGAGTTGTAATATCCGCTGTGTCAGGTGAGGGTTTAAATGACCTGTTACAACAGATCATCACGTCTCTATTGCCAGCCATGCCAGTAACCGGACAACCTCTATTGTTTACCGAAGGCCAGAAGTCCAACGTCATCGATTGGCTTACAATGTTGGAGTCGGACCATAGGGATACAGTGATACAACAGATTACGGCGTTACTAAGTAGTTAGTTGCTGTGGTGCAGTCCGGAGTAAATAATTAAGGGAATCCCCTTTGGTCACAAGAGAGGAAATGTCATGTCATTACGTCTGCTAGTCGTGGCCATTCTAATGATTCCGGCCTCTGTTTTTGCGTGTCTTTGGGATCAAGATACGCTAGAGATGGAACGCCAGAAAGTGCCATCTGCGCTTGAGGTTATTACCGGTAAGTTTCTCAGGCATAGCGATACATATTATCACTGGCGAATTAAAGATAGAGAATCTCGCGTCGATGAACTTAACATCGACGCTTCCTTAAAAACGGACTTGGCTGTCGCCTATTTCAAACTGGGAGATATAGAGCGAGCAATTGAAATTCAGTTGGAAGTCGATGCAAAGCACCCCGGACAGTATGAGACGTATGCCAACCTTGCCACATTTTATATTGAGTCAGGTCAATACGACGAAGGCATCAAATTCGTGGAAAAGGCGATGGAGATCAATGCCGATGCACACTTCGGACGGGCAATCTACCAAAAGCTACTCGCGATGTATCTCAAGTTGAGGACTGAGGAAGGCGGTGGTGAACTTCAATTGCCGCTTAATCGCAAAGACTCCAAAATGAATATTGTGAAGTTTCGCGATTACATAGGTGTTACAGAGCCAGTAGACGAAGAGTTACAAGATTGGGACGTCTACATCACGACCTTCCATTCCTTTGTCAGCTTCTACTTCAATCACCATGGTGAAGGATATAAGTCGACAGATGCCATCATGGGGATGGTTGGCATTTTGCGATTTGCTGATCACACATCACCTATCTTTTTAGAGGCAATTGGTGATCTGTTGTCCAAGGATGGATTTGAGGGTGAACAGCGGTTAGCTGCACGCGCTTATCTCAAAGCTTCATATGGCGTGACTGATGAAGCTGTAAAAGCGGAATATCAGAAACTCGCTCAGGACATCTTGCACTCACAGGTTTTTGGAGAAAATCGCAATGACAACGCCGCGAAACTGGCCGATATTGCGAAGGTGTTTGCCGTTGAGCTTATCGAGTCAGCGGAGTTTTTTAAAGAGATCACCGAACATGAAAAGGGCTGGGTGGCCCGGGATTTGGATTTAGACGGAGAGTTTAAAAAGGTCTATTTGAGTGAGCCTGAGATTAAACACAGATCAGGATCGGGTTCACGCGGTGCCCTTTCAGAGAGCAGATCGCGCATGCGATGGATTGTAATCGTCGGACTATCTTCAATCGTACTTGTGATTGCCGGCCGCAGATTCGTCATTCGAGCTAAGCGAAATCAGTCGACTTCTGTGGACTGATTATCTTCAGATCCTAATAGCGAGGCACCGTCAGAAGCGGTAGGTGCATCAGTATCCATTACCTGGAATTCTGCGTCGATAGTCGAATCACTTTCAGGACTCTCGTGCATTTCGCCGCCGGGGTATATCGACTGAAACCATGTTTGAGACTTCAGCCGATTGATCACAGAGTTCTTTATGACGCCTCGCACTATACCGCGAGTTAGTGGGAATAATATCAGAGTCCCGATGACGTCTGTGATAACTCCAGGCACAACGAGTAGCACTCCGGCGATAACGATTAATGGTGTATCGAGGAGTTCATCTGTTGGTACGCTCAGTGTCTCCACCTGAGTTTTAATGCGACTGATCGTTCTTGCACTTTCGATCTTCGCAAACGTGTACCCGAGAAAAGCGGTTAGTAAAACCCAGATCAGAGTGAATTCTGAACCAGCTCGCTCCGCGATAAAAAAGAGCAGATACATTTCGCCGGCGGCGATACCGATGAGAATCAGAAGAGCAGTTTTCATCGCTTTCTTATCGTGCTATTTGATAATAATGGCTTCAGCTTGCTTAGTTATTTTTTCAGCGAGCGACGTATCCCCAAGTGCTTTATACATTACAGCCAGATTGCTGTATGGAATCTTGAGGTTTTGACGAGCTGTGCCATTTTTATCGACGGATTCTTCAATCCAGCGAACACCGAGTTTAGTGAGTTTGATTCCTTCGCCTTTGTTTCCGGTTTGCCAATATGACAACCCGATGCTGACTAAACGTTCACCGAACCATAGATTTCCAACGCGTTCACGCACTCCATCCACCTCAAGATGAGCCAGACTCAGCAAGTACCACTTAATCGCACTATCGTGATCGGTTAATTCAATGGCCTGAGTGTTTCCCAACAGGAAATAAAGTTTCGCGAGTGCTGCATTGGCGGCTGGGGTTTTCCATCGCAGTTGTGAAACATCCCCTTCTCGTTGTGTTTTCAAGACAGAATGAGCTCGTTCACCAAGTTTAATAGTATCCACCGGTTCGTCTGTTTTTCGCGCACATGCTGTGGCGTGGAATAACGCCATTCCCCATTCATAACGAATCCTATCAACCATATCGGAGTCTTTATGATTTTCCAGTAGTGCCTGTGCTTCGTTATCAGCACGTTCCACCCAGGTTGCCAGTTCAGGAGCTGCTGTGATATTGGTCAATGCATCCAAGCTTCGATGCACAACGTGTAGTGCAAGCATTGGATCGTGATAATCATTCTTTACTAGGTGTTCGGTTAGCGACCAGGCAATATTCACCCATTTTGGAACGGTTGATAGCTTTTGTTCATCGGACCAATCACCATGCGAGATGTCTTTAGCTACGGCAAGGTGTGAGTCGATCATCAATCGGACAGCTTCCAATCGTGTCCATAAATCATCAGATTCAGATGCTTTCTTGGCACGCTGAATCGCTTCGGAATGTAATACTGTTGCCTGACGAAAGTCCTGCGGTTGCATTTGAAGAAATAGCTCGCCCATTGCAAAAGCGGCTTCGGCTCTCGTTAAATCGTCCAGTCGCGCGTTGTTTCTAATCTGACGAATTGTCTGGATGAATTCGGATGGATATTTTACACCGCCGGGAATTCGCGCTTTCAACAGTAGGCAATCCACGGCATCGGGTGTAATCTCCTGTGCTTTTGCCAAGGCAAGTTGAGCCTGTTCCGCCAGTCCCATCCGAATTAGGACATTTGCTTCCAAAACATATGCAGCCGTGTGGTTAGGTTCCAGATGCTGCGCTGCACGTGCATCAGACAAACTGCCTGAATAATCTTTCCACTGGAGATGGGTGCCACGCAGCAAAAACCCCTTAGCATCAATTTGATTGAATAGGATACGTGTGGCCACAGTTGCCTCATCAGATTTTGCCAACTCCATGGCGATCCCTTGATCAGGCCAAAGTAATTCGCTCTGGCTGCCATCATCTGACACATTTGAAATAGCTTGACTCTGGTCGAGTCCTAGCTCTTCGGCGAACTGTTCAACCCGGACTGGCTGCAGTAATTGGATGTAGATTGAATCAACAATTCCGCTGCGAAGGATGAAGCCTACACGCTCATACGGATCAATTTTGTAGAGAGAAACAGTGGTGTCATCAGTATCGAGGGTCGCTGCCGCTTCACCTAGTGCTGTGGTAAGCTCGTCGGCAGTCGATTGACCGGGTGTGATCCCCTGAAAACTCGAAGCTTTAAAGGATGGAGTACTGTCGGTTGATTGAGTATCCGACCCGGACAAGATGATTGCCGGTGCTGGCTGCTCTTCCTGTTCTACAGGAGCCTTCTCAGCGGTGTCTTCAGGTGTACTTGACGAATCAGGCTCATCAGTTGCCTTTGATTCGTCGGTTGAATCGACTAACACGGATTTAGCTTCATCAGCGGTATTTGGTTCTTCTTGCGCACAGATTATTCCGGTCGGCAATCCAACCAGGATAGTCATAAATAACGCACTAACAAATTTAGATGTATGCACAAAATCCAAGCGAATCATAGCTTCGATCTCCAAGAGAATCTCTGCATCTAACAAAGTCTATTACTATACACAGGCGGCATGATATACCGATATTGAACTCTGCGTCTACGCGAATAACAACGAGAATTTGTGTGTTTAAGACTGGCATAGATTCCGACACGAAAGTATCGTCATACTCCCAAAGCCTCTCTGCTTTTGGCGACGACATTCTTCAGGCAACCTTCCTGGAACGGGCTGATTAGGTTTGCCGAAGCGACGAGGTCTTGAAACGGTGCTTCGCCGCCACGTTTACAAAGTGCTACGTAATCGCGTAATGTGCTTTCACGATCTGCCTGTGCTGCTTGCCATAGCTGCAGAGCACATGTTTGAGCCAGGGTGTAATCGATGTAATAGAACGGCGACATGTAGATGTGACGCTTCGCTTGCCAACGTCCGCCGGAGGAAGGATGTACCATATCGCCGTAGTCTGTCCACGGTGAATACTTGTCTTCGATTTCTTTCCACATCGCATGGCGATCTGCAGGACTGGCTGTCGGGTTTTCGTAAACCCGATGTTGAAACTCATCGACTGATACACCGTATGGCAAGAACAGTAGTGAACTTGCCAGGTGCACATTTCGGAAGGAGTCCGCCTTATCACCAAAGAATTTCTCCATGTATGGCCACGTAAGAAACTCGAGTCCCATCGAATGGATCTCACAGGATTCGTAAGTTGGCCAGTGATAATCGATCCATGCTTGCTCCCGACTCATATAGCCTTGGAAAGCGTGACCGACCTCGTGAGTAAAGACTTCTACATCTCCACGTGTTCCATTGAAATTGGCGTAGATATAAGTCATTCCAATATTGTCAAAGAACGTACAGAACCCGCCCCCTGCTTTACCATCCCGGATCTTAAGATCCATGAAGTTGCCGTTCACCATGAGCCTAAAGAAATCACCGATTTCCTGACCCATTTCGTCGAACATCTCGATGGCCCGCTCAATCATCCAATCATGATCACCCTGCGGCATCGGTGCCCCGGTTGGATCAAAGTAGCTTTCATCCCAATAGGCTACGTTGTCCACACCGATATGTGCTGCTTGTCGTTCCCGGATAATTTCGCAAACCGGAGTGACATCCTGTTTGACCATATTTCGATATCGGGCAACATCATCCTGACTGTAGTCGACGCGTTGCATGATGAGATATGCCAAGTCTACATAATTCTCAAATCCAAGTTTTTTGGCCATTTCGTCCCGAAGCTTCACCTGTTGGTTAAAGATCTCGTCGAGTTCCATTTGGTTTGCTGCAAACCAATTCCAATATAATCTGGCGGCTTCCTGCCGCTTCTTGCGATCCGAGTCACTTTGATACTTCATCATGCTCGATAGGTTTTGGGATTGGCCATCGAATTCAATCTTGGCTGCCGCAGTTAAGTCGTTATAGCGGTTTTTGAGTTTCTGTTCGTCAATGAGATCTTGTTTGATTTGAGGATCAAACGTCGGTATTTCAGATTCCCAGAGTTTAAATGCCTGTGGTTTGATACGTGCTTCCAATTCAGGCCGCATGGGGTGGTTCACGAGCTGCTTGATTAAATTAATGCGAAACTCTGTGAGCGTCGGCATCAATTCATCGCTTTCATCCTTAGCGGCTTTATATTCTTCATTCGTCGTATCCTGACAATTTTTAAGGTCTACCAGACTTCGCCAGGTGCCGATCTCACAGCGAAGCCGATTCCATTTTTTTAGGGACTCGATCATCTCATCTACGTCATTAGATGAATTGATGGTTTGTTCAACCTCGTTGTATATAGCTTTTACTTCATCGAGATTTGGTGTAGGTCCGTTTACTTCGTCAAAATACATATCTTGCTGCTTCAATGAGTCTCGGGTATGAGGGGTACTAATTATCTTGCATCACGAATAACACGTTTGTGAGCCGATGACAAGCAACCGTTTCCATGTGTTGACGATTCTCACAAAAAAAGCGGAGCCCAGTTTATATTCTGGGCTCCGCCTTGATTTATGAATTCACTTCTATCGAAGTGTCGTTCAATCGGTTTACATGTTACCAACCAGTGATACGAGGTCTGCTGTGCGATTACTGTAACCGGATTCGTTGTCATACCAACTAACAACCTTCACCATGTTTCCTTCATCGCCGAGTACTTGCGTGAAGTCCGAAGCAAAGATGGAGCTGTGAGGATCACCAATGATATCCGTAGATACCAGCGGATCTTCTGTATAGCAGAGGATACCTTTAAGAGGCCCTTCTGCGGCAGCCTTGATCGCAGCGTTAATTTCTTCCGCAGTGGTGTTGCGACCGAGGTTTACTGTCAGGTCGACAACACTACCAGTAGGAACAGGAACTCGCATTGCGATACCAGTTAGGCGTCCGTTGAGTTCCGGAATAACCAGTCCAACAGCTTTTGCCGCACCGGTACTTGTTGGGATAATATTTTGAGCAGCAGCACGCGCACGATACAAATCGCTATGAGGCATATCCTGTGTACGCTGATCATTGGTGTATGCGTGCACGGTTGTCATTAAACCGGACTCAATACCAAATGTTTCGTGCAGCACTTTAGCAACAGGGGCCAGACAGTTCGTTGTGCAACTGGCGTTAGAAATACACTTCATGTCACTTGTTAGCTGATCATGATTTACACCCATGACAACAGTCAGGTCAGCACCATCTTTTGCAGGTGCGCTGAGGATAACTTTCTTAGCACCAGCATTAATGTGACTGTCGTAACCAGCACGGTCATCGGTTGATCGTGCGGTGAAGATACCGGTACTTTCTATGACGACGTCGATACCGAGATCGCCCCAAGGCAGCTCGTTAGGATCACGTACTGCTAAGGCCTTGATGTTCTTCCCGTTTACGATGAGGTTTTCATCGTCGTAGCTCACATCGCCAGGGAATCGGCCGTGAATACTGTCGTATTTCAACAGCGTTGCGAGCGTGCGATTATCTGTCAGGTCGTTAATTGCGACTACTTCAAACTCGTCTGATCGGCGGGCGAGATTACGAAACGTGATACGACCAATACGTCCAAAACCATTAATTGCTACACGAATTGCCAACTTTCATTCTCCTTCAATATTCCACTTCGCTAATTGTCTGATTGCTGACCGCTGAGTATTTTTGCCGGTAATTGGAAAAACCGGAGTCTCATTTCGTTGCGTGTTTCAGATCAGCATTGATCTCTTACACATACAGCGGTTGCGTGCTTCCAAGCATAGGATTCCTGAGAATCCAATAGGTTGTTTCACTCCATGTGAACCGTTAGAAGCAGTCATTATAGATTCGTATTCAAACACCGACAATAAGTCGAATTTGGCATGATCTACAATTCTGTCTTGAATAATTCATACTGATTTTCTAGCTCATTACTCCCCTCTTCCGGCTGTGCGACTACTAGCCACCTTTAATTGCACGTGCTTATATTTAATCTAACAACAGAATCGATAAGAAAACTAACGCTGAGAACAGTATTGGAAATAGTCATTCCAGATGTGACTGAAAAAGGTAATTCAAAATGAAGATCGCGTATCTCGATTGTATGAGCGGCATCAGCGGCGATATGACTCTCGGAGCACTGGTAGATGCCGGTGTTGACCTTGCTCAGATTCAGGCAGGTATCGACTCACTTGGGCTGCCCAGCTGCAAACTGGTAGCAGAAGAAGTCAAACGTAAGGGCTTTCGTGCGACAAAGGTATCTGTTGAACATGAACCTGAGCACGCTCATCGCCATCTGCATCACATCACCGACATGATCGATGGCAGTATCCTGACTGATTCCCAAAAGGATCTGGCCAAACGAATATTCACATCCCTCGGCGAATCAGAGGCGCATGTTCACGGTACCACCATCCGCAAAGTGCATTTTCACGAAGTAGGTGCTGTCGACTCAATCGCAGACATCGTTGGTAGCGCCATTGGATGGGACTTGCTCGGCGTGGACCGTATTGAGTGTTCGCCTATTCCCACAGGTCACGGATTTATTGAAATCGCACATGGCAGAGTTAGCATCCCGGCCCCGGCTACGGCAGAATTACTAAAGGGGATTCCGCTGGCTGCGAGTAATGTCGACAAGGAGCTGACGACTCCAACTGGTGCTGCAATCGTCTCCACGATTGTTGACCAATTCGGCAACCTGCCGGAAATGCAAATCGAAACGATCGGCTACGGTTCCGGAGATATGGATTTCCAATCTCAGGCAAATGTACTCAGGCTTCTCATCGGTGAAGCAGATGAAAATATCGTTTCCGATCAAATCTGGGTGTTGGAAACAAATCTGGACGACACAACGGGCGAAGTTCTCGGGCATTGCACGGAAAAGCTTGGAAAGGCTGGAGCCTTGGATGTCTACACCACCGCGATACAAATGAAGAAGAATCGTCCCGGAGTGACCTTGCATGTGTTGTGTTATGCAGCGGACATAGCAAAACTGGAACGCATTATTTTCCGTGAGACATCCACTCTGGGAATTAGACGCTGGGCTGCGAGCCGTCACGTAATGCAGCGCAGTGCAACATCAGTACAAACTCAATGGGGTGAGATTCAGGGAAAGCTTGCGACGTTAGGTGATGGACTTGTGAAGTTTTCACCCGAATACGAATCATGCCGGGAAATATCCGATGCCAACGATATTCCACTGCAGGATGTATACACAGCAGCACACGATGCATATCGAGCCGAGGGGAATTCCTCGGATGACTGACCGATAACCCTGCAAGTTCTATGAATCGACCAGATTGGAAATTACCTGCTGGTGTGCCGCGAGCCCTTTGGCACTATACCCAATCCGATGAAATTGCGGATTCCTACGACGAGTTCTTTGAACACACAGAGCTTCTAGGATTCGATAGGCAGGTTGTTTCAGATGTACTTTTGAATGAAATAGGCAGTGAATCCATCGTCGCGGATTTAGGTTGTGGTAGCGGTCGCATGGTGACAATGCTTGCCGATCGAGGTAGCCATGTGTTGGCCATTGACTTGTCACATGGAATGCTTGACACGGTTTGCCAGAAGACGGACGATATTTCCGACCTTGTAATTCCAATTTGCTCTAATCTCGTCTCGCTCGATGGAATCGCCACAGGCAGTGTGGATCATGCGATATGCATGTTTGCGACACTTGGAATGATCCATGGGCGGTCAAACCGCAGCGCAGCCGTGGATCATATTTTCAGGATTCTCAAACCGAGTGGCAAGCTAATACTTCATGTTCATAACTACTGGTACAGTTTGAGAGATCGAAAAGGTGTACGCTGGGTGCTCGGAAATATTCTCAAGGGAGTGTTTCAAAAACATGCAGAGATTGGTGACCGCGTGTTTACATATCGCGGTATTCCAAACATGTTTCACCACGCATTCCAGTGGCGAGAACTTAAAGGGCTTCTGAGGCGTGCGGGATTCAAGATAAGCCGGCGTATTTGTCTAAGCCGCTCGCGGGCAGATAAGCTTCAATGGCCGTGGCTATTGCCAACCGTACGGGCAAATGGCTGGATCGTTGTTTGCACAAAACAGTAGCGCTGATTCGGTTGCCGTGGCAATTACGTTCGATGCTTGTGACCATAGCGTCCGGTGAATTCTTCAGCGGGATATTTCGCCATATTTTTTTTCATCTTGTTCATCACAACAGTGGCAATATCCAATTCGAGCTGATTACATAGCGCAATCGCATAGCAAATCACGTCAGCAATTTCTTCGCCCACGTCGTGTAACTTCTCCGGGTTATCTGGTGTCTCACGCGACTCATCCATGCTGATCCATTGGAAGTGTTCCATGAGCTCAGCAGCTTCAATCGCCATAGACATGCTGAGATTTTTAGGTGAGTGAAATTGATTCCAATCACGCTGATCCACGAAATCTTGTATCAACGTCTTTAGATCAGATAGTGTGGTAGTGGAGTCGCTGGTCGCTGGTTGTTCTTGTGGCATGATTATTCCGCGTGGCCATTATTGACGACATCGGCCATCTTCTGCAGAGCTGATTTTGGCAGTGCCGGATAAAGAGGAATGAAAACAATCTTATTAATCAGTTGCTCTGCATGTGTTGGATTGAGTTCCGGACGGTCTTCCGGTGTTGGCACTACGACCATACTTCCTCGCTGGCCTGCGTCAAATCCATGCTTCCGTAATTTCTTGATCGCTGTCTCCGGATCCGGCACAACTACGGGAAACGTCCAGTAATTGTGCGATAATGAGTCTGTTCCTGGAATGTAATTATCGGAATTAATCTGACTGCACAACCAGTCGCCCTTGTCGCGTTGTGGTTCCATGTGGTGCTGGTCGAATTTTTGTATTCGGTGATTCAACAATGACAGTAGCGGTCGAGAGGGTCGTTGGCGTAGTTGACGAAAGAGTTTCTTTCCTTTGAATCCCCGCACCGCACCTTTGATCCACTTGTCATAGTCTTTGCCGAGCACCTTGAGCACCGAAACAAGTGTTGAAAATGGCAACTTGTAACTGATGCTTTTGAGCATCGCGTATTTCATCACTCGACGCATGAAAAACCATCGTGATTGCGTTGGATAACTTTGCTCAATCTGTTTCATCTTGTGTAGTAATTCGTCATCGTTAATGTCGAGAATAGCTCCACCAAGCGCCGTGGCTGTCTTAATAGGACCAAAACTGTACATGACGACGTCGGATCCGTTAACTTCCTCTTTCGGAGTTCCTTCAAAGGCCTGAGCACAATCCTCAACCAGTAGTAACTCACGGTCCTGAGCAATTTTTTGAATCGCACTCAGATCGACATGGGCTCCGAACAGGTGAGCTACAACCAGCACGCGCGATTTTTCAGACACGGCTTTTGAAATCGTATCGACCGTCGGTGCCATCGTTTCGGGATCCAGATCCACAGGAACAGCGACCAAATCATGTTCTTCGATGACACGTAGCATCCCGTCTATAGTCAATGCGCTTACGAGCACTTCCGATCCGGCTGGTAAATTGAGCGCCTGAAACAGCAGATCAAATCCGGTGCGGACAGAGAGGCACACGAGAGAATTGCTATTGGGCGACCATGAATTCGCAACGGATTGCTCCGCGTGCGCACAGGGAAGCCCGCAATACCACATGGCGTGGTGAAGATCACTCCACCCAAGATCAAGTCGCTTGCGTATCCACATTTCTCGTAGGGACCCTAAAGCCAGCCGATTTCAAGTTTGCAGTGGTTATCCGCCACCAGTGCTACTTGTTACCAGAAAATCCACGTCCTATTGTATCGCAGGATTTGTGGATTCTACCAATTCCTTGCCATGGTTCTTGGCAAGTAAATCCATTGCAAACGAACAGTGTAGCCTCAATTCCATTTGAATCACGACCTTCAAACAATTGTTCGAGAGACGGTTCGATGGATTCAGATACCTTATAACCAATAACACGCGTTGGAATGAACCGCTTGAAATATGGAGCTATGGCGGATAAGGCCGTTGCTTTGTCGGCAGCTACCATCGCCAGTTGTATCGATTCGGTTACTGCAAAATCTAAAGCCAAAAGCATTTGTCCAAATCCCAACGGCGCTTTCATTAGCGACTCCACGGAGTTTTGAATCGATTGTTCCGCAATCGTAATCCACTCTTGATTACCGGTAAGGATCCCGAGACGCAGTAAGACGGTAGTCGCCATGCTTGTGCCGCTTGGCACACTAGAGTCATGTGCATCTTTGTTTCTAAAAATCAGCGATTCATGATCGTCAGACGTGTAGAAAAATCCACCGAGCTGGTCGTCATGGAAGTGTTCAACAATCTGTTGACAAAGAGCCAGAGCCTGTTTCAGCCACTGGGAGTCGGCGGTTACCTCGTAAAGTGTTACAAGTGAATTGGCCAGGCAGGCATAGTCATCCAGATACCCATTAAACTGAGATACACCCAGACGATAACTGTGCAGTAAACGGTCGTCCTTCATCAGGTTATCTAGTAGGAATTGTGCAGCCTTGATAGCGGTGTCGACATAATCAGTTCGATCAAGTGCTAGCCCTGCACGTGCCATGGCATCAATCATGAGGCCATTCCAGTTGGCGAGAATCTTATCGTCCTTACCCGGATGAATTCGTTCCTTTCTAACTTCAAACAACGTATCCCGACTAGCCTCGAGTCGATCACGTAATAGTTCAGCATTGCCATCAGCTAGCTCCAGAGCAACCTGAAGTCCATTGAGTAGGTTGGGGATATTTTTGCCTTCGAAATTACCTTTCTCTGTGATGTCATATGCTGCACAGAATAACTCAGCATTCTCATCTCCCAGAGCACTCTTTATTTCATCAACTGTCCAAACGTAGAACTTGCCTTCTTCGCCTTCACTGTCGGCATCTTCACTACTGTAAAAGCCACCATCGGCGTTAGTCATATCCCGAATGATATAATCAATTGTCCCGACCACTACTTTTCGATAGACCGGGTTTCCAGTTGCCAGAAACGCGTCCAGATAGATTCCGGTGAGCAGGGCATTGTCGTAGAGCATCTTTTCAAAGTGTGGAACAAGCCATCGCCGGTCTACTGTGTACCGAGCGAATCCACCACCGATGTGGTCATAGATTCCACCGGCAGCCATATTCGTTAGACAAAACTCAATTTGCTCGAGTAGATCCGCCTCATTCGTTCTTGCCCACGTGTTTAGCATCAGCCTGAGTGTCATCGCGTGTGGGAATTTTGGTGCCGTGCCAAAGCCACCACACTGCCGGTCAACCGATGCCATGATCCCACGTACCGCATCGTCAATTAGATCCAGCGATAACGGCACCTCATCGTGACTTGGCGGAGTTTGGGAAGCTCTTCCTAAGTGTTCACAGATTTCAGCGGCCTGTTCCAACGCCTTGTCCTGCCGATTCTGCCAGGCGTTATCAACGCCCATAATCACTTGTTCAAATGACGGCATGTTCATTCGCGGTGATGGCGGAAAGTAAGTGCCAGCAAAGAAAGGTTGGCCATCGGGTGTTAGGAATACAGACATCGGCCAGCCGCCGTGCCCAGTCATCGCTTGAACGGAATTCATGTAGATCTGGTCCAGATCAGGACGTTCTTCACGATCGACTTTGATATTAATGAAACGATCGTTGAGCAACTCTGCGATTCTGGTGTCCTCAAAACTCTCGTGCTCCATCACGTGACACCAGTGGCAGGCGGAATAACCGATGGAAAGGAAAATGGGTTTATTTTCCTCTCGCGCCCGGCTTA
Source organism: Pirellulales bacterium (assembly GCA_022451045.1). Lineage (GTDB taxonomy): Bacteria > Planctomycetota > Planctomycetia > Pirellulales > Pirellulaceae > UBA11883. The sequence goes on along the minus strand of JAKUOW010000046.1, from coordinate 93 downwards.
AGGCCTCATCGTTCCACGGGTACCAATCAACCGGATTGTCTTGGTGTTGAAGCAGGTAAGGGCTAGATTGATCAGCTAGGCGATTTGGCATTC
>JAKUOW010000045.1 GCA_022451045.1 Pirellulales bacterium | reverse complement strand
TGCAAAGGCTTCGAGTCTCTGTCGAATCGTTTCATCATTCAGATGCTCAAGCGACAATTTACCGTACATTGCCTGATGACCAGCAGTCGGCCAGGATTCAACGTGTGGACCTTCAACACCAATTTCCCAAATCCGTAACCGTGGTCCTTGATACGCTTTTAGCACGCCGTGTGCCTTCTCTGTTCCGCCCTTCATTCCTACAAATGGCTTGAATTCCGGCTTGTCAGCAGCATCAGTCGTCAGCACTCGCACCATTCGTTTTGCAGACAATGGACCGTTACGAAAGCGGACTTCCGGTTCGAACCCTTTTTCCATGTAGACATCCCACTGAAACCATTGAGGCTCGTCGTTGTTTAACTCGACACGGGCAAACGACACCATCATGGAGAAATTTCCAGTGCTTTCAAATCTCCAGCGTCGATCTACAGCAGCAACTTCCAGCACCAGTGGATCGCCATTTCGAAAGTCACCGAGCGCTTTGCCGTAGTCATGCGTGCGGGTAATCGCTGCAGCACGAACCCGTATCGTATAGATGCCGTTTCTGGGGACACCGCCCTTTTGAAACAACGGTAAGAAACCTATATGACCACCTCGATAATGTCTTCCATAGAGATCGGTGTACGGTGTTTCAGGAATAAAACGGAAGCGATCTACCTGAAATAGCTTGGGAAGGTCGTTGGCCTGCTTGCCACTAAAGTAAAAAGGAGACTTCTGTACATATTGCTGCGAGGTCGGGCGGATACCAAATTGTGTGGCACGTCGTACAGCTTCTTCCGCTGCCCCCATGTAATGATCCATCAGCACACCGGATGTAACCAGCGCCTCTCCGTTGTTATCAAATCCATCAACGATAACCTCTGCCGGAAAGTCTTCCGCCGGATTCCAAAAATCCACATTCAGACCGAGCAGATCGCCAATGGTTTGTCGATATTCCCATGAATTCAGCCGACGTAACGGACTGTGGCCGCCAGATGCTTGCAAGTCACGCTGAGCGGTATTAATTTTGCTCGTTAGGCTTCTAATGATCTTAAGGCGTTTAGTTACTGCTGGACGAGGCTCTCCATCCGGTGGCATATTTTCGAGATTTAATTGATCGACGATTTCCTGATAACGTTCCAGATCATCAAGCGTCACAATCTTATTGGGCAGCGTATCGAATCGACGATCTGCTTTTTGTGTTTTGGCACCATGACACCGAATGCAATATGCTTTCAGGAATTGAGTGGTAGCTTCCTCCGCATGACAGATTGGCGCAATGAGTCCAAATACAAAGATAACCGCAAGCCCGAACAAGCCCGGTTGTTGATGTATGTGCTGACGTCTTAAACTCATCAGATTTCCATTGGGGAAAACGTTCCAGTGCTTCTGCCAAACCGACTTACATCGGAACCGAACCACTGTAATACGGAAAGCCACAGGTTTGCTAATGGAATGCGTTTATGGTCTTCATCTGGACAAATCACATGGCCTTGATGCTCCAGTCCGCCTCCTGCAATGAGCACAGGTAGGTTGCGGTTACTGTGCGTTGACGCGTCACTCATACCGCTTCCGAAAACAACAAGTGTCTGGTCGAAAATCCCCGCTTCCTTCAACCGCGAGATAAAGTCGCTCAGTTTGGAGGTCAGGAATGCCTCTACTATTTGGAGTTGGCCAATTCGATCATCAGACTTTCCATGATGCGAAATTTGATGGTAACTGCCTAAATCCAATTCGGTTGTCCGAAATCCCAACCCGGTTTCCAACGTTGCAACGCGTGTTGAATCTGTTTGCAAAGCTAATGCCATCAGGTCATAGAACAGAGCTACCTCATCGATATGTTGCCGTTCTTCGTCGAGCACCTCCGCAACTGGCGACCTTGGTTTCGGACGAGCGAGCCACTCATTGGACATCTGTAATCGCCGTTCGACATCGCGGACGGATGTCAGGTATTGATCCAGTTTGTCCCGGTCTGCAACGCTAAGCGTAAGACTGAGCGCACTGGCGGAGTCTCGCAAAGCATCGAGCACACTAGCTCGGTGCTTCAGTCGCCCACGTTGCTTCTCTAATTCGATTGGCGAAGAATTGACAAAGAGTCCTTTAAACAAACTAGCTGGATTATTGACTGGCTGCACATGCACGCCGGAACGGGTCCAACACATATCGGTGCCGCCGGTAATCCCGGTATTGATCGAGGGGAATCGTGTGGAGCTACCTACATGCTCCGCAGCAGCTTGGTCGAGCGAGATATTCTTGGTAGGAAATCCTGCAGCTTCTTCTTTCTTGATACTCGTAAGAAAGCCCTGAACTGCCCTATGCCCACCATTTAAGCCATGATCCAGGTGCGAAAACACTGTGAAATCATCTCTATGGTCTTCAAGAGGTTTGAGTGGCGAAGTTGGCACGTAGTCATTTCCGGATTCATTCGGGAAGAAGTTTCCGGGAAAGAATCCCAAGTGGTTACCAACACATACTAAGCGACGAGGCGATTTTTCAGCAGCGGGATTTGCAACTGTGAAGCTCTCAAAAAATGGGAGTGATAACGCAATTCCGGCACCACGAAGAAACTGCCGCCGGCTCGAATTTGACTTTGTGACTCTGTGCATGTGTTCATTTTAGTTGAAAAGCTAGATTTATAGAATCAAGCGTTCGTTGCGTGGGATAGTCGGTGATAGACTCAGCGAGTTCGACTGCGTAGTACTTGGCGAGCATCCCACCGTTATTCACCGAGCACATGCCATAAGCTACTGTACTTGTCAGTCCATAGCGGGACATGTTTGGCATCCTGTACAGACGGTGTATAGCCACCACCGCCCATGGTGCGTAGCTGTTGCATCATATTCTGATCTTCGCCGACGACCACCCAAAGAGCATTATCTGCTGCCACTTCCGGATTACCCGGTGTCTTGAATGCCCTGACAGCCAACCTTAGATGATCCGCCGCATTTACCACCACCGGTAACAGGTTCAAGTGATTATTGCTTAAATGCAGTGCGATCAAACCGTCATCTTTAGCGACTCGCTGGTATATTTCCATCGCCTCAACCGTCAGTAAGTGAGCAGGAATCGAATCACTACTAAAGGCATCAATCACCAGTAAGTCAAAGACCTCTTCATCTAGCGATTCCAGCCCCAGCCTGCCGTCAGCAACGATGGTATTTACCTGAGCCTTGGTTTTGGACAGGAAGGTAAAGTGCTCATTCGCATAATCTACAACAGCTGGGTTAATTTCAAAAAACGTGTACTGATCGTCCTCGCGACCATATGTTGCTAACGTGCCTACCCCAAGCCCAACAACGCCAACGTGAATAGCCTCCCGCTCGTGCATTAGTTTAAGAGTCGTGGCGACACCGGACTCCGCGTTGTAATAAGAGGTTGGTGTACCATGCTGTCCTGTATCGGCAAGTTGTACACCGTGTATTATCCTGCCATGCACGAGTCGGCGTTGTGCGGGCATCCCACCCACTTCGTCCTTCTGAACAACGCGCAGGGTGCCATAGAAATTCCGTGATGCTGCGATGCGGTCCACCTGTAAAATATCCCATTGAGCTCCACCATTAAGACCGGCTGCTAAGCCCACTACAAGCGTTATGCATGCCTGCTTTAGGTTTCCTTTCCCAATTACTTCCCTAATTAGAATCACCGCTGCTATCAGAAATGCTGCTACCAAACCAAGGTGGTATTCAACATAGCCTGTAAACACGAGTGGACAGACGACGGATACAAACAAACCACCAAGTGCACCACCTACCGAGATCGACAAATAAAACTGTGTGAGTCTACCAGCTTCAGGCTTGCAGCGAGTCAGCTCACCGTGGCACATCATACAGATGCTAAATAATACTCCGAGTGCTACGACAAATCGCAATAACATGTTGTCGTATAAGTCGGTGAGCAGGTTCTCTAATCCGATCGGGTTAAACAGAAAGATATCAGCGATATCGCGATAATAGAGCAAGCTGATATAGGTGATTCCAAGCACCGACAACGATGCAAAAAAGCGGCGGTTATACCATCGAGGATGATCAAAACAGAGGATGAAACTAAGTAGGTAAATCGCTAGCGGCGATATCCAGAGGAAGGGAATGACGGCGACGTCCTGACACAGGTAATTCGTGATTGCCAGAAACATCACAGATGCCATGGCTGGGAACAAGAACCATCCAGTTACGTGCATTCGACTTATCGACTGTCCTTCGGACTCTGCCTTATTTTCAGACAATATGGTGCCGTTCACGTTTTTATACTGCCACCCAACGAACAAAATCACGGCAGAGTAAAAGCCATAGATTAGCGTCCACATCCAGCTTTGACCGTTTGAATCAAGCAATACCTCAACGAGAAATGGAAATGAAATCAAGGCAAGCATGGAACCCACATTACTCAACGCATAGAGCCTGTACGGTGACTGCCCGGGGAGCCGAGCAGCGAACCAGGACTGAACTAACGGACCGGTGGATGAAAGCAGGAAATACGGTAGACCTACCGTAGCCGAAAGGAGCATAAGGATCTGCAGTACCGGATCTTCACCGCCCTCTGGTTTCCAGGACTCATTTACGAGTATGGGAAGACTCAATACTGAAACAAACAGCAACAAACAATGCAATCCAAACTGGCTTTTGGGACTAAGGCGTGTTGCAAGAATGTGTGCGTACAGGTAGCCCAGCACAAGCACCGTTTGAAAAAACAGCATACAGGTGGTCCAGACATTTGGCGCCCCACCAAACCATGGCAAAATCATCTTGCTCATGATTGGTTGCACTAGAAACAGAAGCAACGCGCCGGTAAAAATTGCCGCGGCGCTTGAAACCCTAAACAAACCATCCGTCGTTGTCCTGACATCAGACTTCTCAGAGGTTGCAGTCTTCTTTTCCATTTGCCCATTCACTCTTCAGGTGAAATCCGAATCACTTCGCCTTTAAAGGCCGGAGTTTTGCTACTTGGGTCTGCACGGCGGGACACAAGTACATTCGCTTCCGGATAATACATCAAGGCATTACCGGCACGGATATCTTCGTAGGCTCTCACTCGAAATCCTGTAATCTCACCCGTGTCACTAGATATCACAACCTGCTGGTCATTTTGCAAGCCGAGATTTGCAACATCTTCCGGATGGATCAACACCACATCGCGACGGTCTTGTCCCCGATAAATATCTTCCTCTTCATAGACAACCGTATTGAATTGACCCTCACTGCGAACTGTCATCAGTCGCAACTCACCTTCACCACCTTTTAATGGTGGCAAGTCATGCTTGTGCAATTGTGCATTGCCAGTTGGCGTATTGAATTCCGGTTTATGGAATGTACGGCCACCAATTTGAAATTCTTCTTTTGTTTGATCGATATCTTTAATCTTGTCCCAACCAGGGATGACTCGGGCAATCGCCGATCGCACCGTACTGCAGTTCTTCATTTCCTGCCAGTCGATGGGAGTCGAGTCTCCGAGCACTTCGTGCGCAATGTCAGTAATTACGTCCACTTCCCGCCGAGGACCTTCGTGCCTTGCAGGACCGCCGTCACTCAATCTAACGAAATTAAACATGGATTCCTGAGTGGTTGGTTCCGGCTCTTCGTCCCTTGCCAACACGGGTAGGATAATCGTTTCGTCCGCGACTGCATGTGCATGCCCTGTATTGAGCGTCGTGCTCAGATAAACGAGTGATTCCAGCCGCGACAAACTTTCCGCAGCGAACACAGAATCCGGGTTGGATCCATACAGGTTTCCACCAAGACAGAAACCAAACTTCAGCAACCCTTCGTGTGCAGCTTCCATACACGCTAGCGTGTCTTTACCAACTGAGGTTGGTAGCGAAACATTGAGTTCGTTTTCCAGTGCGCTGAAAATAGCATCCTTCAGCTTCGGGGTCACGCCAACCGAACCGATTCCCTGAACATTCGAGTGACCACGGATCGGTAGCAAACCGGCGTGAGGTTTTCCAAGCATGCCTCGCATCATCGCAAGATTCGCGATGGCCTGTACGTTTTCCACTCCGTGCTGATGATGCGTAATCCCCATCGTCCAACAGAAAATAACGTTTTCTGCTCTCGAATAGGCTTCCGCCATTTCAACAATTTCAGACTTTTCAAGACAACTCTTTTGAACGATCTCATTCCATGAAATCCCGCGAACATGCGAAATCCACTCTTGGTAGCCATCACAAGATTCAGTCAAGAACGACTCATCCTGCATGCCAATCTCATCGACATGCTTTGCAATCCCAGTGAGCATGGCAAGATCACCGCCAATATGAGGCTGAACGTACATGTCTGCAATCGTCGTCCCAAACAACATGCTGCGTACGTTACTTGGAATCTTAAATCGTACTAAACCGGTTTCGATTACAGGATTCACAGCAATGACCTTGCCGCCTGATCGTTTTACTCGCATCAATGACGTCATCAACCGGGGGTGATTGCTTGGCGGGTTACCACCAATGACAAATACCAGATCAGCATGCTCCACGTCTTCCAGAACGACAGTTGCCGTGCCACTACCTACTGCCGATGTAAGCCCAACGCCGCTGGCCTGATGGCAATAGTAACTGCAGTTATTGACGTTGTTGGTCCCGTAGAGCCTTGCAAACAACTGAAGAAGGAATCCCGCTTCGTTGCTGCTCCTGCCACTGAAATAGAAGAAGGACTCATCCGCTGATATCTGCAACAGTCGGCGCGATACAAGCTCGAGTGCTTCAGTCCACGAAACGACTCGATAGTAATCTTCGCCCTTTGCAGAAACTAATGGTTGGGTTAGTCGCCCAGCGTGTTCTAGCTGATAGGGTGTGAATTTCCTTAACTGTGAAATTGAGTACGTCTCAAAGAAACTATCTGGCACAGCACCTTGCATATCTGCGGCCATGGCTTGTAAGGACTTCTTGCAGACTTCAGGAAAGTGGCCGGACTCATTAACCATCCCACCCCGTTGGCCACCCATGCCTACAGCACAGGTCTTACATGCATTTCGGCTGCGCATCGCTTTCCACATACGCCGCAATCCACCCGCTTCGCGAGCTTTCTTGAAGGTATAGCGAACTGCCTGCCAACCACCACCAGCTTTCGGTTTACGAACCACCGAGTTTCACCCTTTCCCCTCAACAGTCCAGTTTATAGTCGTTTTCTTTGACGAAGCAGAACCTACTCGTCTGCGACGTTTACCCAGACTTTTAATGCTGACTTTTCCTCGACAAGTAACCGAATCATCTCAGCAAAATTCTCCAGGCCGTCTACCGGGTTTGTCAAAATCCGCTCAACTTGTCCCGGGTACATCACCTCTCCATAGGCCAGATCACGGATACCCTGTTCAAAGTGCGTGCGATTGGCATTAACTGTACCTAGCAACAGCTTGTTACCAAGCACCCAGTCGAGGTTGATTTTATCCGATGGGACCTCTGTTTTGCGATCTCCACCGGTGATACTTGTCCAAACGAGCACACCATTATGCCCCAGGACGTTCATGCTATTAAAGGCAATTGCACTTGAGCCGGTGGCCTCGATGATAATGTCAGCCTTCCCCACCTCTTCCGCTAACTGTTCCAGTGGCCTCTCTGATGTACTCACGTAGGTAGCACCCAGGCCTTCTACGATCTGAGAATTCAGCGTGCCTCTGGCGGATCGAGCCAAGGTGTAGACATCCAGACCCTTTGATTTCAAAACCAGGGTCGAGAGAAGACCAATTTGACCCGCACCTAATACGAATGCCCGTTCCGGTCGCCACACTTTCATACGACGCTGTATTTCATATGCCTGTTCGACCGCTTTGGCCGCGATACTCATCGGCTCCATCAATACATGCAAGTGCTTTAGACCGGGTGGTACTCTAACAATGTAGTCTTGGTGATCGACGAAGTACTCCGTCAGGTAGCCGTGAAGCAAATTGATGCCACGCTCATAGTAGACCTCTTCACTGGTCATATCGTACGTACCAATTGTGTCGTAAATGGATCCGCCCGGCCGGCGCACGGTCGCCGTTACGTAGTCTCCGGGCTTCAGGTCTGTGACATTGGGGCCGACCTCTTCGACGATGCCAAACGACTCGTGCCCGAGCACGAGAAAGTCATATCCCGGAGGTGAATTTCCATAGAGCGCTTCGTTGATCTCTTTATCGGTAGCATCAACCCCAACTTTCAAAACGCGTACCAACACGCCCTTTCCATCGGGAATACTTTCAACGGTCGGTTTCTCCAGATCTGCGATATGAGCGCTATCTGGCTCACCTGGTCGCACCGCAATTGCCTTCATGATCTTTTCCTGTTGATCTACTTGCTGTGAATGAGGCTTCGTACCACTCCATCGTAGCCAGAGTTACGATTAGAGGTTAGAGGTCGTGACATCTAAGCTGTTGACATCTAACAACGGTTCAATTTGCAGTTAATATGAAGGTATCGCTGCAAGTATTCACCGCACATAGAACCATGGTCGATCGCTATCACGTAAAACTTGAAAAAGAGTCGCTCATTTTCTCTGCAGCGCATTTTATCACCTTCGGTGACAACATCTGCGAGAGGATTCACGGTCACAATTACCGGGTCTTTGCCGAAGTGCACGGCACGCTCAATGACAATCAGTACGTGATTGACTTCATTGCACTACGAGACACCTTACAGGAAGTCACCAGCGAACTTGATCATCACGTGTTACTGCCTGACAGCCATGAGACCATTAAGGTAGATGCCCGTGACAAAGAAGTTTTGGTGACCTTCGAAGATCGGCGATGGGTGTTTCCCAAAGATGACTGCGTCATTCTGCCTATTTCTAACACGACAGCCGAATTGCTTGCCCGGCATATTGGAAAAGAGCTACTAAGGCGCTTCGAATTGAAAGGGACCGCCGCACCAGACAAGCTCATTGTGGGTGTCGATGAAAATGAAGGTCAGTGGGGCATTTGCGAATTAGATTTAGATTCGTAGCGATGACGATTGTGATTGGGTGAGTTTCTTGTTGTTTGACATGCCCTTAATGGCCTTTTTCCAATAAACGGGGTAAAATTCCCGTTCTATGGCCAAACAAACGATGATGGATCAGTACGACGCGGCAAAGGAGTCTGTAGGCGACGCTTTGCTTCTTTTTCGCATGGGAGACTTCTATGAACTCTTCCGTGACGATGCAAAAGTGGCGGCCCGCCAGCTAGGTTTAGCACTGACCAGTCGAGACAAAAAGACAAATCCGATCCCGATGGCCGGCTTCCCGCATCACCAGCTCGACGGATACTTAGGCAAGCTCGTGCAATCCGGCTTTCGAGTTGCCGTTTGCGAACAAGTACAGGATCCGCGAGAAGCTACTGGCCTTGTTCAGCGTGAAGTAACGCGCATCGTTACCCCGGGCACTGTCACGGATGACTCTCTGCTAGAACCCAAAGAGAGTAATTTTCTGATGGCGGTGATCTCTCTCAAGGGACCACCAAGAACGAAAACATCGTTGATCGCATCTGCAGACGATCAACCGGTAGGCATCGCATGGGCGGATCTTTCAACAGGTACGTTTTACGCATCGGTCATACGACGGGGTCAGCTGGTAGATCAAATCGCTCGCATCTCTCCTTCCGAGTGCTTAGTAGGTGAAGAAGACGATACGATTCCGGAATTTCTAATCGACCAATTCATGATCACGCGTCGACCGGCATGGGCATTTAATTACGATACTGCCGAATCCACACTGACAAAGCAATTCGGAACAAAATCACTCGATGGCTTTGGATTTGCAGATGACGATGAAGCAGCAATCCGTGCCGCAGGAGCTTTACTGGAATACCTGCTGGAAACACAAAAAGGCTCACTCGACCATATTCATCAGCTGATTAGATACCGCTCAAGCCATACGCTTGAAATTGATGAGGCCACATGGCGAAGCCTTGAAATCACGCGCACGATTCGCGACGGACGACGTGAAGGATCGTTGTTGGGAATCATGGATCAAACCGTGACATCGATGGGCGGGCGGCTACTCTCAGATTGGCTTTCCAATCCACTTACAGATGTCGTGGCCATCGCCGATCGACAGGATGCGGTCGCAGAATTTACTGCCGACGGCACCATGCGGGATAACATCCGGGATCAGCTAAAACAGATCTTCGATGTGGAGCGGCTGTTATCACGAGTCTCAACAGGACGATGCAGCCCGCGTGATCTCAGCTATATCGGAAAGACGCTGAAACAGATCCCCTCGGTCACAGAACAACTCGGCCGTCCAATTTCTGTCGAATTGGCAGATCTGGCCGAAAATATCGATCCACAATCCGAACTATGTGCGTTACTCGAAGCAGCGATTGTCGACGATTGCCCGTTGCACCTAAAAGATGGCGGGATCATTCGCACAGGCTACAACGAAGAACTCGACCGAATGCGAGAGTTGGCGACCGGCGGCAAACAGTGGATTGCCGAATATCAGTCAAAGCAGGCGGAACGTATCGATGTACCGGGACTTAAGGTCGGCTACAACAAAGTATTCGGTTATTACATCGAGGTCACAAATGCACACAAAGATAAAGTGCCAGAGGACTTCATTCGTAAGCAAACACTTAAGAATGCAGAACGATATATAACGCCGGAACTCAAAGAGTACGAAGAAAAAGTACTGTCCGCAGATCAAAAAGCAAACGACTTAGAGTACGAGCTATTCTCATTTCTCCGCGATCAAATCACGGCAGCACAAAATGCAATTCGTCATACGGCTCAACAACTAGCGAAACTGGATGTACTCTGTTCACTCGCTGAGCTAGCGAACCGCAGAAGCTACTGCAGACCTGAAGTGGTCGAAGAACCGACGCTGGAAATCATCGAAGGCCGCCATCCTGTCCTGGATGTTATCGAACCGGAAGGAACATTTATTCCTAACGACACAATGGCCGACCCGAATAGCAAGAATATCTTGCTGATAACGGGACCAAACATGGCTGGAAAGAGCACTTACATTCGTCAGGTCGCACTACTTACGCTTATGGCCCAAGTGGGAAGCTTTTTACCAGCAAAAAGTGCCAGAATCGGGATCGCTGATAGGATTTTTGCTCGCGTAGGCGCCAGCGATGAGCTCTCTCGAGGTCAGAGTACGTTTATGGTCGAAATGACAGAAACTGCTCGGATTCTCAATACGTCAACCAAGCGAAGCCTGATCATACTAGATGAAATAGGACGAGGTACTAGCACCTATGATGGCGTGTCACTCGCATGGGCTATCGTAGAGTTTATCCACGAGAAGCTGGGAAGTCGGACTCTCTTCGCAACTCACTACCATGAGCTCACGGAGTTGGAGAATACCCTTGAACGGCTGGTGAACTTAAACGTGTCGGTACGCGAATGGGATGACAATGTGGTATTCCTTCACAAGATCGTTGAAGGATCAGCGGATAAGAGCTACGGAATCCACGTTGCGAAACTTGCTGGTGTGCCACGCAAGGTCAACGAGCGGGCATCAGAGATCCTTGCACATCTGGAGTCAACTCACACAGATACAGCAAGCACGACGCCGGCAGGTAAACTTGAACCCTCTGTACAGCTTTCACTCTTCGGTTACGAAGAACATCCGCTACTTGAAGAACTTCGCGGGATCGACCCGGAAAACCTCACACCAATGCAAGCGTTAGAAGTACTCGCAGAGATTAAAAGACGTCTGGCCGAAAATGATGAGTAAGCTGCAGTCAGCCGCGGCTAGCCAAAAGCGATACCAATAAGGCCGCACCAACGAGATCAGCCGTCGTGCCGGGATTCCTCGCATGGCCATCACATCGCAGCCAAAAGTCCAAATCGCTTACCAGTCGCCAGTACTCACTCTCGTCCGAAACATTCACCGCTTCTTCCGCCAGTGTACGCGACGCTTCGGCCGCATCGAGTCCGCGTTTGCGTGCAATCAGGCTATCTGGAAATGTACTCATACACCAAACATGTGTTCTGACAATCGCTTCAGACTCATCGTGATTGGATAGTTCCGTTTCTAAACGCGGAACAATTCTTGTTAACAGGTCGGTGAATCCTGTCACGTATTGTTTTGCGATCATATCCCGATCCTGAGCATGTCGCATTGCCAACAAGAGGTCTGTCGGCGGTTCTGCAGACACATCCATGTCATCGGCCGTGCCAAGAGCCGATGACTGGGCAAGGTTGATGGCCTCATAGACCTTGTGTGCATCATCAGCGGTTAAGCTTTCTAGTACCAAAGAAATTCCATCCGAAAGATTTTCGCTGGATGCTGCTTTGGCAATCGGGGCCATCAGTAGCACCAGCCCCAGATTAGTATTTGTTGCAACCAGACGTTGGGTCGCCTGAATCGATTGCAAAACAAGCTCACCAAGAGAAAGGGATGATGCCTTGTCGAATACCGGACCAATTGCGATCGCACTATCGATGAAATCCTGAAAGCAAAGGTCTTCAAAGTCCGCACTGCGATGTACGTTTCCCGGTTTGGGAGCAGATACTTCAAGCGTGCAAGCCAATGTAACCAGCTGACCGATACTCAGTGCAGAAGCATCTCTACTCATCTGGAGCCTCCGCGGGACTTGGTTGAACTGCGTGCTGGGACAGGAATTCGATGACTGCTGACAAGTCATTATCTGTGGCGTCTTCACAAACATAATGACCGACGTCGTTTAATTTCAATACACTGGCGTGGGGCCATGCATCCATGAAGCGTTGCAAACACTGTTGATTGAAACACCAGTCCTTCATTCCCCAAACCAGTTGCACCGGGGTCTCACAAAAATCCGGCAACGATGATTCTATTTGGGCCAGGCGATTCCAAGTGGCATGACGGTCATTCGCGGGTATATCTCGGACAAATGCATTTACTGCGACACGATTGTGCCAACTATTGTAAGGAGCAAGTAACCCTAATCTGGCGGCCTTGCTTAATTTAGTGCGGCTCATGGCCATCGACAACGCAGCCCGTGAAAACAGATTGAGGCCACGCATTGCAAATGCGCCAAGGATTGGAAACCTGCACGCACGGATTCTCAATGGAAAGTAAGGAGGTGGAAAAGCTGCCGTATTAAACAGGGAAATAGACCTTACGCGATCTGCCATCGTCGCTGCACAGCCCATCGCGATGGCGCCACCCCAGTCATGTGCGACAAAGGACACATTCTCTAAATGGAGGGAGTCGATCAACTCACACAAGTTTTCGACATGTGAATTAAGCGTGTATTCATAGGCTTGTGGCTTCTCGCTTAAACCGCAGCCAATGTGATCCGGTGCGATGGCACGCAATCCATCAGGAAGCATGCGAATCAGTCTTCGGTAATAGAAGGACCAGGTCGGATTCCCGTGAACGAACACCACAGGTGATCCGTCGCCGTGATCTACCAGATGCATATTGTGACCATCGACTTCGATTTGTCTTGTCGAAAAGTCGTATTCAGTTCTCCAAAGCGATTCACTCACTCTCGACGCTTCTCCTCACGACGCATTTGTATATGGCTCAGTAACCCAGGCAGGATCCGATCAGCGAGCACCAGTAGCTTTCCACCTGTCGACATAATAATTTCTCGTTTTCCCTTGATGATTCCGGTGATGATTTTCTGAGCAACATCGTCCGGCCTCATGCCGCGTCGTTTTGAATCCGATGCTTCCGCCCCGTTTAATACAGCTGTGAAGAACTCGCTACCTGTTGTGCTTGGACTAACGAGCGTAACGTCGATACCGTCACAAGCCAATTCAATTCTTAGTGCATCTGTCATACCGTGGAGTGCAAATTTACTCGCAACGTACTCGCTCTTCTGCGGCACTGCAAAGTGTCCTAACACGGATCCAACATTACAGATTACCGCTTGCGTGCCACGTTTTAAACTTGGCAGTAACAAGCGTGACAATTCCATAGCCGCAAAAAAATTCACTTCCATTACATGTCGCAATGTCGCTTCGTCGGACTCCGAAAACACTTCAATGCTTCCGACTCCGGCATTATTAATAAGCACATCGACTGCACCACCCCACTCGTTAGAGACGAAATCGGCAATACTCTGCCGACTCGCCGCATCGGTAACGTCTGCTACGTGTACAAAGGCCTGTCCAGTAACACCCTGGACGGAATCCCTAACTTCCTTGAGTCGCTCTTCGCGGCGTGCCACCATCAATACATGTGCGCCCTGCGTTACCAATTGCCGACTCAGCGCAGCCCCAATTCCGCTCGAGGCACCGGTGCAAATAACCCGCTTTCCAGAAATGTATCGTTTAGACACGGGGGATTACTCCGGTGACTGTGGGCTAGCAGGATCAACAGCGGGAGCACCCAGTGCACCGAATGAATCCGTCAGATCTGGTGAAGTGGGCGTCTTATTGTAGGGTTCAACTGACGCTTCGTCCCGGTTGATACTTCCCACATATCGACTCGGCAAGCGACAGTGAATGGTCACCGTTGTCTCATCGTACCGCGTGGAAAGCACTTCGCCCTTATCTGCCAAAAATGCCATTAGTCTGCCATTGGCGACGCTGGTTTTAATTAACAGATCTTCAAATGTACGGCTTAATGCATCACTGACCGCCATCGCGAGCTCAGGAAAGCCTTCGGCAGTATACGCACTGATCGGAACAGCATTGGGATACCTGTTGAGAATCTGGTCTAACACACCTGGCTCTGTGATTTGATCAGTCTTGTTTATTACCAGAACAATGTCCTTTTCTTCGATCTCGATCTCTTTGAGGACTTCGTAGACGGCTTTGATCTGCTGATAGACTGCTGGGTTGGATCCATCGGCAACATGTAATAGCAAGTCTGCCTGACGTGCCTCTTCCAATGTAGCTTTAAAACTCGCAATAAGACGGTGAGGTAGATTCCGAATGAACCCTACGGTGTCCGATAACAGAATGGGGCCCCAGTTGGGTAGATGCCAGCGGCGTGTGCGGGTATCAAGTGTGGCAAACAACTTGTCTTCTGCCAGCACACCGGCCTCGGTAAGTGCATTCATCAACGTACTCTTACCTGCATTCGTATAACCAACCAGCGATACGGTCATGACGTCACGTCTGGATGCTACCTGCCGTTCCTTGCGACGCAATATCACATCCAGCTCGCGTTTTAAATCACTGATTCTCTTTTCTACGAGCCGCCTATCCACTTCCAACTGCTTTTCGCCAGGGCCTCGCATTCCCACGCCCATTTTAATTCTGGATAAGTGAGTCCACATCCGTTTTAGACGCGGTAGAGAATACTCCAACTGTGCCAACTCAACCGCCAAGCGTGCTTCCATGGTGCGGGCGTTAGACGCAAAAATGTCCAGGATTAACTCTGTACGGTCGATGACCTTTACTTTCGACGCCTTTTCCAGATTTCGTATTTGCGCCGGATTTAAATCGTTATCGAAAATCACGACATCTGCTGCATGATTCTCAACCAACATTGCTAACTCATCAACCTTGCCCTTACCAATGGCCGTAGCGGAGACCATTGACTGGCGGCGTTGTATGAGTTCACCGACAATTTCCGTACCTGCTGTGGTAGCCAGCCCGGCGATTTCCGAAAGCGGATCATCGTCTTTCTCATCATCCGGCAAAACAACACGTGCAAGAACCGCGCGCTCGTTGTTGATGCTCTGTTGTCGTTCCAGGTCCTGCACGATTTGAGTTGTTTTATCCTATGATTTGTGCGGTTCGAATAACCAAACTATTTATGCCTTCGGCTGAGCTTGTTCCATTTCTATTGTACGCACTTTGATATCCGAAATTCGTTGTGAATCAGGGACGCAGCCAATCCGGTAAGTCAGCTTGAAACGCCTCATTTAACGGACGCTGTAGTTCCACGTCTGCAAATCGATCAGCCCGTAGTACTTTCAGTTGCGTTGGATCACACCCGGAAATGAATTCACTATCAAGTAATGGAGATTCCGAAGAATTCTGACCGGCATCGGTCACCTGCCCCCAGTAGTAATTGCGATCTCCTGTGAGCAACCTCGAAGTCACGTCACACTTGAGCCAACTATGGCATTCCTGGAGAATCGGATGCTCGCCGTGGCCGTCCATTAATAATATTGATGCGAACTTATCACGGTCGCGACCGCTGCCGTTTGCAAAGTTAAAGGCTGTGGCAATCTGTGTCTTACAAAGTAGATGTAATGCAAACCGACCCGAATGATCAATGATCTCATTTGTATGGTGATTCGGGGCGATCCCAATCAGCATTAGTGGATTCTCGCTGTCAATCGATGCCTGATTCACCCAGGTTGCTAATAAACCGCCACGTCCCATGGTGGAACCGGACGTAACGACCCAAACCTGACGGCTTACCAGCCGCATGATGGACTCAGTTACACCATTTACATCGGCCTCAGAGGCATTCATCGACATCAATCCAAGGAGCCCCTAGCTCTGTTCTGCAACACGCTCAAGCAAGCGTTTTGTTGCCATGATGCCTTCAAACTCCGGTAACTTGCTTCCTTCATACTCAACACCTACATAGCCGTTGTAACCGTGATCAAGCACGATCTTCATGATTTTGAAGTAATCTGTACGGGTTTCATTCCCGTCGGCATCAAAATCATGGCTCTTGGCACTTACAGCCTTAGCGTGTGGCATCAATTCTTCGACACCAAGGTAACGGTCGTAGTCGTGAAAGTTCCCAAAGTCTGGCAGCGTACCGCAATTTTTCAATCCAACATCTTTGATAACCGTGGACAACCACTTGCCGTTTGACGACAAGCCACCGTGGTTTTCAACTATTACGTTGAGACCAAAATCCGCAGCAAATTCACTTAGACGGCGTAGTCCATCAGCAGCTAGCTTACGCTGGTCTTCGTATTCTCCAGCCGATGCTGCGTTCACTCGAATACTATGGCCGCCAAGATATTTAGTCGCTTCAACCCACTTAAAGTGATTTTCAACTGCCTGATTCCGCTTTGCATCGTCCGGATCACCGAGTTGACCTTCGCCGTCACACATGATTAATAGTGTTTCTACCCCGAGATCATCGTTTCGCGTCTTCATCTCCTTGAGATAGGCCTGATCTTTCGCCTTGTCTTTGAAGAATTGGTTTACATATTCAATGGCGTTGATTCCGAATTCCTCGACCGATACCTTCCCAAAGTCTAGGTTGTCCATCTTTCCACCAAATAATGACTTGTGAAGAGACCATTGAGCAATGGAGATCTTAAATGGCGCTTTGCGGTTCTTCTTTTCGCGTTTCTTTGCATTGGCAACTTCTATCACGGAATTACAAAGCGTCAAACCGGCAAGTGCTGCCCCGGATTGAGTCAAGAAATCTCTTCGTCTGGTCAGTTGTGTCATTGAATGTGCTCGTAAGGAGGGAGTTGTCTTGGAATCAAAAGCTGTTAGATCAATACAGATCCATGTATTGGATCATCTCACACACCATTAAATGCATCAAGTCTGCAGAGATAGCTGAACAAAACAAGCTTAACGCTCATTTGTACTCATATTTGGCAAATACGGTCTTTTTGGTGAATTCCGATTTTTTTATACCTACTGGACAGTCAGTATATGCGACAAACCCACCTGCCTACTTTTTAGGCACACGCTAGCTGCCCTATTCGTGTGCACCGCTGCCTAGATTATTGGCACATCAAAGAGATTCTCGTAAGTCCTTATGTGCTAGCACTTTACGAGAAACGCTTGACTCTAAAGGAGTATTGCATTGACGTCGCGGCAAACTCATGGATTGGACGGCCATGAATTATTGCCTTGCGGAGATTCAAACGCAGTCAATTGCAATACGAGGGTCACAATGGGTCAACAGAGTATTTATCCGAAAGAATTAGTATTTCGCGGGCAACAAGACAGTCGTGGACATGCTCCACTGCGCGTATATGACCCGGTGGAACCCGTTACCGCATCACCCATCACCGACCAACAGCGTCGCGAAGCAGTACGTGGCGCGTTGATGATGCAGCGTCAGGCACAGGACTGGGAAACCTTTTACCGGGAAATCCTTGGGGTGGACGGATTAATTGCAAAGATCTTCCCAAGCCAAGCTCAGCAACGTGCATTTGAGAAAACGCCTGAATATGTTGAGATTCAGCACATGGTAGCACAATTGCGTGCCCGCCCACAAAAACGCATGGTCGAAGGCAAGGAGGCAACCAAGATGATCACAGTTCGGTTACCCGAGAGCCTTCATTCATCTCTCATCGAAGAAGCGTCCAAAATGGACACAAGCATGAATAAGCTGTGCATTGCCAAATTACTTCAGTGCATCGACAAAGAACTCATCCGTTAGATCTAATTTTGCTGGGACGTCAGCCTGATATAGGCAAAAGAGCACTGGAGTAGACCTGTAAGCCGGGTTTTGTACCTGGCACAAAGGAATTGCACCAAGTGATGGCCATTTATCTAGGATGACGATTGCTCGTCACCTCGCGCGGCCCACCCGAGAGTCATATCGGATCGAGCAGATCCGAGCCGGAACACCGGTTGCTCTCTGTTTGGCCTTGCTTCCAATGGGGTTTACCTAGCCAGCAAAGTCACCTTTGCTGCTGGTGAGCTCTTACCTCACCGTTTCACCCTTACCTGGCTAAGCCAGGCGGTCTACTTTCTGTTGCACTTGCCCTGACCTTACGGCCGGTCGGCGTTACCGACCATCGTGCTCTTTGAAGCCCGGACTTTCCTCTTGAATCATGGATCCAAGCGACCATCCGGTCTACTCCAGTACCTCGTTATTATATTCAGTCGGTAGAGAATCCGTGAATGACCTATAAAAGGTCATCTCAAAACTAGCCGGCAAACCGTTGCAATGCATCTCGATTCAGTTCGATACCCAGCCCCGGCGTCTCCGGAATCGTAAGCATACCTTCGTCATCAAGCGAAAACGGCTCGCTAATCAATTCTTCGATATAGGCAGCCGGTGTCAGGTACTCAACATAATGTGCATTGGGAAGCGCTGCGGCCAAGTGTAAATCTGCCGCAAGACCAATGGCGGTATTCCAACCATGACTGACAAAGCGAACGTGATGGTCATATGCCATCCACGCGATGCGTCTGGCTTCGGATAATCCGCCGCACTTTGTGGCATCCGGCTGAATAATATCCACAGCATGACGCTCAATCCACGGCATGAATGCCTGCCGTCGGGTCAAGACTTCGCAACCAGCTATTGGCAGTGGAGCATGCTCTGACAACTTGATGTAGCCTTCGATATCATCCGGCCTCAATGGCTCCTCAAACCAGCCAATATCATATGCGGCCAGCATTTGAGCAGTTCGCAGTGCCCACTTGTATTCATGTGGCCACATCTGCTCGCTACCACCAGCATCTACGAGCAGCGTGATGTCATCCCCAACTGTTTCACGCGCTGTTTGTACAAGCAGTTCGTCGAACTTGTGATCACGGCGACCAAACGGGCGCCAGCCAAGTTTAATCGCCTTAAATCCGCGGCCTACTGTGTCCTTTAACCGCTGAGCAAGAACATCAGGTTCATCAAACAGTATGGAACCGTAAGGTTTAATTCGATCCCGATAAATCCCACCGAGCAACCGTGAAACCGGTTGTCCGCAGACCTTTCCAAAGAGATCCCACAAAGCAATATCCAACCCTGAAATCACATGTTCGATGGTACCGCCGCGTCCCTGCCAAAAACTGCTTTGACGCATTTCCTCGGTCAATCGTTCAGGTTCAATGGCTGATGCACCGTCCCAAACCGGTCTCAAGAACTTAATGCCAGCATCAACCAATGCTGAAGAGGTAAACACACTGCCCACACCGGACAACCCATCATCGGTAATCACCTCAACGATCGTATGCAAATCGTCCTCCGGGACATGGCCTTCCGGCCAACCACCATCAACGGTGCCTCCAAGTAGTTTATGTGTCTTGATTGATGCGATCTTCATTAGCATGTATCCTCAGGTGCATGATTCAAGTCTCATGTTACACAGAGCTCTTCACACTATGAAGCCAAGGGACGTTGAATCAATTCCACGTACCTATACCAGAGGATCTGGCAACTGTGACAGAAGTGACTTCACCTAATACAACGGAAACCGATCCAATCGCTGAACCTGTGTCAGTTGGAACAAGTATCCTCCCGACTGGTAGCAAGAAACTCTTCATACTGTCGGCAATTATTATCACGATTTTGCGGATCGCAGAGCCCATGGATGGGGCGATGACCAACGCGCTCTCGGCTATGGTGGCAATCCTCACATTTGCGTTGTATTTAGCGTGGTTGTTGTTTCGCAGCCATTTATCGATCGCGACGCGAAAGCGAATTGGGCTCACCAGTTGCATTATCCTCGTAATCGTTGCTTGCATGTTTAAGATTACGGCGGTTGATGGATTCCTGATTCCGACAATTCGATTACGCTGGGCTGCCGCTCCTGATCAAAGCCTTGCGAGCATTAATGACGAGATTCTCGCTCAAGACACAATCTCCACCACCGCAGGTCATTTTGACTTTCCAAAGTTCTTAGGACCCAAAGGACAGCCTCTCATCACCGATGCTATATGGAACGAAGATTCCCTTACCCCGGAGTCGATCAGGCAGCAATGGCGGCGTCCCATTGGAGCGGGTTGGTCCGCATATTCCGCAGTGAGCGTTGAAGCCAAGCAGGAAGGCTCAAAATCAGTTTCTGGAATCGCTATTACCATGCAGCAACGCGATAACCAGGAAATAACAACAGCCGTAGACATTGAAAGCGGAGCACCGATCTGGGCAATCACAAATCCAGGCAGGCATGAGACCGTGTTGGGCGGCATCGGTCCTCGCAGTACACCGACCATAAAGAATGGTAAGGTTTACACGCTTGGTGCATTTGGCATTCTAAACTGCATCGACGTCTCAACAGGTAATGTCATTTGGACTCACGATCTTCTCGCACTCATCGGATCGTCAGCGGAAGAGGATGCAAGCATGATCTCATGGGGACGTAGCAGTTCACCACTTGTCGTTGATAATCTCATCATCGTGCCACTAGGTGGAAAACCCGGAAAACCAAGCCACTCATTGATCGCCTTTGACTCAGAAACGGGCAAAGAGAAGTGGCGTGCTGGAGATCGGCAGGTAAGCTACTCCTCACCCATCGTTGCAACGCTTGATGGGACACGACAAATCGTGATCGTCACCGAAAACAATGTCGAAGGGCATGCCATCGAAGATGGAGCACTGCTTTGGCAGTACAACGATTGGACCGGATTTAGCAATTCCAGGGCAAGCACTTCTCAACCGGTTCCAATTAACGAGACTGACATTTTATTAACCAAAGGTTATGGATACGGTGCGGCTCGAATTAAGATCACTCGGTCAGCAGAAGGAAAAACCCCTTTTGTGGCTACCGAGGTTTGGACCAACCCAACAGTGCTCAAGACAAAGTACACCAATGTCGTTCTTGTGGGGTCTGAAATCATCGGACTTTCAGACGGCGTATTACAATCCGTCGATGTTGAAACGGGCGAATCCAACTGGAAGAAAGGCCGATTCGGCCATGGCCAGATACTGATGGTTGCAGACGTCTTGATCGTACAAAACGAAAACGGACCGCTGCATTTCCTAAAGCTTCAGGAACGTGGGTTCCAGGAACTCTTAGAAATTGACGCTATGTCAGACTTGAGCTGGGCTAATCTCTGCCTGTTTGAGAATCAGCTACTTATTCGCAATTCGGTGGAAACGGTTTGCTATCAATTACCGCTAAGCCGAATTAGTCACTAATCAGTCGTGGAACTTTCTGTACGCTGCACTCATTTCGGACCGAATGCGATCTCGCATGGCACGAGTCATAAAGCTGCTGTGATCCCCTTCTACCATGTCGATAACCGCCGTTGGATCCAATTTTGCCAGCGTCGTTTTGATTTGTTCACACGCACCTTCAAGGTAAAAAGTATCCAGCGTGCCCATAATGACATGAATCTTGCCCTTTAAGTGCTGTTCATTTTTAGACCAACGCCGCTGAATCAAGTGGTTGATATCATATTCCATCCAGTACTTCACCGTCTGGGGAATGACAGTTCCCGAATCTCTCGTCCACATTTTGATTGGCTGCCCGAAGTCATCCAACGGACTAAAAACTGCTTCGAATGATCTGAGCTGACCACCTCGTCCCAAACAGTCATCCATTTTGCCAAAGTCGTCATACCAGATAAGCACTTGATCACCGCGTCTGGCAATTCCTCTACGATCACCGTTGGGCTTAGTGTATAGACTAAGTGGCGGGTCATGATACAGATTTACTTCCTGATAATCCCGAAAGTCCACGACATCCGGTGCAGTACTCCACGTCCCGGCAAACTGTGCAGGGTAATTCACCTGTAACCAGAGGCTTGACCAACCACCACTGGAATGGCCGGTTAAGAATCGTGCTGTCGATTCTGCCACCGTTCGGAAGCGGCGTTCGATCTCAGGAATCAGCTCATGTACAAGTGCGTCACCGCGTGGCCCATTCTTGGCACTATTAGCATAAGTATGATGCCCCCATTTGCATTGTCCATCAAGGATTACCCGAATGAATTCAACATCACCAGGCTCAACCGGCACCGGTTCTGATCCTTCAACAGACTCGTGCATACCGCCAAATCCTGTAACCGAGTAAATAACCGGATAACGCTTGTCTGGATTGTCATAGTACGACGCGGGGAGTAGCACTCCTGCTTTCTGAATTACTTCATGCCCATGAAAGGCTGACAAACGCGGGCTATAGATTTTCACCTGTTTCGCATATTGAGTGTTGCGAAACGGCCGTTCAGCAATCGCATGCGAAAGCGTTAGCTTAAGCAGTTTTGTGCCATCGTCAGTCGGATTCCAATCCACCACTACTTTGTCACTGTAGATGTTCCCAACACCGTTGTTATGGTTGGAATGATAAAAATCATGGTCGAAGATCGCCTGAACTGCATAGGTACCAGCAGCAAGCTCACTTATGGCATCTGGAAAACCGTCACTCTCGTCATCGACTACATAGGTTTTTCCGTCTTGAACCGCTTTCAACTCGATACCGTAAAACGGTTCTGGGCCAAACCAGCTAGGCCCTTGTCGAGGTTCCCTGGCTAAACTCTTAGAGAACAACACATACAGTCGTCCATCTCTTGGCTCTTTGAGCAGTCCTGGCTTCACCTGCACCTCAACAACCGGTTGATCGACTGAAATTGCATCTTGCGCGGTAACTGTCTCCATACCAATCAGAGTCAACAACACTGCTGAGACCCATCTACACATCATTACACTTCTCATTTGGAGTCCTCTTTCGGTTTCGAGATAATGACAGACTCAGATCCGAGCGATAATCTACTTTCGCCATCAACCATGACCCGGACAAAACAAATTCCTGCACTGTCCTTTGGAATCTCGAGCTTGACGGTGGTGCTTTCACCAGCCTTCACGTCACACGATACACTTGCCCAGACATCATTATTTGACTTGTTATAAACCTTATCCAGTCCATCGAGCCATTTTTGGTTGTTTTCAAATTCACTTCGTACGGGACTTGGGAATCGCAGTTGGCCACGCATCGTCGCCAGTTCAACAACCGCCTCGCCCGATATCGGCGAGTTAATCGTGACGGTATGACTAGACCCAGCAGCGGCGGCACGGTCGACATCGACCTTCACTCTCTCTGGCTTTCGTACCCGTAATAGTGGATCACCGATCAAGTTAAACAAATCCACATGCTCAAGTCGCTCCTCATTCATCAAGTCGGGTCGGGGGCTTACGACTGCTGCTAATCCGTCAAGTAACAATCGATTTCGACTTGCCTTCTCTTCCGGATTACCTAGCCGATGTTTGCTTTTGTGAAAGACGCTACCCAGCGTTTCATGATCTCCTCGAAATGCCTCCTCGAGCATTGCTTCTCCCATTACGCTCATGGCATACGGCATGGTAACCCTTGAACCGGCAATCACCGCAATCGGCCCTTTAGCATGAAGCAGTAACTGTTCAGACATGGATGGGGTAGTGGAATCGTAAGCACCGACATAGCAAGCGAGAAACACGGCTACGGGCATTCCGTTGACACAATTCACATTCTTTACAGAACTCCGGGTCATGATGGACTGAGGAGGCTGATCAGGAATCAGCACTCGATCCAATTCCGTCCTTAGACCGTGCCCCATGTACACCCAGTACAAACTACCTGCATTCAATCTATCAAGAGTCACTTCACCAAATCGATTTGGATCAGGGCAGAAAGGGCTCCGCCAACTGGCATAGGTCATCGTCATGCGAAAGTGAGCCGGCACGCCGTCACCAAGTAGTTTGCGTGCGGCAGACTCAATCATTTTATCCTGTAATGCTCCGAATCCACCGACACCTGCAATACAGTGAAAGTCACGCTGCCAGGATTGTGACCCGGTTGGATTCTCATAGCGGATGATCTTACTTACAACAGTTTTCAACTCATCAACGGTTCTGACAGGAATACGACCAACGGGGAAATCCGGTAATCGGTCACGGTCAACATCAACCAGCCTGTTGTCCGTTGCAATCTCCGGCTCTGATCCAAATAGCAGATTCACTTTGGCACTTATATATGCTGTCGGTATTTCAATACCTACCGGAGGCTTTCCTTTACCTGACGGCGCATCGCCGACCAGCACAACGGCCGCAATTTGTTTTTCCTCTGCAGCCTCGATAATCGCCTTGTGTTGGTCAAAAGCTGAATTAGACGGAGCAAGAACCTGTATTCGATAACCTTGT
>JAKUOW010000044.1 GCA_022451045.1 Pirellulales bacterium | reverse complement strand
TGGATTTTTGATCGCAAAGGTCTGTTTATTGTGCCGTCAGCTGGAACAACAGAAGATAACCTCATGGAGCTTGTTCTCGAAGCCGGAGCAGATGATATTCAAGCTGAATCCGACACGTTTGAAGTTACGTGTGATCCGGAATGCTATACGGACGTGAGCGATGCGATTGAAGGTGCTGGTATCGAGATATCAAGTAAACAAGTTACACGACTGCCGCAAAATACTGTGACGCTTAACCAGGACGATGCGCGGCAAGTCCTGAAGCTACTTGAAGAACTTGATGATCACGATGACGTCCAAAACGTTTCAGCCAACTTTGATATTCCCGACGATGTGCTGGCAGCCATAAGCGCTGAGTAGTAAGTAAACATGGCTGCTTACTAGTGCACAATTCGCTCCCAGTAGGATTCAAAGGCACCTTCGTCATGGAAGTCCGGGCTGTTGTCCAGATCGTGGCACTCGAAGCAAGTCGTTCGCTTCGCATCGTCCAGCGATAACTGCATTGCCTCGCGGAATTCCTGAATCTCAGCCGGTGAGATTTCCGAATCAGCTGACTCCACACGCACGTGATCACTTCCGGGACCATGGCAGTTCTCACAACCATTTCCGGT
This sequence comes from Pirellulales bacterium, assembly GCA_022451045.1. Lineage (GTDB taxonomy): Bacteria > Planctomycetota > Planctomycetia > Pirellulales > Pirellulaceae > UBA11883. Next base: position 24,132 of record JAKUOW010000044.1, on the reverse strand, counting down.
CAAGTGCGACGACGTTGCCAGTGATTCGAACCCGCTCGTATACGGCGTGTATTGTTGCGGTCGCCATCCTGTGACATGACAGCTAAGACACTCCGGGTCGTACTGCCTGGGAATATCCACTCGATCTGTCGGATGTTCAAGTGAAGCCGTGGCGTGAGCGTGCGGAGTCTCTAACCACGTCTCATACTCTGGTTGATGGCAACTTGCACATGACTTGGAACCGACGAAAGAAGCGCCACTCGGATGCTCAGATGCGCGAATACCTAATCCTTCAAAACCAAGACGCTGCAATTCCACTTGGTAATCCTTCAGCCATTGAAGCACCTCGTTGGAATCCTCGTATCGAGATGTCAAGGATACTCGCTGATACTTCCACTCTTGTTCCGATTCAAACCAAGCAAGCACTAGACCATACATACCCTTCTTTCCTATCTGTATGAGTGAATTGCCCGATTCACCAATCTTCCTCAAATCATATTCCGGTTCGCCAGACGCACCCGAAGTAACAACGAATTTGAACTGTGGGAATTCCTCCGAGATTTGAATTGATTTTTGCAAAGTCTCTTTGATCATCAACACTAATACGTCACAATTCTCATTTTCAAGCTGAGATAGCGAATCCCGGATGGCGCTACGTGATTCCTCGACAAGAATCTCATCTGAACCGACTCCACTCAAATACGTTTCACCAATGATAGAGACGATACCAATTTTCTTATCGCCATGAGAAACGACCTTGTACTGAGGAACCAAATCGCGGTCGATAATGCTCACATTACTCGATACATACGGAGAGGAACCGTCTCCATCATCAGCAACTGTCGCCAGTAACTCACCGGACGGCAACTTTAAATCATCTGGCCCAATTCCAATGGCCACGTATCCCATAGTTGCCATTCCTGCGGCCGTCAATTGAAACTTAATTTCACTCTGTCGTCCAATTCGCCGAACAAGATTGCCAGCATCGATCGGAATGATATCCCAACCCTTATCTCTTAGAGAATTCAGGAATGTATGGCGTCGAGACAATCCACCTTTTTGGTGCTCTAATCCTGCACAACCACAGGGTTCTATGTAACCGTGCTGGCGACCTGTAAATACCAAGGCGAATTCCGGCTCCGCCCATCCATCGAATAGTTTATGAGGATCGGGTACGTCAATTTCCTGGACCACCGACTGCTGCGTATTTGGATTATAGGTACCTTGATCGCCTGGACCTCCCGGATTTACTTCGTCGGTCACCGAAGTCATCGTAGAGGTAAAGCCACCTGAATCTGATTCTTGGTCACCGCAACCAATAAAAGCGATGACAAGTAAAAATGCCAGACTGTTTAACAGGAAGACCTGCATGAGTCGGGTTTGTTCGGACATTTGCAGAAAGCCTACTGTTTTAGAATCGCGTAGAACACATTTACCTTAACGGTTTTCAGGAACGGGTGACTCGTGCCGAACATAAGCGTGATAGGTTTTCCGCGATTCCCGCCTAGGTGCGATGCCTCTGCAGCGTTCTTAGGTATCTCGATACTCACGTTATGGTGCACCGCTTTTCCGTTTGCTAACGGTTTTGGATCAGCCAATTGAATCCGTAAATCTCTTGGTAAATCCTGTGATAACAGATTCAACCTAACTTCGTCCTTGTATGCACCTTTTACAACGATACGCAGTTCTGCTGTCCTACCTTTACTCGCTGAGACAATTCCAAGCTTAAGGTCACCTTCGACAAGCATTGGATTGGATTTATCTTCATTGAATCCCCTTCCATAAACCGCGATGTCAGGAACCACTTCGCCACTGATAGGTATCTCCACCTTGGGAGAGTCCGGCAAACTCGTCGTGAGGACGATCGTTTGATTAAACACACCCTGTTTTCTCCCAGGAGCCAATTTCACTTTCATGTATTGGCCGGTCTTAGCATTGTCTTCTTCTGAAATCACTTCCGGTTCAATTGGCTCAAAACTTACGCTGAGCTCTTCAATTTCAACTGGTCCGGTGAATTCATGCGATTCAATTTTCAATTCTTCACTTGCATATGAATATAACTTTGCAATGAACTCGCCTCCCACATCACTGGAGATCTTTCCCATCTGAACGCGATCAGGACGACTCCAAACACTTTGAACAATTGTCCCCGTCACCGTCAGCCGCACGGTTGATAGATTTGGGTCATTCGTATGAATATCCGCTGATTGAGTAAACACGGGAGAGAGACTTATCTCCCGTGCAGTCCATTCGAGTACGACTTCGACATACTCGTTCGGCTGAACCAATCCACCCTTCAGTGCGCTCAATGTACATTTACAGGTAGTCTCGCCTTTCTCGAGCTTTAGTGGCATATTCCCAGTGTTTTGTATTACAAACGTATGCCGTCGACGACCACTACGTTCCATCGTCCCAAAGTCATACTCACTGCCACCCACAACAAAAGCCTTGGGACCTTGTTCATCAACAGCAGCTTCAATCACAGTGCCATCGATTTCTTCCAAACCATCAAGCAAAGTAAGGCGAAATTGCTCACGAATACCGGAATAAAACCATTCGGTAGATTCCTTACCAGCAACATATCCACCGGCGATTACAACTATAAGTAGGCCGAAAAAGCGATTAAGGTTCATGATCTGTCAAAAATCCCATAGAGGTCGACGCACCGCGATTGGCTGTGCTTAGCAACCTAACTAGTTTCTTGTTTAGATACTTAGTTAGATTCTTGGTTAAAATTCGCTCGATATGACAAGTTTAGCACATGAAAACAGAGATCATTCGGGGAAACACCCTACGATTTCAGCCAAGCTGTTTCCATGCAGTTACTCGTGAATTGGCCCTAGGGAATTAAATGAGTAAAACCCCTGTCGCGAATAGCCGCGACAGAGGTTTTTGGAGCTTTTTCACACTGTAAAAGGGTATGTTAAGCATTGCGTTTCACTCATTACGCAGTGCTTTTAGACGTTGTTCGATGTTTTTAGGCTTTTTTTCAGACTTCAATCCGACATCCACTAACTGGCTAATGCGATTTCGATTCACGGTAAATTCCAGAATTGCTCTATTGCGCAATCGATATTCCATATGAGGATTCAGTGCATCGAGCCTTAATGATTCAGCAATTAGATTCTCGATCTCTTCTTGATAGTCGGAATTCTCATTTAGCTGGTCAAGTTTTGCTAATACCCAACTTAAACGCGCAATGGCGTATGCATTTGCAGGAAACAACTCCTGTTCCTGCATTAGCAACACATGGGCCTTGTTGAGCAAATCGGGAGACTCCCAACGAGACATAAAATGCAACGTAATACAGTATTCTGCCAGTCGTCCGAACAACTGATGCGATCGTGGAGATCGATCGACGGCCGCATCAACAAATCTAATAAACTCGTCTATCACGTTACTCTCTATGGCCTCACCGACAGGCATATCGCTAAGTTGATTGAATAAGTGATCTACTAGCATCATGTTGGCTGATTCGTCACGTGGATCCATTGCGCTCATGGACTCCAGATGAGCCTTAATCTCTTTTTGACTAAATCTTTCGTTTTGTAATTGCTGCATTGCGCCGTCGACCCGTCTCACCGGCACCCAGCATGTGAAATAAAATCCAATCATTAACAGGCTGCATACAAATAAAGTCCCAATCGCAAGCGATCTGGATTGGGTTGGGATTTCTTCAGATTCCGACAGTGCCCCGTCCGGTAACGAATGCCCAAGCAGTGCCAATAGCACCCAGAGACTGCAGCAAACCCCAGGTACTGAAATACCACCCGCGAACAAAAGATTCACCAGTAACACGAAGCAGGCCAACTTCAAAATAACAGCGGAGATTTGTCCATTCTTAATCCACTGTAAGCCCGTCATGTACAGCAACACGATCACAATGATGCTAATCATTGTTACTCGATCGAGTGTTGCAGAATTTACTGACACATCCATAAAAAATGACAATACATGGACCAGGACAACGCCGGTAATCCCACCACACAATACATAACCACTTCCGGAACTCGATTCCTCGCGTTGCGGTGACCGTTTATGGCAAAAGGCCATTACGATGAATCCAACGGCAAGCAGCAATCCTGTGATCCCAAAGGATGTCAGAAGCTGCATGATCCAGTTGTGTGGATCCGCAATCGTTTCACTCGCTTCTGGTGGCTTGTAAAGTGTATAGCGATCCTGAAAATTGCCGGGGCCGATTCCAAGGATCGGTGCATCGGCGGCCAGTTTCGTTGAAGCACCCCAGTATTCAAAACGAAATGCCAGTGACTGAGTACTACCGGTAATAACTTTCCAATCCAGTCGACCCGACATCGCGCCAATCCCAATGGCGACAACCACGATTCCCACCAGAGAAAGAATCACTTGCCGACGTTTGTCAGGATAACGCTTTAACAGATGCCAACCGATCGCAGCCATGCCAACAGTCACAGCACTCCATGCCGATCTGCTTTCGGTCAATACAATACACATGAGAACACCAACGAAGCACGTTAACACACACAACGCAAATGTCAGGGCATCACTTGATTTTGTATTTCCCTCAGCCTGTGACTTGCTCCTTAGCAATGCATTAGCGGAAATGCCGATTCCGACGATGAACCAACACGAGAGGAATCCCGCCAGAGAATTCGTCAGTGCAAACGTCACTAATGGTTCGGTATCCTGAAGTCGACTTTCAAAGTGATAACGAATAGGCGAGCCTTCAGGAGCATCAATTCCAGCTTCCGCAAGCATCTGATCTCGCGCCTGTTGGTCACCTCCGAAGTAATCCAATCGCCGCTGCGGCATCTCAACAAGTGATTCGTACACTCCGTCAATCGCAAGCGCCGCGGCAATTCCGAACATCACGAGTACCAAAGCCCGTCGCGATCTCGCATTTGAGAACAAACTCGTTACAACCAGATAGATCATTGGATAGCTAATCCAAACCCACATCGAATTAAGACTGTTGCGACCATTGGATCTGTCTAGATTCCAATACGTGCTCATGAGAATGGCAGCGACCCAAATCGCCATCACCAAATGAATACGAGCGAATCGATATGTAATACGACCGGTTGCAATACAACCAACGGTGACTAATGCAAGTGTGAGCCACAGCAAAGTCGGTATTACAGCGACACCGTCCAACACGCCCACAGAATCTGCTGTAAGAAATGCTGATAATACGATCAGCGATGAACTCGCTGCCGTCAGTATTCCCAACAAACCGCCCTGTGGCGGTGTCTCGGATATCGCAGGTTTACTCGATCGTTTTCGGCGTGATTTGGCCAACGACTTTCCCCTACCGTGAATCGACTTTCTTTATCATAAAAACACTACTTATCAGAGTTTACTTGTCGACGTGCAGTACTTTCGAGAATGGCCACAATTAAGAGGGTAAACATCACGACGAGCACGACGATGATAGCCCCCTGACCGGAGACGAGCTGTAGTAATAGCCCGGCCAACCCACACGTTGCAGTTGTAAGATACATCGTCAATACAGCTCGTGGCTTAGAGAATCCCAACTCCACTAACCTATGAGAGAAGTGACACTTGTCAGCCTGAAACGGACTTCGACCTTCTCGCAAACGAATCAGGATTACTGTAACCATGTCGTACAACGGCACGGCGAGTATACAAAGTGGTGCCAGAATACCGTGCCAGTTCTCAGCACGCGCGTCGGTATAGGTTGCCAGTAACGTCGTTACCGCGATACAGAACCCGACAAAATAGCTCCCTGCATCACCCATGAAAATGGATGCCGGTGGACGATTATGGATGAGAAAACCCGTCAGTGCGCCTACGAAAACAAATAAGAAACCGGCTATGAAAATCTGGGGACCTTCTGGTATGGCACCGGGCAGAAGGACATATACCGCAAGAAATGTGGAAGCGATTGCAGCAACGCCCGCACTCGCACCGTCCATATTGTCGAGCATGTTGAAAGAGTTTATCAACGCAACAATCCAAAATGCGCTTATCAGAATCGTAATAATTCGATACGGAATGAAGGCTGTCAGTGTCCATCCTTGCCAGGAAACAATTGCGATGGCGACAGCAAATTGAATGAGCAAACGAGTCTTCCAGCTTAGACCCTTTCGATCATCCACAAGTCCAAGAATCATCATGAGTGATCCGGCCGATAGCAGGATCCATAACTCACCCAGTTGTTCTTCTACACCAGACAGGTAAGGCCTTATGGAGTCCGGCAAATATCCTGTTATCGAACCATTCAACAGAACCACAATCGTACCTAACAACATTGGCAATATTACAGCAAACCATATCACAATGCCTCCGCCCATCGGGGTCGGGGTTTCGTGTACTTTGCGTTCGCCTGGCTGGTCAACGAGTCCCCAGGAAATTGCCTTCCGTCGCACAAAGAACACGGCGAGCCAAGCGACAAACGCACTGGGCACAATCGCCAGAGTGACTAACCAGAAAATGAGCTCGGAGTGCATCAAAGATTCAGCTACTTGAATAGCCGCTTTTAACAGAATGTGAATGGGTCATCGTCTGGTACAACCTGACCATCATTCTACGTTGAGCACACCATATCGTTCGCGCAGATACATCCTGCAGCGATTTAAGAATGCGTGGTATCCTTCCGTCATGTAGTCAGGATACGTCCAAGGACGCTGAGACCATTGCTTTGATTGAAAATGCAAAGTGACCTCAGCAAACATTCCTTTACCAATATATAAACGGTGGTCCCTATCTTTGGTCGTTGCCAAGACTAACTTGGCAAGCGTCAGGTATCCCGGATCAATATTCAGCGGACGATCCACTGAAGCTACCTTATCTATATCGGCATATTCTCGCTCCCAAGTGTTCGTCTGATGCTTTATTTCTGCTAATTCCGCCGGATCCACGAGCTTTTCCACCGCGATCAACTGTTTTTTCAGTGACGGCCCCATGGATACTTCGTAGTAATCCGTCTGTGTGAAATCAAACAATTCACTCGCCAAAGCAATCCCGCCATACCTAGCTTCGATTGCATCACGTGCCCACTGCAATGCTACTACGTCTCCACTGAAGATTGCGAAGAAAAGAAGTACAGGCTGATGATGTTGAACTTCGCCCATTGCCGGTCGATCGTTAGGTTTTAATTGACCCTATCAGGGAGAGTCGTCAATAAGATTTTCCGAAGACTGCACGTCCGGTGCTCGGCTTGCCGCTAAAAATACAGGTCCCAGGCTCTTGCCCCTGATCGAGTGGAATACAACGCGTAGTCACTTTTAGCTCGCCAAGCACTTTTTGCACTTCCGGTGCATCTTCACAAAAGTGACTAGATGCGAATCCGCCATGGATTTCCGGTGCATCCTTATCCACTGGAGTGAAGTACTCCCGGAACTCATCAAGCGTGTCTATTGTCCGTGAATTATCCTCACGCAGCTTCAATGCCTGATCAAACAAGGATGATTGAATTTCGGTCAAGACTGTGCCCACCTGAGTGACAAACTCATCTCGACTAACACCGTTGCTCTCACCAGTGTCTCTACGCGACATGAATACATTTCCGTTTTCGATATCACGCGGTCCGACTTCGACGCGGATCGGAACACCACGTTTGACGTGGTACCACTTCTTCTCTCCACCACGTATATCCCTGTCATCCATGATAACTCGAATCTGTTCTCCCTCGTATGTTTGTTCCTTCAGTTGTTTCTGCAACTGGTCGCAATACTCCAAGACAACCGATCGCTGTTCATCATTTTTGTAGATCGGGAGGATCACGACATGACTAGGGGCCAGCTTGGGAGGGATCACCAAACCATCATCATCGCTGTGAGTCATAATCAAAGCACCGACCAGTCGCGTTGATACACCCCAGGATGTTGTCCAGGCGTGCTGTAATTCACCAGCTTGATCCTGATACGTAATATCCTGTGCCTTAGAGAAATTCTGACCCAGGAAGTGAGATGTACCAGCCTGTAATGCTTTGCGATCCTGCATCATCGCTTCGATGGTCAACGTTGAAACGGCACCTGGAAATCTCTCGTCTGCAGTCTTTTCTCCCTTGATGACCGGCATTGCCATCGTGTTCTCTGCAAAGTCCGCATAAACATCAAGCATTAAACGGGTTTCTTCAAGAGCTTCTTCTTCGGTCGCATGGCAAGTGTGCCCTTCCTGCCAAAGGAATTCAGCCGTACGAAGAAACATCCGCGTACGCATTTCCCAACGTACGACATTTGCCCACTGGTTGATCTTAATCGGCAGATCCCGATAGGACTGAACCCACTTGGCGTACATCGACCCGATGATAGTCTCGCTTGTCGGCCGAACAATAAGAGGTTCTTCCAAAGGGCCGGCCGGCACCAATCCACCGTCCGGTCCGGGTTCGAGCCGGTGATGAGTTACAACGGCACATTCCTTAGCAAACCCCTCAACATGTTCAGCTTCCTTTTCAAGGAAGCTCATCGGGATAAATAACGGAAAATACGCATTCACATGTCCGGTGTCCTTGAACATGCGATCAAGCACGCCCTGCATGTTCTCCCAGATTGACCAACCCCATGGCTTAATCACCATGCAACCGCGAACTGGTGACACTTCCGCCAAGTCGGCAGATTTTATGACCTGTTGGTACCACTGTGGATAATCTTCGGCGCGGGTTGGTGTAATTGCTGTCTTTGGCTGTTTTCCCATCGAGTATCTTTCTCTCGCCTTCCGGTAAAAAACTGTGACTGGGCGGCATGTAGGTTACTTAATTAAAGCTAAACGACTTGCTTCAGATTGACAACGGCGACCCATTAACCGCGTCGACGGCGGCCACGCTTGCGTTTTCCTCCACTGCGTCGCGCTGCTTGCTTGATGGATCCACGCTTACGTGGTCCACGCGCTCCACGACGTCCCCCACCGCCGCCAGATCCCTCCACCGGCTTGCCTTGTGGCGTATGGCTTTGAAGCGTCCTCACATAGGAGAAATTGAGCTCTCGCCGCTCCATGTCAACTGACGATACGGTGACAACCAACGTATCACCAAGCCCAAATGCATTTCCACTTCGGAACCCAGCAAGCCGTCGTGCATCACGATCCAGTTTGTAATGGTCATCACGCATGGACCGCACAGAAATTAGCCCTTCGGCCGGGATCTTAACACCCTGTACGAATAGCCCATATTCTTCCACGCCGGTAACGACGGCGACCAGTTCTTCACCGACCTGATCTTTCATATAGTTGAGCAACTTAAGCTTGATTAACTCTCGCTCCGCTGACTCGGCATTGCGTTCTCGGTCAGAGCAATGTTCGCCTTGGGATTGCAGCACTGCAAAGTCCTGAGGTGGCCTCTTGTTATCCTGTAAGTCGTCAAACATCCGATGCACTGTTAAATCCGGATACCGACGAATCGGTGAAGTAAAATGACAGTAGTGCGCAAATGATAGAGCATAGTGACCTTCTTCTTCCGGTCCGTACACTGCCTTTTGCATGCTACGAAGCACGGCAAGATTCACACACTGCTCTTCGGGTTTATCTTCTACCGCCTTGATGACTGATTTAATATCAAATCGACTACGGACATCGCTGTCGGTAATTTTCAGCTCTTTAAGCAGTCGCGATAACGACTCCAGCTTTCGAGGACTCGGTGCACCGTGGATCCGTCTTAAAAATTTAAGTTCATCCAGGTGTAATTGCTCAGCCACGCTGCGATTCGCAAGCAACATGAATTCTTCAATGATTTGATGACTCTCCGTGTTAATCACGCGATGCGCGCCAGATACTCTTCCTTGGCGGTCCAGATCGATCTTGATCTCCGGCAATCCCATTTCCAGGGCACCTTCCTCGATACGACGCCGTCGCAATATCATCGCCAGCGTGTACATGTGATCGAGTAACAGATATACGTCTTCTGTTAGCTTTTCTCTCCAAGCCGAACGATTCTGTAGAAAGTCGTCTATTTCTTCGTAAGCGAATCTCCTGTCACTTTTAATGACACTACGCGTTACTTCGGTATGTAGAACCGTTCCATCGGGGCTCACCTCCATGATCGCTGTTCGGGCATATCGTCGCTTATCGGGCTGTAAGCTTGCCAGATTGTTTGAGATGATCTCAGGCAACATTGGGATCACACGATCCGGTAAATATACACTCGTCGCACGACGATAAGCTTCGTCATCAAGCGGAGATCCTTCCTCAACAAAATGTGAAACGTCGGCTATGTGTACCGACAATGACCAGTTGCCTGACGCCAGCAGTTCAAGTGATATTGCGTCGTCGAAGTCTCTCGCATCCACCGGATCAATCGTAACGACGGTGTCCGATGTTAAATCGCGTCTTCCTTCCGGGACCTTTTCCGGATCAAACAACTCAGCCTGTCGTCTGGCTTCCTGCATTACAGATTCCGGGAACTCCTCTATGAGACCGAATTCATGGATAATGGAAAGCGTATCCACGCCCGGTTCACCTCGTGCCCCTAAGACGTCCACCAACACCGCTTCACCGGCATCATACGTATCAGGAAACCGCACCATTTCGATCACTACTTTGTCACCGGGGCGTGCACCTTTTGCTCCGGGGTCACCTACGGATACTGGATCTTCAAACTGTGTGCCATCAACGCGTACGAATCCCCGTCGTTTGGTCTCACCGTATGTCCCTACAAAACGGAAAGTTTTGCGTTCCTTGATTTCGATAACTTCGGCACGATCACTTTCACCGCGACGACCATGCCGCCGTGAACGCATCCGTCGCACTCTTACGATGTCACCGGTTGCTGCGCCGAGTGTCTGCTCCCTTGGCACGAACAAATCATGTTCTGTTCCTACATCGGATGGCGTACCCAGCGGACGAACAAATCCAAATCCACCGGAATTACGCTGGAATTTTCCGGTAATCGTTCCATCAGACGGAGCATCTGTAGGCCCATCAGGCAGAGCCTCTGTATCAGCGACTGACTCGTCCGTGTCCGGAGCATCCGATTCGTGGGGCGTATCCGTAATAACTTCTGATTCGTCGTTGCTGATATCTGGTTGACCCGAACCGGGTATGACAATGTGACGCGGGCCATACTTGGCAAGCCCCTGCTTTACCAATTGCTTAACAACAATTCGTAATTGACGCGTGTCATCAATATCCAGTCCCAACTGCTTGGCTATGACCCGTGGCTTTACTGGACGGTAGCGAGTTTGCTGGATGTGGTCGTAAACCAAACTGGCAAGGTCGTCACGACGTGATTGTTTTGGATTTTGTTCCATCAATTGTGTTTCTTAAATGAGCGATACCCATTGGTCAGAAACAGGCTTCACTCTAGGCGAAGAGATTACTCTATCGGACCACGGTATATCTTACGCCCGAGGCTTGGTTGATAGGGAGTCCAATTATCTCCCGGATTCGACTGCTGGTTCTGCTCGATGCAATTCGTAAATGCAAATATCTTGGCATCCAGATTGTCCAAGTGATGAAGCGTGATAGCCTCGAGCGTCATCGGCAACTTGGGACTACCAAATTCATATTGCCCATGATGGCTAATTATCAAGTGCTTCAGATGTAGTGCCAGTGTCGCTGGGAATTCCTGTTCTGCTGTTGAATTAAATTCAGTGATTTTCGACTGAAGTAACTCAACCCCCTGAACCAAATGGCCAATCAACTGGCCTTCGTCTGAATACTCGAATGACCGTTCAAAAAGTAACTCTGTAGTTTTGGACAAGTCGTGTAGAAACACACCCATCACTAAAAGGTCCCGGTTTACCTGTGGGTATAAAGGTACAACAGCATCGACAAGTCGCATGAGATGCACAATGTGATCCAGCAATCCGCCGTGATACGCATGATGGTTCTTCACGCCCGCCGGAGCTTTGCATAGTTTGTCGACCAGAGTCTTATCTTCCAGATACAGAGTTGCTAACTGCTTTAGGCTTTGATTCTCTATCGAATCAATAAATTGGCGCAACTGAACTAATAGCTTGCCAATGTCTTCATTTCCCAACTGGACAAAATCTGATTCATCTATGTTAGCAGCATCTACCACAGTTAGTTTCTGAACGATGATCTGCAGGTTGCCATTGAAGAACTGTGTCTTGCCTTGCACGCGGAGATAGTCGCCGTTTTCAATCGCATCATTCGTGCCCTGATTCGCATTCCATTGCATGGCATTTACGCTTCCCGTCTTGTCTGACAGGGTCAGCTGTAGATACAGATTACCGCTACGGTTGGGTCGCAGTTGCTTGCCGCCAGCCAGCAGCACTTCATCCACATTTTCATTTTCTGTGAATTGATTCAGATATTTGCGTCCCATGGATAGTTTCCCGATGGTGTAGTCAGTTCAGCCGTCTTTCTAGGAGCGAGTCTATGGGTTGATTCAACATCGTACAAGTGGATGCAAATCGGCCCTCCGATTATTTCTCTACATCTGACACCTCGTCTCCAGCATTCTGGAATACGCCCTTTGCATGCGATACAATGACCGCGCGTATAATTGCCTATCCGTGGCAAATGCAGGCATCTTTTGGTTCGTTCACAACGCAGGTGTACCGATGACAGAAGCGACAAACCACTCCTCACAAAAGCGCACACCGCTATTTCAATGGCACGTCGACCGTGGCGGCAGGATGGTAGACTTCGCCGGTTGGGAAATGCCCGTGCAGTACAGTTCAATCGTTGACGAGCATCACGCAACGCGAAATAAGGTGAGCGTATTTGACGTCTCTCACATGGGACGACTGCGTTTCGAAGGACCTGGTGCCGGCACATTTCTTGACCAATTGCTAACACGCAGTGTACTGGACATGCAGCCAGGCCAAGTTCGTTATTCGCTTGTTTGCAATCACGACGGCGGCATTCTCGATGATGTCCTCGTCTATTTTCAGGAATCACCAAGCGGTACACGGTATTACCTGCTGGTCGTTAATGCATCTAACAGAAAAAAAATCGTCGATTGGATAGAAGCACAGTGGCCTGATGCAAATGACTTGAATGTTCTCGATCGAACCGAAGAAACAGCCATGATTGCCGTACAAGGACCAAAAGCTGTTGATGTCGTTGCGCCACTCATCAAGGCAGATATTTCCTCGATGAAGTATTTTCGAGTTCGTGGCACAGAGCAAATGGGAAAGCCCTGTATCGTGAGTCGGACAGGCTATACCGGCGAAGATGGATTCGAGCTCATTGTTCGTGATGAAAATGCAAATCAAGTCATGGAAAATGTGTTTGCATCCGGTAGGAAACACGGAATTGAACCCGCCGGCCTCGGCGCACGTGATACGTTGCGGCTTGAATCGGCTATGCCGCTATACGGGCACGAACTCAACGAAGACATCAATCCATTTCAAGTCGGTTTGGATTTTGCCGTATCACTCACGGACGCCAATGGTGTTGACCGGGAATTCATCGGTAGAGAATCACTTGCCTCGTACGATTGCGAGAACAGAGATTTGTTTCGTATTGGTCTGGTCATGGTAGGTTAGCGGCCGGCACGAGAGGGATATCCCGTATACAGCGGAGATGAGATTATTGGAACGGTGTGCAGTGGTTCGTTTTCACCGACATTGGCAAAACCAATTGCTATGGCATTGGTGAATCGTTCGACGGCGATCGGTGATTCTCTCGAAGTCGAAATCAGAAACCAACGTCTACCGGCGGTCGTCTCCGTATTGCCCTTTTACAAAAGACGGTAGTACCCAATAAAAAAGGCAAAAAGCAAACCGAATAACGTCAAAAGTCCTCCCCATCAGATAGCGGATTCCTTTATATTCATCGATAGCAGAAGGTACATGCAGCGAGAGAATTTCCGACTGCATCACCTCATATTAATTACGGCACCAACAGTTTCTCGAATGTAAGGAAGCTCATCGTGAATCCACAAGACTTGCTCTATCTCGAATCACACGAATGGACGAGTGTCTCAGATAGCGAAGAAGGCAAAATCGCAACGATTGGCATCTCTGCCTTTGCCGTAGAGCAACTGACCGATCTTGTTTACATGGAGTTACCCAGCGTCGGTACAACCGTGGCTGCCGGAGATGAATTTGGTGAGGTCGAATCGGTAAAAGCTGTCAGTCCACTGTATAGTCCGGTTTCCGGTGAAATCGTCGAAGTGAATTCACCGCTGCCGGATAATCTGGAAATCCTCAACAGTGATCCATATACAGCAGGATGGATCATTCGGATCAAATTGAGCGATGAAGCAGAGTTATCTAATCTGCTCGATAATGAAGCGTATCAAAAACAGTGCTCCGAATCCGGTCACTAAGGCTGCATAAGCGGAGTCCTGAATATGCCGTACATCTTTAACACGCCTCAAGATCAGGCAGAAATGCTTGAGGCGATCGGCGTTGAGTCTATCGACCAGCTTTTTAATTGCATTCCGGAAGATATGCAGCTCGGTCGACCACTGGAAATCCCAGCGGCACTCGGCGAGCTTGAACTCACTCAACAGCTTTCCTCGATGGCAAGTATGAACATGTCCACAACCAATGGGACATGCTTCCTCGGTGCTGGCAGTTACGATCACTTTGTTCCAGCTGCTGTTGATACCATTGCCTCACGTGGCGAATTCTACACCTCGTACACTCCGTACCAACCGGAAGTTAGCCAGGGCAACTTACAGGCAATGTTTGAATATCAAAGCCTGATTTGCCAGCTCACGGGTATGGACGTCTCAAATGCGAGTCTCTACGACGGCGGCACAGCTGCAGCCGAAGGTGTATTGATGGCAATGAGTGTAACTAAGCGGCATGCTAAAGTCGTTGCACTCGATTCGGTACATCCGGACTATCGTCAAATACTATCCACCTACTTCGATAGCATCGGAACGGAACTCGTTACCGTTGGGTCAACCAACGGGTTAGCAGATCTGCAATCCATTGTTGACGAACTAGATGAAGAAACAGCCGCCATTCTCATACAACACCCGAATTTCTTTGGCAGTCTTGAAGATGTCCAGAGTATCGCCGACGCTGCTCATCAAGTTGGAGCACTGGTTGTTTGCTGTTTTGATCCCATCAGTCTCGGATTACTGAAGCGACCGGGAGATCTAGGAGTTGATATCGCCGTCGCCGAAGGGCATACGCTGGGCACACCGATGCTCTATGGCGGACCTTACCTTGGAATCATGACGTGTCGTGAAGAATTCGTAAGAAGGCTGCCTGGTCGGATCGCAGGTCAAACAGTTGACCGTAGTGGCCGACGATGTTGGGTACTTACGTTACAAACAAGGGAACAGCATATTCGGCGAGAAAAAGCGACGAGCAATATATGTACAAACCAGGGGTTGTTTGCCCTGAGAGCCGCAGTCTATCTGTCGCTGATGGGACCTGCTGGCATGAAGCAAGTCGCTACGCTCTGTCAACAAAAGGCTGCATATGCTGCAGCACAAATCGACACACTCGACCGTTTCGAACTTGCTATTGAGAAGCCGTTCTTCAAGGAATTTGTCATTCGCGACAAACAAAATGATGTGCCCTCATTGTTAAAGTACTGCAGAGACAAGAATGTCCTTGCAGGAGTACCTCTCGGCCATTGGTATAGCGAATGGGATGATTGCTTCCTGATATCTGTCACTGAAAAACGGACCAAGAAGGAAATCGATCAGCTCGTTTCGCTGCTAAGATCGCATGGAGGTGGTCAGTCATGAGGAATCACATCGCAACGAAATTAATATTCGAGTTATCCCGTTCAGGACGAAAGGGAGTAGCATTGCCGCAAAGCGATGTTCCGGAGCAACCGGTAATTGATCCTCAGTTTCTGGCGACAGAAGCGCTTGCTCTACCCGAACTAGCCGAACCAGATGTCATTCGACATTTTACGAATCTCTCAACACTCAATATGTCGGTGGATACGCACTTTTATCCGCTCGGCAGCTGCACGATGAAGTACAACCCAAAGCGAAATGAACGCGTGGCAGCAATGCCGGGGTTTGCTGAAATACATCCGCTCCAACCGGATGATACTGTGCAAGGCATGCTCCGACTGCTGTATGAGTTGCAATCCATGCTCGCGGAAATCTCGGGGCTACCGTGCGTCTCCCTTCAACCGGCAGCCGGTGCCCACGGGGAATTAGCCGCGTTGATGGTGGCAGCAAAGCACTTTCGAAAACAGGGAGCGAACCGCACCAAGGTGCTTGCTCCTGATAGCGCACATGGCACCAACCCGGCAAGTGCTCGCATGGCTGGATTTAGCTTTGTAACCGTTAAAAGTAATGAAGATGGGATGGTCGATCTTGCCGACCTCCAATCCAAATTGGACGATGAAATCGCCGTCTTTATGATCACCAATCCGAATACACTGGGATTGTTCGACGCGCAGGTGAGACAGATTGCTGAATCGGTGCACGCCAAAGGTGGTCTGATTTATCTGGACGGCGCTAACATGAATGCAATTCTCGGAGTCACACGGCCCGGAGATTTCGGCGCGGATATGATGCACTTCAACCCGCACAAGACCTTTAGCGGCCCGCACGGCGGCGGTGGCCCGGGAGCCGGGCCCATTTGTGTTACCGAAGAACTCGGACCGTACTTGCCAATTCCTCGTGTGACTGAATCTGATGGTGCATATGTGTTAGATGTGGCTCAACCCGATACCATTGGTAAGGTTCGCAGCTTTTTTGGAAATGTCGGAGTACTCGTGCGGGCATATTGCTACATCCTCTCTCACGGTCCTGAGGGACTTAAACGAGTCACAGAAAATGCCGTGCTAAACGCAAACTACCTGCTTAGCAAAGTAAAGCATATTCTTGATGTGCCTCATGGTGATCGATGTATGCATGAGTTTGTTGCGAGTGCTGAGAAACTCAAAGAGAAAAAAGATATGAAGCAGCCTGCTATGGATATCGCGAAACGACTTCTCGATTTTGGCTTTCATCCACCAACCGTTTACTTTCCACTGACCGTCCATGAGGGCATGATGATGGAACCTACCGAAACTGAATCAAAAGAAACGCTTGATGCGTTTGCCGAACGATTGTTTCACATCACTGAAGAATCAGCTGAACTTCTAAGCGAAGCTCCGCATTCCACAATCATTAGCAGGCCAAATGAAGTTGCTGCAGCACGGCAACCAGTTTTGAAATGGTCTGAGGAGTAAGTCGACTCACAGCGAGATGAATATCAATGCCTGATTCCGGACATGAAGCGCGGCTGATCATCCACGATCATGCACCCGGCCCATGGAATATGGCAGTCGACCAATGCTTGCTTGAATCAGCCGCGATGACCGGAGATATTGCGATTCGCATTTATCGGTGGAACACCCCGACACTCTCACTTGGGTATTTTCAAAATTACAAAGATCGTGCACATCATGCCGCCAGTCAAAGTTGTGACCTGATACGGCGAGCAAGTGGTGGTGGTGCTATCCTCCACGATCTTGAAGTGACGTATAGTATCGCGGTGCCTGTTTCCGCACTGAAACCCAAGTCAACTCACGATCTCTATAACGCCGCTCATCAGGCCACCATCAAGGTATTTGAAAACATAGAGATCACGCTAGATTTGCATGACTCGAATGAAACTAGTTCGGATCAAACACCATTTCTCTGTTTTCAGCGCAGATCGCCTGGTGATCTGATCATGGAAGGGCAAAAGGTCGGTGGAAGTGCGCAACGACGCCTGCAACATGCCGTACTCCAGCATGGTTCTCTGCTAATGGAATCAAGCATGTTTTGTCCGGAATTGCCCGGTATCGTTAATCTCGGAGATCACGGGCTATTGGCAAATCACTTGGCCGATGAGTGGATAGAAAAATGGCCGGAGATGATTGCACGGTCACTTGGATTGAAATTAATACCATGTGACCTGACAACGAACGAACGATCTCGTAGTGAACAGATCGTGATGGAACGTTTCGGTAGCACTAAATGGACTGAGAAACGCTAAAATAACACACCTTGTTTGGGTAATCTTGTTGATATTTTTTCATTTAAAAAATAATACATCCACCGCTGTTTATTTAAATGGATATAATAAACCGCTAAAAGATATTCCTGTTTTGGACGATTTACTTTCCATAACGCAGTGATATCTTGGATTCTCCGATAGACAATTTTTAAATACTCATCCAAATGTCTAGCGGATTATACAAAGATCAGGCAAAACCCACTTTGGTTTATTAAAACCGCATTTTTATTTCGCATATCGAAGTGGATTTTTGATCGATGAGAGTAAAACTAAAGGTTCTTCAGGGGACCAGTGAAGGCAAAGAAATCGCTATTCCGGTTTCTAAGTTTTTCATTGGTCGTGGAGAAGACTGTCATTTACGTCCAAAAAGCGACGCAATCAGCCGTCACCATTGCGCGCTACTAATTACTGATTCTCAAGTTGCAATTCGTGACTTTGGTAGTAAAAACGGGACTTTTGTAAATGGCGAAGCCGTTGATAGTGTCTGCATTCTCAATGCTGGTGATACGATTGGTGTCGGCTCACTTGAATTTGAATTAGTCATCGACCACAGTTTGGGTGGCAATAAGAAGCCAAAAGTGAACGATGTCATGGATGTCGTTCAGCGATCATCACGTACTGAAACGAATGATGACGATGTAAGCAGTTGGCTCGAAGAAGCACTCTCGGACGATAGTTCTAATTCGGAGGACACCGTAACTCGTCAGTTTAAACTTGAAGACACTGGTCAGTTTGATACTTCGGATGAAGATACCGACCCTGAAATGGAAGCGGTTGAAGACGAGCAGTTAGAAGATTCTAAATCCGGCAAACGAAAGAAGCCCAAAGCTCAAAAACTACCGGAACGTCCACCTACAAAACCTCAGGCTGAAGACTCGAAGGAAGCTGCTGCTGATATGCTACGCCGCTACTTTAAGCGTAGTTAGGATTTTTAAATCCTGCTTGCGATACGGATTCTCAGATTAATACCTACCGCGTGAAACAGATTCATCGGCGATTCGGGTATTTCCAGCATTTTCGCCGATCGACTGTCGGACGAGTGCCAGGCGTTTTCCAACATTTGGCTGGTTAGGATTAACCATCAGTGATTTCTGATAAGCTGCGTAGGCCGTGCGAATATCTCCTTGTCGTTCACTTAATGCGGCAAGGGCTGTATGTGCGCGGGCATTATTGGCATTTAGCTTGACGGCTGATTCAAGATGTAGTCTCGCAGTTTGCAAATCACCCTGCTCTTCGTAGAGTCGAGCCAATTCGACTCGAGGTTGCGACATCGATGGTCTGTCCTTTGCCCAGTTATTTAACAGGGCAAAGGCTTGTTGCTTCCGACCAGTGTCGATAAGTAAAACAGCCAGTCCGCGATGACAGTCCACATGATCTGCTGACAGGTCCAGACATCGGTTATAGAGGGTTTCGGCTTCTAGCAAAAACGCATCGTCACCGTTCTTCTTCCCAATCTCATGGTAGACGCGTCCCAAGTTATAGAACGAGTCAGAATTAGTTGAATCAGCGTTCAGCGCGTATTGGAATTTCTGAACAGCACCCCGATGATCACCATTTTGGAATGCTTGTACACCTTGTGCATTCCAGCCATCGGAAGTGATAGAACAGCCTGCGGAAAATGAGAAAATTATGAACAAGAGCAAGCCACAGAAATTTCGTTGCATTCGGTGACCTGAAATTGCTTTGCAAATATTTTCGAATTGTCTATTCCACCTACGATTCATGGCGGAATACTATTGTTTTTGCTGATCACAAACAATAGCGAATTGAATTGGAATTACCGATGTTTTAGACAGCTTTTCGATAACCAAGGTCACGCAGCACTTCCAGTATTTCACTACATGTCGGGAACATGCGACCACTCTTTCGTTTGTAGAGATCCAGAGCATCCATGAATTCCATTTCTTCATTGGAATAGTCACGTTCGCAGGTCGTTGGGTCAATCTTTCGGCGACGTGTAGTTTCATTGCTGTTTTCTAGCACAGCGGTATCACTGAACTGGCTCATGGCTTCGTTCCTGATTAAGTGTGGGGATTCATATTTAATTCGTGGGGACGTTTGCCAATTTTTTCCTTGGCTCTTAATAGTTCCACATAAAACTGGTCCGGTATGGAAAAAAGTAACGATTAGTGAAAATAGGTACTTCTCATAAGCTATTCCAGTTACGAAAAGATTATGGTTTGCGTAGTTTTTCCGATTATGCAGCCAAAAGTCGGTGTTATACGGGTCGTGAATTAGCCACTATCCAGTATCCGAACGGCCATCTAGAATCTGTTTTTAGCCTCTGCGCACAATAAGAAGCTCTACAAAGCACATCATGGTAAATCGAGTGTTCAATTTTTCTGCCGGTCCTGCGGGCTTACCGGAATCGGTACTACTGCAGACTCAGGCTGAATTGCTTTCCTACGGGGACTGTGGCGCATCGATCATGGAAATCAGCCACCGCAGCGAAACGTTTAAGGAAATTCTTGACTCGGCTCGTAACGGAATTCGAACGCTGCTAGCTGTTGGTGATGATTTTGACGTCTTGCTGATTCAAGGTGGATCGCGGCTTCAGTTTTCTATGATTCCAATGAATCTGGCATCACGAGAACAGACGGCAGATTACGTTGTCAGCGGTGCATGGAGTGCAAAAGCTTTAGAAGAGGCTCATCGTGAGTGCGATGTGCATATTTCCTGGAACGGTACATCTGACGGATTTGATCGATTGCCGTTAAATGAAGATCTTTTGCGAAGTGAAAAGCCTGCCTTCGCGTATTATTGCTCCAACGAAACGATTCACGGATTACAGTTTCCTGAGGCTCCAGACTATGGTTCAGTACCACTTGTATGTGATGCATCAAGTGATTTCCTATCTCGACCGGTCGATATGCAACGGCACGGCCTCATATATGCATGTGCTCAGAAGAACGTTGGCCCGGCGGGTTTAACGGTAGTCGTCATCCGTCGCGACTTGCATGAACGCAGCTCGGATGACCTGCCCGGTTACCTTAACTTCAAGTCACATAGTACTGCCAATACGATGTATAACACTCCGCCGACATTTGCGATCTACATAATGGATCTGGTTTGCAAGTGGATCATTGATGAATACGGGGGGCTGGATTCTCTGGCGAACACCAATCGTGAAAAGGCTGAGTTACTATATTCCGTGATTGATCGGCATGCGGGCTTCTACAGCGGCCATGCCCAAACAGCGTCACGTTCAAACATGAATGTGGTGTTTAACCTGCCAAGTGAAGAATTGACTCACTCCTTTATTGAACAGGCTGCTGATCATTCACTTACCAGCCTGGCCGGTCATCGCAGCGTCGGCGGCATTCGTGCCTCAATCTACAATGCTATGCCACGGGCGGGAGTGGAATCTCTTGCTTGGTTCATGGACGACTTCGCAAACGCGAACGGTTGATCGTTTTTGACATCCTGATCACTATGAACGATTGATCATGCCAACAATACTCATTCTCGATAATATCGCTGACGAAGGCATCCGCCTGCTTGAAGCAGAAGACGGATTCGAAGTCGAGGTGCGTCCGGGCCTCTCAGGCGCTGAGTTACATGACGCACTCATGAGTGCCGATGGAGCTATTTGCCGCAGCGGTGTACAAATCGATGAATCCGCTTTAAAAGACAATAGACGACTCAAAGTAATCGCTCGCGCCGGTGTCGGAACAGACAATATCGACAAGAAGGCGGCCACGCGACAAGGTGTTGTCGTCATGAATACGCCAACCGGAAATACATTCAGCACAGCCGAACACACATTCGCATTGTTACTTGGACTTTCCCGTAATATTGCACCTGCACATAGTAGCCTGATAAACGGTTCATGGGACCGTAAGAGATACCTCGGTAATCAGGTTGCAGATAAGATCCTCGGCATCGTTGGGCTTGGTCGTATCGGTCAGGAAGTCGCGAAACGAGCCCAGGCCTTTCAAATGCACGTGATGGGATACGACCCGTTTCTCACCACTGATCAGGCGGCGAAACTGGGTATCGAACTCATGACGAGTGTCGATGAAATGCTACCTCACGTAGATTACCTGACAGTGCATACTCCCCTAACCCCGGAAACTGAAAACCTCGTTGGCGATGATGAAATTCAGTCGATGAAATCCGGAGCGAGGCTGATCAACTGTGCCCGCGGTGGTATCTACAACGAAGATGCACTCTTGCGAGGACTGGAAAGTGGAAAGCTTGCCGGAGTTGCTTTGGACGTCTTTAAAGAAGAGCCATGTACTGAAAGCCCACTATTCAGTCATCCAGCAGTGCTTTGTACACCACATCTCGGCGCCAGCACGGAGGAAGCACAAACTCGCGTGGCCGTAGAAGCTGTCCATTTGTTGGTCAATTACTTCAAAACGGGCGAGATTCGACATAGTGTGAATATCGGTGCCGTGGATCCGGCAACGCTCAAGTCGTTACGTGGATATCTGAATCTGGCACATCGCACCGGCGTGTTTCTTTCGCAGTGGTCCAGCGGAGGCATCGAACGGTGCAAGCTGGAATTTCGAGGCAATATTGCAAACGAGGATACGCGTCTACTTACTTCCGCCTTTTGTGCAGGACTCCTTCAGCGTGTGCTTGAAGGTGAGGTAAACATTGTCAATGCACAGGTACTGTTACGTGACCGCGGTATTCAATTAGCTGAGCACCACGACAGCGAGATGGGTGCGTTTAGTTCATCGCTGACTATATCCGTTGGTACGGATGAAACTGAGTGGGTGGCCGGAGGAACTATTTTCGGCAATGATATGCCACGCTTAATACGTTTGGACAACATGATCCTGGAAACATACCTCGACGGTACGATGCTCGTCTTCACACATCAGGACACACCGGGAATCATTGGCGCTTTGGGTACGATCCTCGGAGAATATAACATCAACATCGCGCAAATGTCCGTCGGTAGAGCTGCGACCGATGCACCCGGAGGACTTTCAATCGGTGTCCTAAATCTTGACAGTTGCCCTTCAGAAGAGGCCATCCAGACGATCAATGCACATGAAGGTATTCATCAGTCTGCGGTAATCGAGATGCCTCCTGCCGGTGAATTGCCAAGCTGGATGTTATAGCGCAAAAAAACTGCCAGCTGAAGACACATCTCCAGCTGGCAGGTAATTTCGTTGGTGACCTGTGTCACGTCTTACACGAGCGCCTTAAGTGCACTCATGGCAGCTTCGTAATTTGGCTCATCGGTTACTTCAGACACGGTTTCCGCATAGGTTACAACGCCTTCGCTGTCCACAACGAATACGCCACGTGCAAGTAGCTGCAATTCTTCGATCATCATGCCCCAAGCGGCGCCAAAGTTTCCATCCATGTAATCGGAAGCAGTTTGCATATTGGAAATGCCTTCGTCGCCACAGAATCGACCCTGTGCAAATGGAAGATCAACGCTTACAGTTACCGCATTTACCTGATCGCCAAGCGCTGAGAGTTCTTCGCTGAATTTCTTGGTTTGAATCTGGCAAACGCCCGTGTCAAGTGACGGTACAACGCTGATGATCGCTGGCTTGCCCTTGAGACATTCATTGGTAAGCGATTGGAATCCATCTTCAAAATAGGTTAGTGAGAAGTCTGGTCCGGGAGCACCAACAGCAACGGCTTCGCCGGCTAATGTGAGTGGTGTTCCTTTGAATGTTACTGCAGCACTTCGTGACATGCTTGTTATTCCTTCATGGTCTTTTTTCGGTAATTTCATTTCGCAAGAAGTCTTAGATTTCCCTCTCGCGATTGCAATAAAGTATGCCATTGGGCTTTGACAAGAACAAGTGGGTGAGTCACCCCCGTGCCATCTCAGATTGGACTTTTCAAAATCCTAACAAAGCGTGTATCCTATCCACCGCAACGGGCAAGTCTGATTCCGGAACCGACACTTGTTGCGCGTGGCATCTCAATTCAGGGAAGAATTGAGTCCGCCACTTTTACTCTTCACATTTACGTATCAAACGTTGTGAGCTTAGGAGCGAGCAAGGCAATGTTGGAAATCGTCCCCGGTTGGCACATGGAAGTGGACTCGGACGCTGAATGGACATTCATCCGTCTGCATCCGCCGATGTCGGAGAACCTCAAGGGTCGCGAATTAGCAGACGGTCTTTGGCGCACATTGCGCGAGCGTTTCTGCGTTCACTTGATCCTCGAGCTCGAAGAACTGGAATATGTAACGAGCCAATTCCTGAGGCAATTGCTATTGTTACAGGATCAATTGCGCGAAGAAGGTGGGCTGCTGTTATTGGCCGGTATGGTACCGGATGCATATGAAAGCGTGACCCTTGCCAGCTTGGATGAGCGATTTCCCTGTTATGCTGACCGTGGTGATGCAATTTCAGGA
>JAKUOW010000043.1 GCA_022451045.1 Pirellulales bacterium | reverse complement strand
CTGCTCGAGTAAACTCGCAGATTGATTAGCGAGTTCACCGGCAGAAACTGAATCCGGTCTTGGTAAATCCATACCTGTTTTTTCGAGTGGATCATCTTGGTTGATAATGGACCGGCCGGAAACTTGTTCAAGGGCCACTGCAAATTCTGCGTGAGAATCACCACCATTTAGAAATGATCCAGTTAGTGGTCGGTTTACCTGTTCTCTTAGCTCAAGGATTTGATCAACATCTACCGGCATTTGTTGATCGATCAATCCACGTGAACCATTTTCATGGATTGAAAAACTATCAAAATCCATCTGCCCCGGATGCTTCAATTGAAGTTGATCCTGTTCAGGGTGCAATTCACTTAGCCCAAACACCGCAACAATGAGCAAAATGCTAAAAAGCAAGACTGAATTCGTGCGACTCGTGCTGCTTCTCATGTGAAATATCTCGTTCATAGTTTGATCACGAAATGGACGCCGCGATTATAGCGCAATTGCACATTGCACAGAACCGCAACTTGTCGAGTTGAGATTATCCATTTTCTGCGTTGATCTCACTGACCTGTTTCGATGATTCCAACAGCGAGATGTCGGGGAAACGACTCATGTCAATCAGTTCCCGACTACTGACTTCACCGTGACACATAACTAAAATGTAGTAAGTTATTCAACGTACTTCTTAATCCATAGGCGGGCTTTAAACCTTGATAACCATCAGGCCCATTCATTTATTGATCATCGTGTTGCTTCTTGTGGCATTTACTGCATCAGAAGCACGAGCTCAGGCTAACCCAGATGTTGATTCACCAACACAAGGTCAAGTTGACCAGTTAGTCAAACTACTGGCTCACGGTCAATTGAATCGGCGAAGCCAGGCTCACCAAACTCTAATGTCTATGGGACCGGCTGTCTTAGATTTGTTGCCAGCAGAATCGACACAGTTACCAGCCGAGGCAATTTCAAGGCTTAAGACAATCCGGCAGGATTTGTATAAACAAGTCGCAAAGCAATCAACAGCGGCAACGGCGATCTCTATTTCAGGGGACTTCAAATTACAGGAGGTGCTTGACCAGCTTGCACAGCAATCCGGTGTTGAATTCAGAACGGATGCGGATACTAATCGCCTGATCGATGTTGCATTTGACCAACAGCCATTTTGGGAGGTCGTCGATTCAGTACTTGATTTCGTTAAACTCGACATCGCACCATTTGGTGCAGAACATGCATCACAATTTATCCTCGTTGACCGAAACACAAATGGCATATCACGCAGCGAGCTTGCCCGATACGAGAGTGTATTTCGAATCGCGCCGGTCCGTGTGACGAAATCAAGAACGTTTGCAAATCCTGCCGTCGACTCGACAAAACTCTTTTTGCACGTTTCTTGGGAACCGCGTATTCAACCTGTGCTGATGCAACTAGCTCTTAAGGATGTCAAAGCTGTTGATAGTGCTGGTAGGGATATCTCACCGGAGAATAAGGACGCTGTTAGGACGATCAATTTGGAAGGTGAAGGCAGGTTTACAGAATTATCTTTACCACTGTTACCAACAAGTCCGGAAGCAAAATCCATCCGCAGTATTACTGGCCACTTTGATACGATGCTGCCTGCCCGTAGTGAGTCATTCCGTTTTTCAGTGGTATCGGCTTCGAATGACGAACTACCTCTGGTTTATTCCAAGGCGGGTGTTGATGTTATTCTGCAAGCCCTAAAAACTGTCGACAGCAGACTGGTTTGTGACTTAAAAGTCCATTACAAGAATGCTGGCCGTGCCTTTGAGTCGCATCGAGGTTGGGTGTTCAAAAATCCTTGCGTGCTTGTTAACGCAAAGGGTGATTCCATCAAGCCGTCATCGCGTGAAACGATTGGACAAGGCCAAAACTTTGTGTCCTTTAGATTTGAATTTGATACAGCGATGGATTTAAAGCGAGACTTGGGGTATTCGATTAAGTACTTCACCCCCACACTGTTGGTGGAACGTCGGGTTCCATTCACGTTGTCAGGCATTCCGCTTCCATAGTGTTTATCTTCATAATGGCGGTGGACATGCAAATAATCGCTACCCACGAGAGTAGTTAACGTGTACCAAATATGTCAAACACGAGGATGGCTTAGTCAGCGGATTAGTCAATTCGCAGCAGTGCTCATGCTGTTCGCATACACTTCTGTGTCAAATGGACAGACGATTGCAACGGTCGGTGAATCGAAAATTACGCAGTCTCAACTGCAAAGAGAATGGGACTTGCTGATTAAATCTCAAGGTGCAGAAAAAACGCTGACTGATTTTGAGAAGGTGCAACTGCGAAAGACAATCCTCGAAAAAGAGATTAACCGACAGTTGGTACTCCAGTTTCTCGATGCATCAGGACAGGGAGTCGTTGGTACGGAATTGGATCTGCTGAAACGCAAAGTATCCAATGAACTAAAACAGCGTGGTATTACTCTTACCGCTCATTTAATGGATCAGGGGCTGACGTCGGCGGAATGGGAACAGCGACTCAAATGGCAAGTTGGATGGAATCGCTACATTGCCAGATACATGAATGATGAGAATTACGAGAACTTCTTCCAACAAAACCGACGCCAATACGACGGTACACAATTAAAAGTCGCGCATATCCTGATTCGCAAAGAGAACATCAAGGATCTGGCCTCCGAATCAGCTCTCCTTACAAGCGTGAAGTCTGACATTGAATCGGATAAGTTATCGTTTACATCGGCCGCTGCAAAATACTCTCAGTCACCGACTGCCAAAAAAGGAGGGGAATTAGGTTGGATAGAGTGGGTGCAACCAATGCCCGCACCATTCACTAAAGCAGCGTTCGCCCTCAAGCCAGGTAGTATAAGTAAACCGATTTCGACTCCATTCGGGTTACATCTTATTACCGTGCTGGAAGAGAAGTCGGGCAGCAAAACCTGGCAGCAAACTCGTAAGGCACTTCGAGAAGGAATGCGAGAGTTCTTATTCACATGGTCGGCAGACCAACAGCGTGAAAAAACTGAAGTGAAGATTCTAGGAGAGTGGTAGCTCCATTTAACTCGAATATTCAATTGTCTTTGACAAATTTGGCAAGTTTTCTGCCACTGACACTTAGTGGCATATCAGCCAGTTCCTTAGCGGAAACCCATCGTAGCGAATCAACGGTTGTGATTCTCTTGGGTTTATCCACCTTGATTTCAGATTGAAAGCAAGTGAGATGAACCCGATATCTTGTGATGGAGTGTTTCAGGCTGTGAATCCAAGTTGGTTCTTCGATATCTATGGAACATCGATCCCGCACCGCTTTTCGGACATCGTGCTTGGTACCTGCTTTTACATCAGAATCTGATTGAATTTCGGAAGCCTGCAGGTCACCAAGTGTGAATCTTGGAAAATCCCACAAGCCAGCCCAGCGTTCATCAGGTTGGCACTGCCGTATTAAAACATGTGAAGTCTTAGGATCACGGATTATCACGGCCACTTCAAACAGATCTTCATATTGCGTCTTTTGTTTGGGACGGGGAATCTCATCAAATCGTTTTGATTGTTTCGTTTTGCAAATTCGACTTAGCGGGCAGCTATTACAATTCGGATTTCTCGGCTCACAGATCAAGCTGCCTATTTCCATCAGGGACTGGTTGAAGTCACTACAGTTCCTGTTGGGGAGAATCCAGTCAGCAAATGTCCAGAACAAGTGTTGTGCATCTTTTGCCGTAACGTCGGCATCATATCCCAGCAATCGGCAATACAGCCGTATTGTATTTGCCTCAACGATCGGGTGAGGCTGATTTAGTGAGATTGAAAGAATAGCGCCAGCTGTGTAACGACCAATTCCCGGTAAGTTGTACACTTCATCAAAAGTTGTTGGAAATTTCCCATCGTGGTTATCCCGTACAATCATGGCAGCTTTATGAAGTTGTCGGGCTCGCCGATAGTAACCGAGCCCTTCCCACAATCCAAGCACTTGTTGCTCATCGGCACTGGCCAATTCTAAACATGTTGGAAAAGCAGCGAGGAATTTGTTGTAGTAGGGGATAACGGTAGCAACTTGTGTCTGTTGCAACATGATTTCGCTAATCCAGATCTCGTACGGATCGGAAGAATGACGCCAAGGTAGATCGCGTGCGTTATCAGAATACCAATTCAGGCATCGACGCCGAAGTGTTCTGCGCCAAGAGTCGGTTAACCAATCAGGCAAACCGGAATCAGTGATCATCTGCGGCGCCTTCCCCTAATTAGCACATCATTCCCAATGGATTCGGAAGTTGTGTCCCATTGGTGCGCTTCGTTCATCCATTCAAGCCCCTTCCCTGTAACCGGTGACGGCGCTGACTCACCACCAACGGTTTTCGGTGCGACAAAGATATTTACTTCGTCCACAAGCTCTGCATCAAACAATGAACCAAGCAGTTTGGCGCCACCTTCAACCAAAACGTTTGTACATCCTCGTTTCCCCAATTCCATCATGAGCAGCGGGAGAATGTCAGCGCGTGAATCACCGGGGCAATTGAGAACTTCAATTCCCTTTTCTTGTAATGCATCGATTCTGTTGGGGTCAGTGCCAAGTCCGGCGGTGACCAGAACCGGCACCTCCTTGGCTGTTACCACTAGTTTTGAGTCTAGTGGTAATTCAGCACGACTGGATACAACAACACGCAAAGCGTTGCGTGGCCCCGGTGGCCGTGCCGTGAGTAGCGGATCATCGGCGATGGCTGTGCCACTGCCAACGATGATTGCATCAACTCGTCCGCGTAATCGATGAACGACTTCCCGACTCTGCTGATTAGAAATCCATTGGCTCGAACCAGAGCGGGTCGCGATCTTTCCATCCAACGTCATCGCCCATTTTGCGATGACCCACGGCCGCTGGTGCTCCATGGTGGTCTTAAACGGAGCAATTAGCTGACTACACGCATCCTCACAGCAACCGGATATGACGCTGATTCCGGCCGCTATGAGCGTCTTGATTCCATCACCATTAACAGTAGGATTTGGGTCGGTGGCTCCAATGACCACGCGTTTGATCCCCGATTCAATAACCGCTTGCGTACATGGCGGCGTCTTACCGGTATGGCAACAAGGCTCGAGTGTCACGTAAAGTGAAGCATTGTCAGGGATAACATCGGCGTTAGCGATTGCATTAACTTCTGCGTGGGCATCACCGAAGGCCTGATGGAAACCGCTTGAAATCAGTTGATCCTCAGTTGCGATCACACAGCCAACCATTGGATTGGGTTCAACGTGCCCTTCGCCCTTTTGTGCAAGTTCGATTGCTTGCTTCATCCAATGTTGATCATGCTTCGTGATCATTATCGCGTTGCACCGGGATTGAATTCGGAATTAATCTGGAATCCAGAGTTTTGAGCCACCATCATCAGTGTCACCGTATGCATCATCTGCTGTAGAGGGTCCATCGGCTTCTGCACTACCGGGCGTCCACACTCCACCACCAGCAGTTGGGTCTCCCATACCAGGAGGAGGTCCAATGGTAACACCGCCACCAGGCGCCCCCATTCCAGGAGGCATGATTCCCATTTGCATTAGCATTCCATAGAGTTGTTGGGAAATGCCGGGTTCGTTGATATGTTTTGTCTCGAGTGTTGAGATGATTTCCGACGCACGCGCTGAATCGCCAGTCATTAGCCTCAATGGTAATTCACGTAAGAGCCATGGTGCAGGTGAACGTCCATCGGTGTCACAGGCTGCAATCGCTTTACTCAATAACTCCAGGCGTTCTTCATCTGTTTCAGCATTATCAACTAATGCGCCGAGGGCATCAGCCATCGAAACACCTTGAGGTGCTTCATCGCGGTTAACGATTTCCTGTGCGGCATTCACGGTCGTCTTATAAGAATTAACGAAGGAGGCTCGTGAGAAAGTCTGAGACAGTTGTTCCGCGGTCATCTTTGTCACATCCAGTCTGCTCATGCGAATGTCAGGAATATCAGAGATATCAGCATCCGTTGGATCAATGGCTTCTGGTGTTGGAATGCCAAGCGTCTCGCGAAGTGAATCAAGTGTAAATGATGAATCGCGGCATTGCATGTTTGATTCAAAGATTAACAACATTGCCTGCACTTTGATCCGCTGATCAAAATCCAGGACGATCTCGTTGGCGGACTTACCCCCGAAGGCTCGCAATTCCATTGCGGGAAATCGTTCGTTAATAAGCTCCATTTGTACATCGCCGGCGATAGCTTCGATGTCTGCCGGATTCATTTCGCGAGGCCAAACAGGATTCCAACTCAACTCATCAGCGATAGTGGGAACATTGGTCACTTCTTCACGTGTCTCTTCTGCTCCGACGAGATCACCCGCGACCGAAGAAACGGCATCAATTGCTTCCTGCAGCCCTTTGGCTTTTGATGGCACGATATCAATTCGGGCATCACGGTCCGTTTGTTTGCCAAACAGGTAAATCGTGCCGAGTGACAGTGGTACATCTGCCTTGGTTAAGCCTTCTACCTCTGTCGGCATATCCTTGTCGAGAATAACGAATACAGATCTTGGCGGTGGATTATCCGGATCATCATTCGCGAAGCCTGGATCGTTAATCGCATGCAATTGTCTTGACGCGATGCACTGTTCGTTGAAGGCATCGGCGTTTTCAATAGTTAAGGTAACTTTCTCGATAGCACGGGTATCAGGGGTATCCTGATTTTCCAACATCTGAGCATAGGCTTCAGACTCGATAGCTTCATCGCTGTCCTGATCACATGACGCTGCGTAGTTTCTCCAATGAGTTGCACCCTCTTCACATTCACCGAGGTAGGTGCATAGACAAGCTGCGGCCTTTCGCAACACAGGTGCATCACCGGATTCAATGAGTGTTCGGATCTTTTCAAGTGCGCCGAGCCAAACGCCGCGTTTACCCCAGGACATTGCCTCTTCAAGTCCGTCAACCTTTGCCACCTCTTCGTCAGATGGCAGTGGCAGTTGTTGCTTGATAATAAGTGGAATGTTTTGGTTTTGCGTGAATTGCAAAACTCGCACCATTCCGGCTTCCCGGTTACCAAGCAAGGCGCTTTGCAGGGTTAGGTGTGCAAATCCGGAAAACATCTGGCCCTCTGAAAACAGCGAGTCAGTGACGCGTTGTAACGCCGGCACTAATAGTTGTGGGATACTCTCCATTT
The DNA here is from genome assembly GCA_022451045.1 of Pirellulales bacterium. Classification (GTDB taxonomy): domain Bacteria; phylum Planctomycetota; class Planctomycetia; order Pirellulales; family Pirellulaceae; genus UBA11883. Next base: position 17,946 of record JAKUOW010000043.1, on the reverse strand, counting down.
TGGACTTCTCAAAGGCACGCTGAAGTTGGATCATCGCCTCGCGTGTGTCCTCTTCCCCCAGTGCTGCCTGAGCCCACGCTACAGGGCTTTCCGGATCCGCTTCCAGAAAACGGTCGGCATTCTCCTTGGCCTTTTCGAACTGCGACGTTGCCAGCAAAGCAATTCCCTTGAGTGCCAACACACTGCTCAACGGTCCATGTGATTCTTCCAGAGTAGACAACGTTGTTAGTGCCGCCGCATATTGATTACCTTCGACGGAACGAGGAACCTTATCGAGGTCTTTTGCTATGTCAGCAGAGCAACAAAACTTGACTTTGTTACCAACGCCACAGGGACAAAAGTCATTGGGCTCGAGTGCCATACCTAAATCAACCTATCTATATATAGATGTCTTGTTTGCTTACCCCGCAATACATGCGAAAGCTCAGGTAATAATTCACGTTTGAATCGTTGCATTAAATCGCAATAGGGGGTGAATTTGTCATCGTACCAGACGATTATTTGCTTGACCATGAGCCCGCCTCATTCCACCCAGTTCATACAGATAGTACAGCCGAAATAAGTTTTTTTGTGACTTTGGGTAAGGCTGTAAAGATATTGGAGCAAACCTTACCTGGACTGATGTTCATGCGGATTAGTTTGGCATAGACGGACTTGTATATCCCCGTTAGGCTTATACACTTCAAGGCCCGGATATACGTGCGCAGGTAGCACAGAACAGATGAGCAAAGCACCATTTTTCTCGAGACGTACGCCAATATTTGGCATGTCAAATGCGCTCGTGTTGCTCATGGTTATCTGCTTCCTGGTTCCATTTGCAATGCGGGGAGCGAAGGACGCCGTAGGCCGAATGGAAAACGACGTCAAAGACTGGTTGCCCTCGGATTACCAGGAAACAAAAGACCTGCAGTGGTTCGGTCGGCATTTTCTTGGAGAGGAGTTCATCCTTCTTACTTGGGAAGGTTGTTCTCAGGAAGATGTAAGTTTCCGATTGCTTGTGGACAAGTTGAAGCAAGAGGTTATTAATCCAGATCCAGATTTGGACAAGTTGCCTGATGACTTTGACGACTTGAATCCAGCTGAGCAAAAGATAGCTAGACACGATCTTGCGATGCGTAAAGAGCTTCTCAGAGCGAGGAAGCTTGGTGACGAATTACAGTTGTTCCTTCCCGACGACGAACGACTTAATTTTAGTGGTCAGAATGAAAAATGGCTGCAATCCAATGATGGCACTTCTTACTTCATTACGGAACAAGGAGAGCTATACAAGTGGCTAGGTACAGATGACCTTGTGGACTCGGTTTCCAGAAAAATCAAACGAGGAGTTCTGGGGGATAAATCCGTCGAGGCCGAAAAAATTGATCAGTTTGGTGCCGAGTTTACCGGCCCCAATGAAGTCAATGATTTTTATGAAGATCCGAGTAAACTCACAGCTCGATATTTCACTTCGGTACGGTCCGGAATGGACGCACTGGAAGAACTCGCTGGACCGGGGGGACCACTATTGCCGCGTGGTGGCAATCTTTCGGAAGAAACGCGTCAGCGAATTGCATATGCCACTGCTATGGACCGGCTTACCGGAACATTGTTTGCACCGGCAGTTCCTCCCTCATTCGATTGGTCCGTTGAGGCAGTCGAAAGTTTGCTTACCGAACATCAGCGACAGCAATTGCCTGGTGATTGGAAACAGCAATACGAGTCATATCTTCAGTCGACTTTGGAAAAACAGTACGACGCGAACGTCGCCAACCTAGTAGCTGCAGGGTTTAAATTGCACGCGAAAGTGTGGGACGGATTCTTCTATTCATTAGATTTGGATCCACCACCTCGGCAGACCTGTATCGTTGTAACGCTCAGTGACATTGCCAAGGACAATTTGCGCAAAGTTGTGGGCCGTGGTGTTGGTGGGGAGCCGACTGGGCGGATCGTGAGATTTGCAACAGAATGTGGCGTGGAGCCGCCGGCTAAACCACCAATGACACCGTGGGGTAAGGTCCCATTACAGGATGGCAAAGTCCTGAGGATGGGTGGACCGCCTGTGGATAACGGGGCTATCGACGAAGAAGGCCAAATTACGCTCGGTCGTCTCGTTGGGCTCTCTTTATTACTGGGTATTGTGCTCAGCTATCTGAGTTTTAGAAGTCTCAATGTAACGATCATGGTGTTCTTCGTTGGTGGAGTTGGGGCCATGATAAGCATGTCCATTGTTGGTTACTCCGGCGGTGTGGTCGACTCAATTCTGCTTTCGATGCCATCACTCGTATATGTACTTGGAATATCCGGTGCTGTTCATATTGTAAATTACTACAGAGATGCTTCCTTTGAGTTAGGCGAGCCGGTTGCATCTGAACAAGCACTTGCACATGGTTGGGGGCCATGTACTCTCGCCTCGTTCACAACTGCTTTGGGACTTGCGTCGTTGTACATCAGCAACCTCGCACCGATCAAGAATTTCGGCTTGTATTCCGCCATCGGTGTGATGGCAACGCTGATTCTTGTCTTTACTTATCTCCCGGCAGCATTAAAAATCTGGGTGCCTAAGTTTAAGCAAAAGGCAGCACCAGAGGGTGAAAAGGTCGTCGAGGAACATAGCCTTCTTACACGTATGTGGACGGGCGTTGGACATCGTGTGATGAAGTACCACTGGCCGGTCATCGGCCTGGGACTGATTGTGCTTGGAAGTGGTATCTGGGGCATCACCAAGATCAATACTTCCGTTCAACTCTTAAAGCTGTTTGACAATGAAGCAAAGATCATACGTGACTACGAGTGGTTGGAGACTAACTTTGGCAAACTGACACCGATGGAAATGGTCATCAAGGTCGGCGATGAATATAAATTGCCGAGCCAGGAAGAGCGACAGGCAGCAGGTGAGCTGACCATTGAAACGCGTAACCAACAGAAGTATCAATTGTCGATGCTTGAACGAGTCGAATTGGTAAATCAGATTCAATACGCCGTTGAACATATATTTGGTGATACTGGTCGCAACGTGATCGGTCAGGGGATGTCGGCCGTTACGTTTTGTCCGGAACTCCCACATCCGAATTCGACAACGAAACGATCTTCGACCAATTCGATGCTAGAGAACAACGAGGATCGCCTCAAAAACGAAGACTATCTGGCCTATGACGACGAGAAAAACGAAGAACTCTGGCGAATTAGCTTGCGGCTCGGTGCGTTAAGCGATGTGAATTATGGACACTTCATCGACCGTCTCAAAGAGGTGGTGTGGCCGATAGAACAGGCCTATCAATTCCGCAACGCTCTTCTCAAACAAATCGAAAATGACCATGGCGGAGCTGGATATAACCACGCCAACGTTTTCTTTAATGGAAACCGCATCCTCGTGATCGGTGGAAATCCACGAGCACCAATCGTTCGTGAGCAAGCTAGTGAAGACGATGAAATGGAAGTCGTTGTTCACGAGAAGAATCTGTTCTCACGGGTTTTGAACCATGTGCTACTGACAAAGGGATTCGTCAATAACCGCAAGCATCCAAGTGCCCTCTGGTGGTATGACCTGGACAATGAAAAGAACATTGACGCATTTACCAGCTTTACAGCTGAGCAGTGGAAACGCGCGTTGAGTTCTTACACCTACGTCGTCATGCTTGACGAGTACGATGGGTTAGATAAGCAAATGCTCAAAGCAAGCGTTGCCGAAGATGCCCGTTTCATCGACTTAAGTGGATTCTTGGATAAGTCCGGAACCAGTACTGCGGTCAATGACGAAATCTCGTCGTTTGCTGGTGTGGAATCTCAGCTGGCAAATGCCGAAGATCAGGGGTTTGACATGATCTACACTGGTGTCGTGCACAACGTCTACAAAGCACAGACGTCGTTGCTCAAGAGTCTTATTAATAGCATTGGCCTGGCCTTTGTCATGATCTTATGTGTCATGGTTCTACTGCTGAGAAACGGTAAATTGGCCTGGAATAACTTTACCAACCTTCGTGGCGGTATGGTCTCGATGATCCCCAACGTATTTCCAGTCGTTGCAGTATTTGGAATCATGGGACATATGGATGTGATGGTGGACATTGGCTCGATGATGACAGCCAGTGTTGCTATGGGTGTTGCGGTTGACGATACGATCCACTTCTTAACCTGGTTCAGAAAAGGGATGGACCAAGGGATGGAGCGTCGTGGTGCACTGATACTCGCATACGAACGTTGTGCAGCAGCCATGACACAAACCACGCTGATTGGTGGACTTGGCCTAAGTGTCTTTGCCTTTAGCTCTTTCACCCCCACACAACGATTTGGCACGATGATGCTGACATTACTTGCGGCCGCACTGGTTGGTGACCTGTTATTTTTACCTGCCTTGCTGGCTAGCCCATTTGGCAAATTCTTTAGCAGTGAAAAACAATCACTGCGGAAGCAGACTTCTGAGTTTGTTACCGGTGACGAAGCGTCGCTTGATGAAGTTGAAACAAATGAAGATGACTCAGCAGTCGAACAATCGGATGTGCATGCCCCACGCGGTAAGAAGAGTAAGAGCTCTTCGTCTAGCCCCGGATCGGGCCCTCACACCGTAGAGAAAAAAGGTGATCGTGTCATCCGCCATGACAAAGGGCATAAGCCATAAGCCCGGCTTTCGTCGACATGACGGCTAAACGTTAGAGCAAGTTATTTTCTCGATACCAGATTCCCGTTTGGGAAAATCGCTCAAGGAGAGAATCTGGAAATGTGATTCCAAGTTGCTCCAGGTTTTCAGTCGAGCAGGCCCAGCTGGATGCGTGGGCTTCGCGGATCTTATCAAGGTTTATCGAGAGTTGTTTGCCTCTGATGCGAGCCATACACTCCATGATTATTCCAACCGTCCAGCTCAACGGACTAGGCACGAAACTTAGCCGGCCACGTCCGCCATTGATTGCGTGTTTCATTATCTTTCCCATGCTGGCATAGGTTGGGTACTCAGGACACACGCCGTAGTAGATTCCTACACCGGATGAGTTGAGATTATCAGTGGTCAGTCGCTGGCCATGCTCTGCAGCACGAATGATGATCTCTACGAGGTCTGCAACATGAATAAGGGAAATGCGTGGTGCAGTAACTCCCATGATCGCATGTACGTTCATGTTTGATACAGATTTGAATACCGGAAGCATCTCCGTGTTACGTGGCCCGAAGACAATGCCCGGCCGCACAATGGTGGTCGGAACGCGATCAGCGAACAGCTGTGCGGCGCATTCTCCCGCGCGCTTGCTGAGCCCGTAATTTGAAACAGGTGCTGTTGATGCCCCTTCCATACGAACTGTGCCGTGTGCTGTTGGACCGGATGCTGCGATCGAGGAGATGACGACGTGTACGGGGGGATTCGTTGCTTGCGAACAAGCTCTAGCTAGATTAAACGTGCCGTCCCTGTTTGCAGACATTAGTTGGTCTAGCTTAAAAGCACTAGTGCGGCCGGCCAGATGCACAACGTAGTCCACGTCTTCGACCGCTTTGGCAAGCACGTTGAAATCTGCAAGTGAACCTTCTACAAACTGAAGGCCAACAGATTCCAGTAATTTACGATTTGATGTTTTCCTTACCAGGCAGCGCACGTTATGACCGCGTGCGGTTAACTCTTCGGCGAGATGTCCGCCGATAAAGCCGCTTCCGCCTGTGAGAAAATACGTGCTCATGTTCTACCGAAACTCTGTCTTTCTGGCGATTGATTGTTTGTTGAGTGATTCTGACCTATTCAGTTTTACACCGTAGATTTGCCGAGCGCCAAAATCAATCTCTGCGTCTAGTTCGAAGTCCGATGTGCATTCTATTTGGCAGGTTGAATATTAACGATTACACCAGTTTTGCGATCATTTTTTTGCGAAGCTGAACTGCAGAGATACATTCTTCCATACCGCATTGTGGAACCGGCAACAATTGATAATGGTCGTTTTCTATCCACGCGGAAGTGAGCGTGGTGATGTTCCTTAAGTGCACAGGCGAAACAGTAATGTCTGAAATAGTAATTAATCCCGTCGAGACGAGAAAAGAGCGCAAGCAGTTTCTTCAATTGCCGTCGAAAATCTACCGCGACGACGACATGTGGATTCCTGCGCTACGTGTAAATGAGAAAGAGCTTATCGGATTCGCCAAACATCCCTTTCATGATTTCGCCACTGTTCAACCCTTCATCGCTCTGCGAGATGGTGAGCCCGTCGGTCGTATTTGTGCGATTGTGAATCCAAGACATATGGAATATCAGAAAGAAGAAGTAGGCTTCTTTGGATTCTTTGAGTCGATCAATGACCTCGCGGTATCAGGAGCATTGTTTGATGCGGCACGCGAATTCCTTGCAGGCCACGGATTGAACAAAATGCGGGGCCCACTCAATCCATCACTGAACTATGAGTGTGGATTGCTCGTGGATGGATTCCACAGTCCTCCTACATTCATGATGACATATAACCGGCCGTATTATGTTGAGTTGTTTGATGCTTACGGCATGGAAACCAATCAGGAAATGGTTGCCTTTAAGTTCCCAGTTGACGGTGTTCCGGATCTTGACCCCAAGGTGTTCAAGATCGTTGAAATGGGTAAGAAACGTTTCAACATTAAATTGCGCAGAATCAATGTCAAAGACTTTAAGAATGAAGTTCGCATGTTTCTTGATGTCTACAATAAATCGATGCCGGGCACGTGGGGGTTTGTGCCGTTTACCGATGATGAAATGAAACATCTGGCAGCCTCACTTCGATTCTTAATTGCTCCGGAGATGACTTCCGTTGCGACGGTCGACGACGAGCCGATTGCAGCGTTGTTTGGTCTGTTGGATTACAACCCGATCATTAAACAGATTGGTGGCAAGCTATTTCCGTTCGGGTTCCTGAAGCTACTTCTTAGCAAACGCAAAATCAAGAAGATGCGGGTAATGAGTGCTAATGTCATCCCTGAATATCAGCGATGGGGAGTTGGCGTCATAGCACTCTCCAGATTTGAAGATGAGTACGAACCATGGGGCCTGAAGGATCTGGAGTTTAGCTGGGTATTAAAGTCCAATCACCTTTCGTATAAAACGCTGGCCCGTGGTGGTGCGGAGCCGGAAAAGACCTGGCGAATTTACGACTACGAGCAATCGTAGCCCGATTCCCCAAAGGCTACTCTAGTGTCCGTAAACTGCCTAAGTGCTAATTATTTATCTTTCGGTAGATATAATTTGGTCAAACTACAGCGATCAGTCCCTAAAATCGGTCAGTTTTCACTTCAAATTGTGCCGATTTAGTTAAAGAGGGGGGGCCACACTTGTAACCTGCATTGGATGGTGAGTGTGGTGTGTGATATTATTTAATGTAGATTGCTTGGAAGTCTGCTTGTACAGCAGTATTTCTGTGCATAAAGCGAAGCTGTGTTCAATTGATACGTTTTTACATGGAATGTGAGGACGTCTAGAACACGGATTAATTGACCGCAATCAGGAGATAATCCATGTTATCGATTTTAGGGCCAAAGCCGAAAAGTCGTTCATTTTGTGATGGTGTTTCGCGTCGAGATTTTCTGACGATTGGATCACTGTCAATGGCGGGAGCCATGTCACTGCCACATCTACTTCGTGCAGAAGCAGCGCAGGGTGGCCGCAGTCACAAAGCGATTATCAATATTTTCCTTCCCGGTGGTCCTCCGCACCAGGATATGTTTGATCTCAAACCGGATGCTCCTCAGGAAATTCGTGGTGAGTTTCAACCAATCAACACAAATGTTGCCGGCATACAGGTCGGTGAATTATTTCCAAAGCTCGCCGAAGTGATGGACAAGGTATCTGTAATCCGAACCATTGTCGGTGCAACCGGGTCGCACTATGCTCACCAGGCCATGACGGGATATCCACACCCGAATCCACCAGCAGGCGGATGGCCATCAGTTGGTGCATGGATTTCAAAGTTGCAGGGACCGGTTAAACCGGCAGTTCCGCCACACTTGTCACTGTTCTACAAAACCAGCCACAACCCTTGGGGTGATCCAGGTGCTGGTGGATTCCTTGGTGTACCTCATTCACCATTCCGACTTGTAGGTGGTAAGAACGAAACAAGTAAGACGGAGAACATGGTTCTGAAAGGGATTACACTAGATCGCCTTCAGGATCGAAACACACTGTTAGCATCTCTCGACAACCTCAAACGCGACATAGACACAACAGGCGTGATGGAAGGTGTCGACGCATTCACGGAACAGGCCGTTGGGATTCTCACCAGTTCAGCGTTAGCCGAAGCCATGGATATTTCTCAAGAATCTCCCGAAGTGATCGAGAGATACGGCAAAGGCGATCCTACATTTAAAGCTGATGGTTCGCCTCGAATGACAGAAAACTTCCTGATTGCCCGACGACTGGTTGAAGCAGGTGCACGGTACGTGTCACTCAACTTTAGCCGATGGGACTGGCATGGTGGAAACTTCAACCGTGCACGCCAAGACATGCCGATGCTCGACCGTGCGACTGCGGCGCTTATCCGTGACATCCACGAGCGTGGCCTTGACCGCGATGTTTCAGTGGTCGTTTGGGGTGAGTTTGGACGTACACCAAAGATCAATGGAAATGCTGGCCGTGACCACTGGCCACGCGTCTCATGTGCTTTGATGGCTGGTGGTGGAAATAACCACGGTCAGGTTATTGGTACAACTAATCGACTGGCCGAACATCCAATCGATCGACCGGTTACCTTCCAGGAAGTCATGGCGACGCTTTACACCAATATCGGCGTAAACCTGCGTGCCACACGTGAATTCGACCTTCGTGGTCGGCCTCAGTATCCGGTACCTGAAGGCGTAGCTCCGCTACGTGAGTTGGTCTAAGCAACTCCGGATCTGTAGAGGGTAGAGAATTAGTAATAGTGTGCACTGAATTGTGTGACACGAAATAACGATGAAGTTGGAGAATTGACACTGTGTTAAAGATCTTTGATCGTAAACCAAGCAGCGGCAAATCAGGTTTTTGTGATGGTGTAAATCGTAGAACATTTCTACGTGTTGGTGGTTTGGGCATGGGTGCCTTTGCCTTACCCGAATTACTAAAGATGGAAGCCGAAGCAGGTGTTGGTAAGTCGCACAAAGCTGTGATCATGGTTTATCTTTGCGGTGGTCCTCCTCATCAGGATATGTACGACCTTAAGCCGGATGCACCGGCAGAAGTACGTGGTGAATTCTCACCGATTAACACAAATGTGCCTGGTATACAGATCTGTGAGCTAATGCCGAAGATGGCAGGCATCATGGATAAGCTCGTGCCGATCCGTAGTATGGCAAATGCACAAGGTGGTCATACTGGATATCAGTGCTTTACAGGAAACACTCCAAGTAATGAGCCAGCTGGTGGCTGGCCTCACCTTGGTAGTGCTATTTCACATTTTCAGGGTCCTACGAACGATGGCGTACCCCCGTTTGTCAGCCTTTGCTACACCACACAACACAAACCGTATAACGAACCATCAGCTGGATTCCTCGGTCTTGGCCATTCATCGTTCCGCCCCCAAGGGCCCGGCAAAGGCGATTTGGTACTAAACGGTATTACAACGGATCGCCTTGGCGACCGCCGTTCACTTCTTGGTGCCGTAGATCGCTTTCGTCGTAATTGGGATGGTACGGGAACTATGGACGGGATGGATGCGTTTTCTCAACGTGCCATGGGCATCCTCACATCTTCGGATTTGTTTGACGCTCTTGATGTGAGTCAAGAGCCAGAGGCAATTCGGGAGCGGTATGGATACTACGATCCGTCGCGACCGAAAGGTGATGGTGCACCACGTGTTCCACAGAACTTACTGTTAGCACGTCGTCTAGTCGAAGCCGGTGCACGATTTGTTTCGATCAATTACAGTTTTTGGGATTGGCACGGTTCAAACTTTAAGAACGCCAAAGATGAACTTCCGATTTTTGATCAGGGCATCAGTGCATTGGTTGAAGACCTACATGAACGTGGCATGGCAGATGATGTTACTGTCATTGCCTGGGGTGAATTCGGTCGTACTCCGAAAATTAATAAGAATGCGGGTCGTGATCACTGGCCAAAAGTCAGCTGTGCATTGATGGCTGGCGGCGGAATGAAAACCGGTCAGGTGATTGGTGCAACTGACCGTCAAGCTGGTGAAGCGGTTGAGCGGCCAGTGCGATACAGCGAAGTATATTCAACGTTGTATCACAACCTGGGTATCAATTTGGATTCACAACGCCTCTTTGACTTCCGGGGTCGCCCACAATATCTGGTTGAACCTGGTGTGAAACCAATGCCGGAATTGGTCTGATCTTAGTTTGATCGAGGTCCGCTCGAGAATCACATTGCTTGCTATATAATGTGGTGTATGAGTAGACAATTCTTAATTTTTCTCATTGCGATTTCTTGCTGCGCCGAAGCTGCGCATGCCAAACGGCCTCAAAAACAGGCCATGGTAGAAACCGATTCAAGATTTGCCATAGAGGTGCAGTCTGTACTGGCAAAGGCTGGCTGCAACGCCGGCACATGCCATGGTAACTTTAATGGCAAAGGCGGTTTTCGATTGTCGCTTCGTGGTCAGGACCCATCAGATGACCATCAGTGGATTACGCGCGATCATGCTGGGCGACGGATCAATCTCATGGATCCCGCCGAGAGTTTACTGCTGGCCAAGCCAACCGGTCGGGTTTCACACCAAGGTGGTCGGCGGTTTGATGAGGACAGCCTTGAGTATCAAATTCTCTTCAACTGGATTGCCTGTGGCGCACCAGCTGAGGCAGATGAGGATGCTCGGCTTGAGTCCATTGATGTATTGCCACTGGATGTTGTCGTTCGTGACCCTGCTGACAGCGTGAACATCAGCGTGCTGGCACGATACTCTGACGGTTCATCGAGAGATGTTACGTCGCTTGCAGTGTACGAGCCATCATCACTTGACGTTGAGGTTACAGCGGACGGTACCGTCATTCGTAAAAAGTACGGTGAATCGACAGTGGTCGTTCGCTATCTCCAGAAACAAGTACCTGTGCGAGTTGCCTTTGTACCGCGAGTTAAAGGTCAGCGCCGCATCCAATATCCTGAATCCGCAAATTATGTCGATGAGCATGTATTCACCAAGTTAAAGGAGTTGGGGATCAAACCTTCATCTCTGGCTAGTGACGAGGTGTTTGTCAGGAGAGTTTTCCTTGACGCGATTGGTGTCTTACCAACAGCGGATGAAGCGAGAGCATTTATTTCCAACGACAGCCCGACAAAGCGTGTGGATTTAATTGATACCTTGTTAAGTCGCGATGAATTCGCTGAGTTTTGGGCTCTAAAATGGTCAGATGTATTACGCAATGAAGAAAAAGTGCTTGATGTAAAAGGGGTTGAGGTTTACCACGATTGGATCCTTCAATCTATGAAAGAGAATAAGCCGATCGATCAGTTTGTTCGCGAATTACTGCTTGGACGTGGTAGTACCTTTGAAAATCCACCGGCGAATTTCTGGCGGTCTGTGAGAACTCCCATTGCACGTTCAGAAACCACAGCTCGGTTGTTTCTTGGCGTGCGGCTTGGATGCGCTAAGTGCCACAATCACCCATTTGATCGTTGGACTCAGGATGATTATTACGACTGGACGAGTTTCTTTGCTCGCATCGATTATGAATGGGAAGAGAAGCGACGGGATAAGTTTGACAAGAATGAGTTTGTTGGTGACCAAGTCGTCAAGATTACCGATGAAGGTGAAGTGAAAAACGCACGCACGGGTGTTAACGCACAGCCTCGATTCCTTGGCTTACATCAGTTCGCAGATGTTAAGGCCACGGGAACGGATCAGAGAATTGAAGAACTTGCTGCATGGATCACGTCTGCAGATAACAAGTTTTTTGTGAAATCACAAGTAAACAGGATATGGTTTCACCTGATGGGTAGAGGGCTTGTTGAACCCGTCGATGATTTCCGCTTAACTAATCCCGCAAGCCATCCTGCCTTGCTTAACGCACTTGCAGATCGATTTGTATCAAGCAAGTTTGACTTGAGAGCTTTAGCCCGAGATATCCTAATCTCCAATGCGTACCAGATCGGGTCAGACATCAATGAGACAAATCAGAATGACGAACTGAACTACTCGCGGGTTGTGATGAAACGTTATCAGGCAGAAGTGCTGCTTGATGCTCAGTGCCAAACCATTGGCAGACCCGCGAAATTTAATGGCTACCCGGAAGGCATGCGTGCGGTTCAGTTACCTGGCGATCGAAAAGTAAGACGGAGGGAAGCATCTCCTGCCGACGGTGATTTATTCCTTGAGGCTTTTGGTAAACCGGAACGGTTGCTTGCCTGTGAATGTGAACGCAGTGATGAGACTACGTTGAATCAGGTTTTCATCCTTTGTGCTGACGACGGTATGGTAGACAGGCTGGCAGACCCAAATAACTTGCTAAAACAACTTGCTGATTCCGACATGTCTAACCGGGCAATCGTGGATGAAGTGTTTCTCAGTGCACTTAGTAGATTTCCAATGGATTCAGAGCGTGGCGTGGCAGTAGCAATGTTAAATCATGCACAAGGCAAAGAGGTTGACTCGGAATATCGATCAGTGACAGACCAATACCTTGATGATGAAGTCGACCGTTGGGTGGTGCTTCAGGACATCGTTTGGGCTCTAATTAACTCAAAGGAATACGTCTTTAGGCATTAATGAAATAGATAGGGATTAGATATGAGAATCACTAAAATACTTGCCAGCCTTTCAATGATGTTCGCGCTACTGCTGACTTCGATTAGTACAGCTGGTGTAGAAGACGGTCGTCTGGATATTTATTGGGTCGATGTCGAAGGCGGTGCAGCCACGGTCATCATTACACCAGCTGGCGAGTCAATCGTGATTGATACTGGTTTTCCCGGCCTGCGTGATCCCAGTCGCATAACGAAAGTTATTACTGAGCAGGGCAAGTTGCGTCACGTGGACCACCTAATTACAACGCACTACCATACCGATCATTTTGGTGGAGCAGCAACACTGTCGACGCTTCTCCCGATTGGCAATGTGTATGACAATGGTAAGTTCGATGACATGCCCAATGATCCAGGAAAAGAGTATTGGGAATTCAAGGCTGGTCGACGTGTTGTCGTAAACCCTAGTGACGTGATGCCAGTTCGCCAAGCTGAAAACACTAGTTTGAAGGTGTCATTTCCAGGTACTCGCCGGGAATTCGTCGCGGCTAAGAAGGGCACAAAACTCAATTCAAAAATCTGTGAAACAGCACGTCCGAAGGATCGCGATGGATCAGATAATGCGAATAGCGTAGTTACCCTTATCGAATTCGGTGACTTTCGCTTCTTTGACGCTGGTGATTTAACTTGGAACGAGGAGAAGAAGCTTGTTTGCCCAAAGAACATCGTAGGATTGGTCGACGTTTATCAAGTAACGCACCATGGATTAGATAGTAGTAATAATCCAATTGTGCTTAAGTCGCTCAAACCGACCGTCGCCGTTATGAATAATGGTAAGACGAAAGGAACGGCTCCTGAGGTGTTTGCGAATTTGACCGAAACTAAGAGTATCAAGGCGATTTATCAGTCTCATAAGAACACCCGACCGGACGGAAGCGTCAACAATACGCAAGACGAGTTCATTGCTAATCCAACCGCCGAAGGTACCGGTAATTACATCAAGCTGTCTGTGGCTCCCGATGGAAAATCCTATGAGGTGACGATTCCGGCAAACGGTCACAAGGCTACATACAAAACAGTTAAGAAATAGATTACAAGCAAGTGAATTTGGTGAACGGAAAATTTCCAATTCAGCTATCACGACATCAGCAACTTGGTGTGCAGAGCTCAGTGCTGCATCGGCGCGATGCGATACGGGCTGGCGGTGCAGGCTTACTTGGCTTGAACCTACCAAAGATTCTCGCCGCTCGCGATAAAGTGAAAACTCCGCTCGTTCAGAGAGCTAAGCGGGTTATATTCCTCTTTCAGTGGGGAGGCCCGAGTCATATCGACATGTTTGATATGAAGCCAAATGCGCCTGAGGAGGTCCGCGGCCCCCTAAAGCCGATTCAGTCTGTGGTTCCGGGATTGCCGATTTGTGAATTGATGCCGCGAATGTCCAAATACATGGACCAGGTTTGTTTGATTCGCAGTGTGCATCACACGATGACAAACCATAATTCGGCAGGTTATTACGCACTTAGCGGTCATGAACCACCAAGTAATGACCAGCGATTACGTGATTCACTCGATTTGTACCCGGCCTATGGCAGTGTGGTTGATTACTTGTCACCAGCAACAACGGGAATGCCAACCTCGGTCTCCTATCCATACACGATACGTGATGGTTCAATTACGCCTGGTCAGCACGCCAGCTTTCTTGGTAAAGCACACGATCCGTTTTTCTTTGAGAATGATCCAAACGATGATGCTTTTACATTGCCCCAGTTGAGATTACCGTCTGGTTTATCGGCCAGTCGTCTGAATCGTCGGCGATTCATTCAACAGACTATAGATAAGCAGACAGCTCTGCTGGAGTCATCTGGCGCAGCTCAGGGATTTGATCTCTACTACGATCGTGCAATCCGGATGCTGACGAGTGATAAAGTGAGATCGGCATTCGATCTGACGCAGGAATCAGAATCAGTTCGTGAAAGCTATGGCAGGACGACTTATGGCCAGAGTTGCTTGTTATCCCGACGCCTAATTGAATCTGGTGTAAAGTTTGTAACGGTTTATTTTTCAAACAGCATCGGCGGTCGGAGTATCGATAAAGGTGGATGGGATACCCACGGATTCGACGATACACGAATGTTCGAAATTATCCCCAAATATCACCTGCCGATCACAGAGCAGACGCTTCCAACGCTACTAGAGGATTTGCAGCAACGCGGTTTGTATGACGATACGCTGGTTGTTTGGATGGGTGAATTTGGCCGTACACCCAAGATTAACAAGAATGTGAGTCGCGATCATTGGCCGCAATGCTATACCGTGCTGCTTGCAGGTGGTTGCGTCAAACAGGGTTACGTTTACGGTTCCAGCGATTCACATGGTGCCACGCCGGATGAAAACCCGGTAACGCCTGAAGACCTAGCTGCAACGATTTACTACGCATTGGGAATTGATCCAGCTACAGAGATATATACTAGAGATGATCGCCCATTGGTTATCGGTGGTGATCCCGTAACGGAGATTTTTGCATAAAGGCATACACATGGTCGATGATTTCAATCGCTGCTTAAGGGGGGTAAAAAATATGACTCGTATTTTTCGTATTCAATTGATTGCTCTATTAATTGGAGTAATGGCATCTACGGCACATGCAAAAATCAGTACGTTAATCATCGAAGGCCAGAATAACCACGGAGTATGGCCAAAGACATCCAAGATGATGAAGAGTTACCTGGAAGAGACCGGACTGTTTACGGTTGATATCGTCCGCACTATTGCACGTGGCACGGATCCGGATTTCAAGCCTGAATTCAAGAAATACGATCTCGTCGTTTCCAATTACAACGGTTCACCATGGCCGGAAGAAACCAAGAAGGCCTTTGTGGAGTACGTCAACAGTGGTGGTGGATTCGTCGTAGTTCATGCAGCGAATAATTCATTTGCCGGTTGGAAAGAGTACAACGAGATAATCGGACTCGGTGGATGGGGTGGTCGTACTGAAAAGAGCGGTCCATATATTTACATCAAGGATGATAAACTCGTACGCGACGAATCACCCGGACGCGGTGGAAATCACGGTAGCCAGCACCCGTTCGTTGTTACCGTTCGTAACAGTAAACACCCAATTACAAAAGGTATGCCCGGTCAGTGGCTTCACGTTAAAGATGAACTCTATGATCTACTTCGAGGTCCTGCTGAAAATATGAAGGTTCTTGCCACGGCGTATGCTTCCAAGGAATTTGGAGGACAAGGTAGGCACGAGCCTATGATCTTCACCGTTGACTACGGAGAGGGGCGTGTTTTCCATACACCGATGGGACATGGGGATTACTCTCAAGAGTGTGTTGGGTTTATCGCCTCATTCCAACGTGGAGCAGAGTGGGCAGCCACCGGCAAGGTGACCCAGAAGATACCATCTGATTTCCCAACCGCCGATGATATTTCTCAACGAAAATACGAGGAGAAGTAGTAGAATACGGTCACTGCAGGCGTACGTGCTTAGCGGTCCGATCTATTGGATGCTGCATCTCAAACAAAAGGTCGAAACTCAATTCAGCTTAACGATTAGGAGTCCCGAACATGGCTAAGATTACCAGAAGACAGTTCGTAAACAACACGGCCAAAGCTAGTGCTGTATTTCCGCTGTTTACCGTTGCCGGAACAAAGTCTTCGGCAGCTGTACTTGGTGCCAATGACCGGATCCGAATTGGTGTTGCGGGTATCAATGGTCGTGGCCAATCACATATCGCGGGATTTGCCGGTCAACCTGGTGTTGAAGTTTCATACCTAATCGATCCTGATACGAATCTTTATGAGTCACGCGGAAAGCAAGTAAGAGATCGTGGTGGTAACTCGCCAACGTGTGTGCAGGACATTCGTGAGGCGCTAGATGATAAAAACCTCGATGCAGTTTCTGTTGCAACGTGTAATCACTGGCATTCGCTCATTACTGTTTGGGCGTGTCAGGCTGGAAAAGACGTTTACGTCGAAAAGCCGATTTCGCATAACGTGTTTGAGGGACGCAAGTGCGTAGAGGCCGCTGCAAAATACAAACGTGTTGTTCAACATGGTACTCAGCAACGTAGTGACGGAAATCGTGCTCGACAAATAGCGGCGATTCAATCCGGCAAGTATGGAAAACTGCTGGTATCCAAAGGTTACTGCTGTAAGCCACGTTGGTCCATTGGTTTTAGAAATGTGGAAAAGGTACCATCCAATTTAGATTGGAATCTGTGGCTGGGTCCTGCACCGATGCAGGACTTCCATCGAAACCTGCATACCTATAACTGGCACTGGTTCTGGGATACCGGTAATGGTGATACCGGTAATCAGGGCGTTCACGAAATGGATGTAGCCCGTTGGGCTATCAAAGGTGCAACCTTGCCTAAGCGTATATTCAGCATCGGTGGACGATATATCCCTGGAGAAAAGGATCAGGGGGAAACACCTAATATGCAGGTGTCCGTCTACGATTATGGTGAGACCATTCTGTTGTTCGAGACACGCGGTCTCGTCGGCAAAGGGAATGCACCAGATAGAAACGTAAGCAACGAGTTTTATACTTCCGAAGGTGTCATCAAGGGTTGGAAGTTCTATCCAAAGAATGGTGGCGAAGCAGTACCTGTTGAAGGTGAAGAGGCAACAGTCACCGCAGGTGGCGCATTCGGTAGTTTTATTAACGCCGTTCGTAGTCGAAAACCGGAAGATATTAACTGCGATGCGGCAGTCGGTCACTATTCAAGTGCACTGTGTCATCTCGGAAATATCTCCTATCGTCTAGGTCAAGAGTCCTCCTTTGACACCAAGTCAGATGCTTTTGCTGATAACGATACAGTTGGGGATTCGATCGAAATGCTTCGCGATAATCTTGAGGCGGTTAATATTAAGCTCGCAGACACAACATATATGGTTGGACGTGACTTGAAATTCAATCCAGAAACAGAGCAATTCGTTGGTGATGATGATGCCAACGCCTTGTTGACGAGAAACTACCGTAAGCCGTTTGTCGTTCCGGAAAAAGTCTAGCTACAGCTTATAGAGTCAAACACAGGTCGCGTGGTGGTATGCCGGTACGTGGCCTGTGTTTTTTTACATTTCAATTCTTGTTTGCATCATAAATGTCCGAAGACTTTGACCCTTATCTTGAGTGGTTCGGTATTGAACCAAGTGATCACCCCATCGACTTCTACAAGCTAATTGGCATGGAACCGATGGAGGCTGATGTTGAATTACTGGATTCAACCATTCAGTCTCATATGGAACGGTTGCATTCGTTGCAGTCAGGACCCCGCGGCAAATATACGCAAAACATCCTGAATGAGCTTGCGCAAGCACGGTTAGTGTTTTCGGATCCCGAACGCAAACAAATTTATGACGAT
>JAKUOW010000042.1 GCA_022451045.1 Pirellulales bacterium | reverse complement strand
AATGGTGTGAGTGGCTCACTTGAAAGCTGGCTATCAACTTCAGCCTGAAGCGATTGACGATTTGATTTCAAATCCGCTGTGATCGTCTCGGTACGTTGCTGCACCTTGGCCGCCGTTACATCATCGAGAGTCTCATTAAAAAAATCGGTTATCTCTGACAACTCCACCTTGGAATGCCCTACCACACCCACTGTAACATCGTGATTCTTTCCAATTTGCCTGGGATCCTCATCTATATGAATGACTGCTGCTGTGTCTGGAATCGGGTTGGATGGTTCCATGTAGATGTAAAGACGAAATAAGTCCATTCCGGCAACAAGAATGACATCATGGCCGGACAAGCGGTCCTTGATTCCTGGTGCCCATGGTGGCAGTCCCTGCCCGTTGAGCGGATGATCTGATCGAATTGGTAACCGACCGTGGGTTGTTCCCGGCTCAACATACACTGGAGCTCCGATGGCTTCCGCCAATAGAACCAACTCATTCTCAGCATAAAGCTCAACAAGTCTGCTACCGGCAATAATGGCTGGATTTGCAGCCGTAGCAAGCAGTGCTACAGCCTGCTCGATTGACTCCCGCGGTGGTCTCGTGTGCACATTTGGCAGCGTGATAGCTGGTAGCTGACTGAATTCCCCCAGTTCCATTTGCAGGTCAACCGGTAAGCTCAGAAACACGGGCCCGGTCGGTGGTGTAAGCGCAGCCTGAATGCATCGCTTGATCGCCATGGGAAGATCCTCGATCCGATCCACTTCGATGCCGCATTTTGTCCAGGGTTTGGTTACCGCTAACATGTCACCACCAAGTATTGGTTCATCAAAGCTCAACCGACGATCCTGCTGGCCCGCTGTAACCAATAAAGGTGTACCCTCGCGATATGCATTGTAGAGCATCCCCATAGCATTCCCGATTCCCGGGCAAATATGCAGATTCACTACACCGAGCTGATTTCCCGCCATGCTATAGCCATCTGCCATACTCATTACGGGCACTTCCTGTAGGCCCAGGATATAGCGAAAACGCTGGTCATCGACGAGAGCGTCGTTTAGCGGCAATTCCGTAGAACCCGGATTACCAAAAATAGTGTCGACGCCGGCTGATACCAGCATGTCCAGAAGAATCTGGATTCCCGTTGATGCCATAACTTGCTCGGTTCTCTTCTAGAAAGCAGTCGCCGCCGCACTGTGAGTAAGACGATAACCGTCATATCAATTGTCGATTCTATATTATCATCTCCGAAGCAATAAATTACATCACTCCGACTTGGGTTTGCGTCCACGAAAAATGACCACAACAACAAGAATGACAATTGCAGGCACCGCACCGCCAAAAACGATGCGATAAATCAGCTGACCCGATTCAAAGCAATCCTATCGTTCAAGAGAGAGCCAATAGAAATGCGAGGCAATAAAGCTGTATAGAGTGGTGATAAGCACGGATACAGCCTCGATATTAAGTGACCATTTGAATGGTTGGTTACTTAGTGATGACCGGGCCACCAACTTTGTTTGCCTGACGACTTCCGTCACCTTTGCTTCGCGGAGTACGGAATCCAGTAGAGTCGCTCTGGGCCGCAGCATCTTCACTACCAGTCCGAGGCTTGTAAGGGTTGTACCAAAAACTATCCCGAAAACTCTCTTTGTTGATATGGTTATCGATCGCGTCGTGCACGAATTTAAACGGCGGATCCGGATGCGGCGATTGGCAGCGTGGGTGGTCTTTGGACTCTATCAGTGGAAGTTCACGAGTCGGACGATATTCATTTTCTGTTAGATTTCTCAACGCACCGCAACCGGTGATGGTTGAAACGACCACTACACAAAGGGTAATTCTTGCCACTGACATGGAAATAACTCCGATTACGATACAAATAGTTGCGTACAATGGTTGCGTTATTTGCTGTTATCGGTCGCACGGCATGCAATAATCCACAAAATCGTTACAGATTAACAACTGGTGGGTAATGGCAACTAATGCAGCCTCCGTGTATTCCCAATTCCAACGGCCATCTGGCGAAGCGTTAGCTGGGACTGACAGAGGATGCGGGAAACGAAGCGCAGCGACGATGGACAACGTAAGCTAAGATATAGCGTGAAATGAATACTCGTATCTCCATCAACGCCATCTGCTTGTTCTTGATGCTTATAGGCATCATCAGAAACGACTCATGTCTGGCTCAATCTCCCAACCAGACAGATCCGGCCGGTAAAACGGAAAAGGCAGACAAAGCGGATTCACTTAAGAATTGGCTCAGCGACCTGTCTTCAAAGACGTTCTTCGATCGCGAGCAAGCGACATTGAATTTGATTGATCAAGGACCATCAGTGATTGATCCGCTTGTGGCTTCGATCCCTATGCAAAATTACGAAGGGACGTCGCGTGTGATGTTCATTCTTCGGCAACTTGCGCTAAAAGCAACTGGCGAGAATATCGAAATCGCAAGAGAAGCTCTGGAACAGCTCGCGGAAAGTGAATCACGTCGGATCTCCAGACGAGCATCGACGGTTCTGGATGAATTGAATGAAATTCGGCAAGGCGAAGCCGTGAAGCAGATTGTGGCACTGGGTGGCAGTGTTAACCGCGAGAGTATTCCAGTTGGTCAACAGTTTATGACGTTTCTTACTGTCCGCATCGGTGAAGAGTGGACAGGTAGCGTTGATGATCTGAATCATCTTAAATGGGTTGGGCAAGCAGAGGCCATCCATATCGAAGGTGAACAGGTTACAGATGACTGGCTATTTCATATCGGCAAGATGCGAAACCTAAAAAGCCTGATTCTCAAACGTGGCAAAGTAAGTGACGTTGGCATCGATCATCTAAGTAACCTGCAAAAGCTGATCAATGTTGAATTCTTTTATGTTGAGATTGGTAATCCAAGTGTTGACACGATCCTGAAGTGGAAACAAACCTTGCAGTACCTGAAGATCTACGGATCGACTATGACCGAGGAAATGCCTGACCGAATTAAGGCCGGTATTCCTGGCATTGATTTAGACTTTCGACTCGGCGCGTTTCTGGGAGTTGCATGCCCTCGCCCACCGGATCCGTGCTTTGTTTCATCAATCCAGCCAAATTCCGGAGCACTAAAGGCTGGAATCCTCTCGGGTGATTTGATCATTGGGATGGATGACGAAGAAATTAATACTTTCGACGATCTACGCAAAGTGATTAGCCGTTACGCGTCTGGTGACAAGACGGCGGTTGATTTCATTCGCCCGATTGAAACTCGCCTTAAGCAATTCCTTAGAACGGAAGAGGTTGAATTTAATATTGAGGTTGAGGACCATCCGAATCGTCTTGGTGCGGTCGTGAAATCCGTACCCGAGGATTCGGCATGGCATAAAGCTGGATTGAAACCGGGCGATGTAATTCGCGAGCTCGATAACGCTGAAGTGTTTTCTGCGAAAGCCTTAAAAGGTATCTTTGATAACACGGCTGTTGGTCAGGTCATGCGATTGAGCGTGATAACGAAGCACGAAAAACGCCGCGTTGAAGTAACGTTTGGCGAATGGGATTAAGCCCCCTGTAAACTTGATAGCTGACAGTAATGTTCTGTGGGTTCGTCTACGACGATCCACGTGTTTCCGAAACAAGTGCTATCAGTTCAGTTGGCTGATAATTGCGTCGCCCATCTGATCTGTAGATAACTCACCCCCGAGGTCCGTCGTCTTATGGCCCGCCATAATTGCAGATTCAACCGCAGTTTGTATTTGCTTCGCAGCAGCAGGTTGCCCCAGATGATCGAGCATCATCACAAGACTCAAAATGGCAGCAACTGGATTGGCGATTCCCTGTCCGGCAATATCCGGTGCTGATCCGTGCACCGGCTCAAACATGGATGGAAATCTCTTTTCTGGATTTACATTGCAACTGGGAGCCAGCCCCAATCCACCTCCAAGAATCCCCCCGAGATCCGTAAGCAAGTCGCCAAACAGATTTGAAGCAACCACGACATCAAATCGCTCTGGCCATCGCACGAAATTCATTACTGCCGCATCGCAATGTTGCCGGACGGTCTCCACATCCGGATAGTCATCCTTAATCTCTTCCAGAATGTCATCCCACATGACATATGAATATCGCTGAGCATTTGACTTCGTAACCATCGTCAGATGGTTACGCCGTGTACGAGCTTGTTCAAAACCAAAACGCAGGATTCGCTCTACGCCTTTTCGCGTATGCAGTGCTGTTTGAATAGCCACTTCGTCCGGTGTACCCTGCTTGAAACGCCCGCCATTATCGATATACTCGCCTTCCGAGTTTTCCCGAATCACCATAATGTCTATATCGTCCGGTCCTTTACCAGCAAGTACGCTGGTTAATCCTGGCAATAATCGTGCTGGTCGAATGCAAGCGTATTGGTCAAATGCCTGTCGGATCGAGACTAACGGTGCCAAGGAGAGATGATCCGGCATGTCATCCGGCCATCCAACAGCACCTAGAAATATGGCATCCACGTCGCGTAGCGAATCTACGAACCCGTCAGGTGCAGGCTGTCCGTGCTGCTTCCAATAGTCGTATCCCCAGTCCAAGTGCCGTTTAGAAATGGTAAACCCTTGCTGCTCAGCTACCACATCCAAGACTCTAATTGCCTCTCGAGTAACCTCTGGCCCGATGCCATCTCCCGGGTAGACTGCTATTTCATAATTCTGTTGTGACACGATACGTTGTTCCTGTTACTCAATCTGATCCGTAAACATCAGATTACATTTTAGTTGATGTTGGAGTACCGGTAGTGATGCTAGTTACCTACTCGCTGACGCAACCACTCGAGCATTACCGTACCGACGCGGGCGAGTGACACAGCTGAGCAGTTTTGTGGCACATCCTTCGTCGTATGCCAATATGTCGTACGGCCGGAAGATGGCCGCGGATAATCAAAATCGATAATATCGATGGCCGGAATCCTCGCGATTTCATTGAGAGGCAAGTGATCATCTCTAACTTCATGCCGACGGCGTGAATAGAATTGTCTGATGCCAAGTCTTCTGGCCACACCCCAAACTTCCTGAACAAGATCATTGGCATAACGGCAACTGTTGATCTCCTGATAAAGCTGCAGTTCTTTGTCAGCAACCATGTCAAGAAGCACCGCCGCTTCATATCGCTGCTCAAGTGCACCGGCAGCAACCTCGCGGGCGAAATGCTCAGAGCCCAAGAAAAATGGATCTCGCTGGCTCTCAAAAACTAACTCTTCGCCGTCAAACAGTACAAAGTCGACGCCGACATCACCTTCAAGGTCCTTCATAAACCGCCCTAATTCGACCAGTAGACCAACTCCGCTAGCGCCATCATTTGCACCGACAAACAGTGCCTTACGTTTTTTGGGATCAGGATCATTGTCCGGATAGGGTCGTGTATCGTAATGTGCACAGATCATCACTCGTTTGGCGCGATCTGGATGCCACTGGATTATCATGTTTGCCATCGGAACAGCGCTGCCATCGATGGGATGACGTGCCGAAAACAATTGCATATCGACTTCAGCACCAAGTTTCTCAAATGTATCGAGCAGCAATTCCTGCTGTTTCCGCATACCATCGGAACCGCTCGTCCGACTGCCAATGACACACACCTTTTCAAGCATTTTGAAAGCAGCATTTCCATCAAATTCCTGACCGGCGAGAAACGTATCGATGGCTTTGGTAGCAATATTCTGAATCTGTGCAACTGAGTCAGCGGCTTCGATTTCCATTCGTATATCAGCGGTTATCAGTGCCGTCGCAGTCAGTTCTTTCAGAGCATCACGTCTTGCGGTGATTATGCTCGAGGACTCCCCTGTGGCCACCAACGCATAAGCCTCTCCTGCCACTCCGCCGCCGCCTCCCCCAATCACGGCTAGAATCATGGCTCCAAGTGCCAAGACTATTGCATGCTTCGATCTGGAAATGAATACATTCATCTTTAACTACTCAGACTGAGTATTACAAAAAAAGCCCGCCCTACCATATTCGTGGGCGGGCGGGCCATCTAATTGGATCATACCACGACATCCACAGTCATACACGATTGCGGAAACCATGAAACCAAACTAACCAGCTAGACGTTGTTGTGCCTTGTACAAGTATGGATTCATTGTTGGATCGTTGTACATTTTAAATTGTCGGTACGTACGATGAGCCATCTTTCCCGCGTAGATATCATCGATTAATTCCTGAAGTGATTGCGACAGATTGTCCATTTGCAGGAAGCACACGGCCAGCTTCTGTTGAGCCTTTTCACGGTGTTCATCCGTCGCATCCACTCGCCCCGCTTGTTCTTCCATGTGGTAGATTCGCAGTGCAAGAATACTTAAACGATCAATGACACTTCCGGGAGTCTCGGTGTTTAAGCGCGCGCCGGCTTCAGGTTTGATTCCTAGTTCATCAAGCTGATCAGTAATATAGTCATCGATCTTCTCAATCCAATCATTACGATTTTGGTTGAAACCATCGATGTTCCGCTTTACTTCGGCGATTTTTGCATCACCAACATCGCGACTTCGGGCGATATCTTCTTCATGCCATAACTGAAAGTTGAAACTGAATTGTGTACATACAAGGGCCTCCTAGCCAACATACGGATTGGAGATATCATCTTCGTGCCACTTCTCTACAAGATGTTTGTGTAGATCTGTCAGCTTTTTTACGTTGATCATTGCCTTTTCCTGGTTGTTCGATCCATCGATACCCAGCCACACTTATCCATCCATTTATGGCACGTAATCCGTGACCGGTGCAGAGGATTGTATTACAAGCGATTCTCTTTGCTCAAGACTGAATTTTAAAGTCCGACACCTTAGCGGACGATCGCTGTGTAATTCGAATCTAAATGAGATATGCTGATGCATAGCTTGTTTAACTCTTTAATCGAGACGGAATCATGCAAGAACAAAACCGACGCCAATTCAATCGTGCAACTCTTAGCTCTCTTCTCACCTTCTCGCTGCTGGAAACACTTGCGGCCGAAGACCTGTTTAGTGCTGAGACAAAATCTGTCACTGGAAAATGGCTCACCGACCTTCATGATCTTGGTAAGGATTTAAAGGGAGAAAAACTAAGTCAGATCCAATGGCAAGATCATTGCGAAGAGTTGTTCAAGAAGGTTGATCTTGAAGACTTGCTGAAGTTTATCGACTTCGGCGGCCGAATCAGCAGTGTTCCATTCAGAGAAAAAGGGGAACGTGCCATACGATTTAAGTTTCCGGAAGTTGAAGGTCTGCCAACTAGCCTGGTATTTGGGCATCAGGTCTTCAAGTTAAAGAAAGGGCAAAGTGTCGTTCCTCATGGACACGACAATATGGCAACAGGCTTTGTCGTTCTTAAAGGAAGTTTTCACGGCCGTCACTATGATCGCATTGAAGACACTGATACGCACATGATCATAAAGCCAACGATTGATGATCAGTTTAAGGCTGCACAGTACTCAACCGTCTCCGATCACAAAGACAACGTACACTGGTTTGAAACCACGAGTGACGAAGGCTACATCTTCAATATACACGTCGTCAACTTGGAAGCAGGAAAAGGAAGCGGCCGGGTTCACATCGATCCCAATGGTGAACGCCTAAAGCGTGGCCGAATTAAAGCACGCCGGATTAGCGCATCAGAAGCCGTCAAGTTATACGGTTAACTTCTTGAAACAAACGAGCTTTGGCGAATCATATTCACTACATAGGTAGAGCAACATGGATTTGAGTCTGAGTGGTGAAGGTGCGCTTGTTGTCGGCGGCGCAAAGGGTATTGGCTACTGCATCGCAGAGCAGTTTGCCAAAGAAGGATGCAACGTTGTGATCTGGGACATCGATCCGAACGTTGAAGAAAGTGCAAAAACACTAGCTGAGTCGACCGGAGTGGAAACACGTGGAATCATCGCGGATGCCACTAATTATCCACAATGTGAGCAGCTAGCCAAAGAACACGTATCGGAATCATTCGACGTACAACATGTGGTTTATGCCGCGGGCGCTGGCAGTGGAAAATTCGGCTTTCCATTTTGGAATCTTGAACCATCCGACTGGCCTCGCATAATTGACATCAATCTAACTGGTGCAGTTAACATAACTCATGCCTGGGTACATAACCTGAAAACGCATGACTCCGGTTCATTCGGCTATATCACGTCCGTCGCAGGCCAAATCGGTTCACAAACAGATCCTCCTTACAGCGCTGCGAAAGCAGCTCTTATTAACTGGATGCAAGTTGTGGCCAAGGATGTTGCTGCATACGGACTGCGTGCGAATTGTGTGTCACCCGGCATGGTAAAGACGACCATTAATCAGAGTGTTTGGCAGTCATGGTATGACCAGGCAGCAGATGACGAGCGGCTGGACTACGATACGTGGGCCGAATCAAAGATCCGCAATTTATCCGCACTCGGGCAATGGCAAACCGGAGACGACATAGCCAATGCGATTGTCTTCCTGGCATCAAACCGAGCACGCAACATGACAGGCCAGACCATAAACGTCGACGGCGGCTGGGTCTTGCACAGTTAAAACGATGCCGGCTACTCGCCGAGGCTAACGATATACAACAGGCTTGCACGATAGTGCGTACCGACGAGACTGTGCGTTGCGATTACCTTCTCTTCTTTACCTTCTGCTGATCCTGTAATTGACAAGGCACCTTTAAAGGCAATCGCCCCTTCGATTTTCAGTGTAACCTTGGCTTTGCTATCGTTTCCAGGATCAGAAACAACTGCAGCACATGTCAAACCTTCTGGTAAACCCTCAATGGCTACGTTGATCTTAGATGCCTCTCCTGCAAGACGTGTCACCGTTACAGGGATTTCAAGCGCTTCTGCGGCTTTCTTCGTGTAGGTATCCGCTGCCAGTTCCAAAGTATATCTCGGTGTGGATTTCTGAATTGTCAGCCTATAAACGTGTCGTGGCCCACCATGAGCAAATGCATCACGAACGTGTACAAAGATGGGACCATCAACTGTTGCCTTGTACGTGATTGTCCCCGGGTCATATTCAGATCGCGATTCGTCGTCCTTGACGGTAAGTGATTTACCGTCCGGGTCAAATAATTCCAAATGAGCATCCGCTGCAAACCCAAGTTTTCTGGACTCAACGCTAATCTCATATTGTTCATCCTTAACAGCATCAAGCTTGAATACATCCACATCTGATGGCGCCTCGATCACTCCACTGACACTTGTCGGAACAGATATCGCCTGCGGAGTTTCCTTACTACTCTCCAAAGTGGCAACGATCTGGGAGATTCCAGAGTCAACAATGTCACTTTCACCTGCTACACCGACAAACATCAACATACCGGCAGCAGACTTTGGCATCGGAGAATCCAGGGTTTTCTTTACGCCCTGTAAACTTGCCCCCACCAATTCAACTTCGCGTTGCTCACCACTAACCCCAAGCGGCAGAGTGTATTGCAAATAAGCCTGGTTAGTAAGCGTCAGGCGATAAATGTAAGATCCCTGTGCTGAAAATGCGATGGAGCTATTCGGTTTCACCGGAAAAGCAAAGAGACGCACTACAAATGTACCGCTGTGTGGTGCTGTAAAAGACACCATGGGGTCATATCCCCGTTCGTCATCGTTTTGGGCAATAACGAAGCCTCTTTCGTCAGCTACTTGAATGATGGCATCCATCGGAGAACCAAGAATTCGATTGCCCTGCAAAGCAGCAATAAACGTTTGCCCTTTATCCAGTACGACGCTGAATTGGTCGACATCCGCCGATGATGCTAGTTTTCCGTTGACGGTGACCGGGAGGTCTACTTCGTTCCACCCACCCTGTTCATGATTAGGTTCGGATTCTGTAAAGTTTGCCAACGTACCAACAACGATGGGTCTTAGCGTAGAAGCACCTTCTGCGTTGACCGCACGGAGATAATAGACACCGGAAGGTGCATCCGCTTTAGCCGTAATATTGACGACCCCCTTCTCCTCCGTGACCTCAATTTCCAGTCCATCTCGATCTACCACGATCTCAACTGGCCAGGGATCGAATGTGCCTTCCAGTTGCACACGGTATGCACCGCCGCGGCCGATGCCTGCGGGGAAAAGCTGTGTCAAACTTGGTGGTGCTGCAATCACGATGCTCGGGAATACAGCAACAGCGATCGTCATGCATATTCGTAAAACGCTCATCTGGTACCCCTCAGTCCTTAAACATGAATTCCGGGGTATTGATTAACGCCCACATAATATCCTGTGCCGCTTGCCGCTGCGTAGTACCATCTATCGCAAATACACCACGGCAGATCGTCAACTCCTGATCATCCGGATGACGACTATAACAACTCAGGTAGATTCGATCGATGAGTTCATCAACCGGTAATTCAGCTTCGATCCATTCTGCCAACTTGTTCTTTTCTTCAGTGACTTTCGCGTGCAGATTGGGTGAGTTCATCAGGTGTAACACCTGAGTAACGGTCGATTCACCCGTACGCTCACAGGGCGGATCC
Organism: Pirellulales bacterium; assembly: GCA_022451045.1. GTDB lineage: Bacteria > Planctomycetota > Planctomycetia > Pirellulales > Pirellulaceae > UBA11883. Next base: position 15,218 of record JAKUOW010000042.1, on the reverse strand, counting down.
TGATTTGGATCGGGACGACCAAATGTGTCAAGAAACAGATTGGAAACGCGATGCGTCCAAATCTGGTTTGCGCGACTACCATTTACCATGGCAGAAAATGACTCCGGCACAGCCGTGATATCACTCACGGCATCCAGAAGTACTTCTGCTCGCAATCGTGAACGGTAATGGCGCGAGTAGTTTCGGTTGTCCGCAACATTGCGGTCGTTTGGCTCGCTGCTCAACTCGTAAACGTGGGATTTTGCGATGACAGCAATCAGTTCCTTGATATTGAATTGTTTATCTCTGAAGTAATCTCCCAATGCGGCTAGGAGTGGTGCATTACTTGGTGGGTTTGTCGCCCGAAGATCTTCGACTGGATTCACGATTCCCCGACCCATCATGTCTTCCCATACTCGATTTGCCATGACTTGAGAAAAGTAGGGGTTATTACCGTCCGTCATCCATCGAGCCAGCGATTGTCGCTTTGTCTCAACTTCCTGCCGCTCAAATTCACCGAACAGCGGGCGTGGTGGCAATACTTCGTTAGTGAGAGGGTGACTTACCGATCCAGGCGAGGCGTTCGTTATGATCATCTCTTCTCCGCCCGAAATGGGTGGCGAAAGACCGGTGCCTTTGCGACCAACGTCAGCGAAGCATGCTGCCAGTGAATAGAAGTCCTCCTGGCTCCATCGCTCAAACGGATGATGGTGGCATTTTGCACAGTCCAAACGAATACCAAGGAACAACTGGCTAATAAGCGTTGTTATCTCATCCGGCGATCGCCTGTCGCGAAATAGAGTTACAGCACCGTTTCGCCATGTACTTCCCTGAGCAGTAACAAGTTGGTAAACAAATTCGTCATATGGTCTGTTCTCGCGAAATGCAGTCCGTATCCAATTGTCGTAATTGAGCACAGCCTTGATTCCGACGCGGTATGGATTGGGGCGAAGAAGATCCACCCACTTATTGGCCCAGTGATCGGCATACTCTGGCATCTGCAACAGTTGATCCACCAGTACATCGCGCTTATCTGCTGATTCGGAATTGATAAACTCGCGAGTTTCATCGGGTGTTGGCAAGCGGCCGATAATGTCCACATAGACGCGACGGATGTACGTAGAATCACTGCACGTCCCGCTCGGTGTGATTCTTAAGCGTTTCAACTTTTCCCAAACTAATTCGTCGATGAAATTCTTCACCGGCAATTTCTCATACTCTGAATCCGGCACCTCACCAGCAAGTGGAATGAGTACTTTGGTTGTGGCAATTGCTCCCATGAACCTGGCCATAATCGTAGCTTCACCGGCGATTGGACCTGCGGTTACCGTTCCTAGATCATCAACGCCCACAATAGCACTTTCGTTGGACTGAAACGCCGTCTGACCTGTCACATCTCTACTCGAGCCATTGGAATAGTGTGCTGTTACAACTAGCTGTTGGGATTCATTTGGACGCATGTCACGCATTTCGGGGAATACCGTCACACCGGTAAGCGTTGGTTCATCCGGAATGCTTCGAGGCATTCCATCATTGATCCATCGCAATATCGTGTTGTAATCCACACCGTCTGCCGGTAGCCGCTCACCACCACCGTGTGGCACCTGACCGGCAGGCTTGGTCAACAACAGACTCTGTTGCGGTGCCGCGGGAAAAACGCGACGACCGCGGCCTTCACGCGTTAGTGCATTGAAATCGAAATTGGAATCAAATCCGAGTAGCGATAAATGGAACCCGTTCTGCCCACGCTGCTTACCATGACATGCACCTGCACTACATCCGCGAGCAGCAAGAATCGGTTGAACATCTAACTCGAAAGAGACCGGTGCCGATTTATCGGAATCGCTGACCTGCACGCTCACCTCAGTTTGTCCATCTGGGTGACTGATGGTGATCGCAGTCGTGCCATCACCAAGGGGCCGAACAACGCCGAATTCATCTACACTCACTACGCTTGGATCCGATACGGCGTAGGTAACCTCAGTGGTTATTTCACTTGTTTGAGCATCCTTGGTACTCAAGACCACCAGTCGCTGTAAGCTCGTGTTGTATACAAGCTTGAATTCGGTGGGATGTGCTATCAAGTCAGCTTGTGAATTTGTTGCCGTCATCATCACGGTAAGTAAGGCAACGCATATTGTGAACCGGATATTCATTCTTGATCTCTAGGCATAGTCGGCGGGAGGATACTTTGACGGGTTAAATAGGCAGGAATCGTTGGGGCTATTTATTATAGTGCAACCACCGCATATATTGTCCAACTGAATCCTGACAGGCAGATCTCAGCCCATCCATTAAGACTATTCTTGCCTTTAAAGCACAATTCCTATGAATAACAAGCCAGATTTTAAGATCATCCCTGACATCAGTGACGTCAGGGAAATTGATCGGGATCTAAAGTTCTTTCCGGTTGAAAACACGTCGCCGCAAACACTAATCACAGATCAAATTACCAGCTTTAACCGCAATGGTTATCTCATGCCGCTTGAGGCATTTACTGAGGAAGAGATTTCCGTTTATCGATCGTTTTTTGACGATGTACTAGCGCAGGCACTCGCGGAAGGACGTGACAGTTATTCAATCAGTACTGCCCACTTGGCATACGGCGAAGTCTACGACATCCTGTCACATCCGAAAATTGTCCGTTATGTAACCGACCTTCTCGGAAACGATGTGGTGGGCTGGGGCAGTCATTTTTTTTGCAAGATGCCGCGAGATGGTAAGAAAGTTAGCTGGCATCAGGATGCAAGTTACTGGCCACTTACACCGAGTAAAACCGTTACGGTTTGGCTAGCTATTGATGATGCTGATGTGGAAAATGCGTGTATGCGGTTTGTTCCGGCAAGCCATCATGATGGTCATCTACCATATCGCACAAGCGATGCTTCAGAGAACAACGTCCTCGATCAAACCGTGGATGATATTTCCATGTACCCCGATCCGGTCAACGTTGAGTTGCGTGCCGGTCAATTATCAATGCATAACGACTTGCTGCTGCATGGCAGTAATGCCAATGAATCCGACCGACGGCGATGTGGTCTGACTTTGCGATATTGTGCTGCAGATGTCATGGCATACATGGGATGGAATGAAAAGGGAGTGGTGGTTAGTGGCACCGCAAATCCATCTCTTTGGCCTGGTGCTAACCGTCCGTCGTAGCAGATGCAGGCTTAATTGCTGCTGCTTGGTTACAAACAAAAAGAAACCCGCCTAAACCAGTCGTTGGTAAAGGCGGGTTTCAATTAGGTAATGTGTAATCTCTTAGATCTAAGCAGCTAGTTTCCAGCTTCTTCTTCCGTACGTGGTTGTACGTTTTCGTTATTGGTTGCTGCGGGCTGATCTTGTGGCTTCGGCTCTTCGTTCTTGTCCTTGTCCTCGGTATCGTCATTCGGCGTTGCCAATGAGATTTTCTGAGCAACAAGTGATTCAACTTCGCCAGCCAATCCTGCAAGTCGTGTATCAATTTTCTTGATCACTGCTTGTCCGTTTTGGTTGATTGCGGCAGCTAGCTTCTTGCTCTCTGCAGCAATTTGGCCTTGGATATCCTGAGCACTCTTCGTAGTCAGAGTATCCTGAAATCCTTTGAACGCTGTTTTCAGCTGAGCATCAGACGCATCTGACTTCTTGGTAAGCTCAGCTTCGAACTTCGTTTGCTGGTCTGCCAACGCAGCTGCGAATTCTGCATTCTGCTTTTTCAGTACAGCCAACGCTCGCTTCTGTTGCTGCTTTACCTTGGCAAAGCTGGCAGCATTTTGCTTAGCAATGTCTGCCAAACCTTTTTCGGTTTGATCAGCTAAGGCTGTTTTGGCTTGGTTTACCTGAGTAGCCAGAGCCTTTTGATTTGCTGCCGCCTGATCAGACAACGCCTTCTTCGCGGTTTCCGTCTGAGCTGACAACTGTTTTACCGAGTTTTCATGCTGCGTCTTCAACTGGTTTGAAGCCGTAGCAATATTCTCATTTGTGACGTTGGTTAGCGTCTCTGTGGCCTGCTTCATCGCAGCAGCCAGATCCGCATCAAGCTTCGCGCCAAGTTCGTCAAGCAGTTCGCCCTTAAGCTCCTGTTTGAGTTCTTCACGTCGTCTTGCTTTTACCTTTGGAAACAAAAGAGGCTTTTTAAGAAGGGGCTCTTTCGCCATGACCGCACTGGATGTCGGGGCCATCATTACCGCGGCAATTAGCACTATTAGTAGTCGCTTACACATAACATTACCTCCCAAACAGTTTATTACTGTTGCATTGTGGATATGTGTCCACAATTCCACTGCCAAAAAGATACCGAGAATAGGGTGATTCTTGCAACCGTTTATTTGTCATCGCTGCTTATCAAACCCATATATTTTTCTCTTTTTATCTAGATTACCACTTAAATCGCCCAATCGTAGGCCTAAAAGCTACAAATGAAAGCATTTCCAATGCATTACTTCCCAAATGATATGGTTGGAAATGGAAAAGTCAAAATAATCGACATAATCTCTTTATTCCACATAGTTTGACTCATTCGGAATGCGATCTCAGACGAACTCGGGTTTAACCCCATTTATCGATTGGTATGCGCACTTTTCCTAGGTGCACAACGATCGGAAATCCCCCGTAAACCAAGGCACGTTGAGATGACAATCAGCCGCACCAGTATCATCACGTCAGTCCTATTGCTACTAGGCTTCTGCGTCAGTAGCGTTCTTACCCAAGAACCCGCAAATCCGGTTGTAACGCTCTCGCCACCGACAGAACAGTCCTCACAAACACAGACGATTACACAATCCAACGATTCCGGCACCATCATCATTGAAGAAACAACACCGCCACAGACCGCTCCATTAGAAGACGCGTTAGTGGACGACACGTTTCAAGCTCCTGTACAGGAAAGCCCAGCCGCTGACGAAGACAGTTTCCAGTTACAAGCTCAAGACCCTGACTCCCTACCCAAATTGGAAGAAACTCCACAATTGACGGCACCGCAACAGCCGACTGCACAATTGCAAACCGAAAAAGGTTCTGGCTCATCCCCGGAGATCACACAACAAACTGAAACCACGCCTCAGTCAGACCTTAAGGAGATCAACGAAGATACACAGTTGCAGGAAGTCCAACCAAATAGTGAACCGCAACTACAGCCAGCACATCAGCCAGACACCTCCGACCCCGTTGAATTGGAATACATACCTGGTCATATGAAGCAAAGAAACCGACTGTTGCAGCGTGGCAATCGGTTCAATGATATTGACCTGGATCATTACGAGAAGCAGATCGAGCTATCCTCAGGCTTTGAAGAATTCGCTGGTGATCATTTCGGAAGATGGGCTCGGGTTGAATTCATGTTTGGTTGGATGAGAGGCCAGCGTGTCCCCCCACTTGTGACCACCAGCAGTGCCGGAACCGCTCTGGAAAATGCAGGAGTGCTTGGACTTTCATCCACCGATATTCTTGCAGGCAACGAACGATTCTCCAACGATGCGAGACCTGGTGGACGCGTTGATTTTGGCTGGTGGTTGCAAAACCGTGACGCTGCTGTTGGTGCTCGTTTTTACGCGATCGACGAAGCGACGACTGGTCTCAGTTTTGACGACGCAAGCGGCATTCTGGCTCGCCCGTTTTTCGATTCGATATTAGGATCACAGCAATCACTGTCTGTAAGCTTCCCTGGCAGCGACTCCGGATCTGTATCAGTAGATTCAATGACACGTCTCATTGGTACTGATGTGTACTTCCGTCGACCATGGAGAAGCCACGGAACTGCGGTAGTTGATTTCGTTTACGGATACCAAATCTCCAGAATGGACCAGGGTCTTGCGATAAACAGCACGACAACTAATCTCGATGGGCGTAATGGTATCGCCATCGGTACTCAACTGGATGTCCATGATTCGGTAAAGAGAAAAAATGAATTTCACGGCGGAATGCTGGGAATCATGTCCAATATCGAAGGTGGTTGCTGGACATTCTCAATCCTTGCAAAAGTAGGATTGGGAAACACACGACAAACTGCCATTCTTGAGGGTCAATCGGTGATCACTGACCCTGGCGGTGGTACCAGCACTGCTGCAGGACTGTTAGTTCAAGACTCCAATGCCGGCGTATTTGAACGTGATCAGTTTACAGCCGTTCCGGAATTCGACTTCCGCTACACCAGACATATCAATGATTGCGTTGATTTCAATGTCGGCTATACATTTATTTACTGGAGCAAGATGATTCAGGCCGGTGAGCAGCTGAATCTCAATATCGATCCGGCCGGCGGCACGCAGCCGCCCATGAACATGACGAGTGATCATTTTTGGTTGCACTCGCTAAACCTGGGTATGACCTGGCGATTCTAGACCGAATACCTAAGAGCCGTTCTCTTGTTGATCTTGCGCCAAGAGCTCGATCAATTCGTCCAGTTCGCCTTCAGCTGATGCCGTTTCTACAAGCAGATCACGCAGTATGTTGTAATTTGCCGCGACTCCCAGATCGTTTAGTGTCAAGTTGTAAGTCTCAACCGCCTGATTGCTGGCATCGAGAATAATCACGTCGCGAAGTTGAGCGTCCCAGGATTCCCAGACATCGGACTCACCATTGTCATCAGCATCTACATCCTGAAGCCAAGGCAAGTCACGACCATCAGTCATTGCATCATTGCCTGACTCTCTATCGGCAAGGTTGATACCGATGATTTCGATACCAAGTTCTGCGTGGTTACTATCCAAATCCTGTTGCAGCGAATCCAAATGCCCGAATTGGGTTGTACAGTACGTACACGGCGCAAGTCCGAAATAAACGGCAGTCACGTTGCCATCATAATCGCGTGGAGAAACATCCTGCTGGAATGTCGCTGAGGTCGCATTCACATCTTCGATACTAAAGTCCGGAACCTTCACAACTTGATGGTCATCCGCGTCTCCATCGCTGTCAGTGTCATCGTCATTGCCCGAGTCACCTGTGTCAGTGTCATCGTCATTGCCCGAGTCACCTGTGTCAGTGTCATCGTCATTGCCCGAGTCACCTGTGTCGTCACCTGTGTCACCAGTATCGTCATCGTTGCTGTCGTCGGTATCATCACCAGCACTATCATCAACCGGCTCAAAACCAAATGACTCTGGTAGCCCGCGTACCTGGATCAGATTTTCCATATCTGTGTGCATTTGACGCACTGGGTCACCCGCTTCCCACGACAGTACAGCTGTTTCCTGCTGATCGGATTCATCGGTGACATTGATAATTAGCGTATGGCTTTCCAAATGCCAAATCACTTCCGTCTCTTCATACTGCTGCCAGGTTGAGTCAAGTGCTACCCATTGTTCGTCGCTGGAAACACCAAATGACCCGTAAAGAGATGGGTCAGGTGTCTGGCTAATGAAGTCAAGCAATGACAGAGATTCAGCCGAGCGTCCACGTTCTGTAAAGTTATTTGCGGCTACTGATTCGCCTTGCCCGACAGAAACACTTATGGAGTTTTCAGAAGTCGTACCGGTGGCTGTTGTCGTTTCCCGACCATCAACTAAATGCTGTGGCTGCTGCTGAGTTACCACATAGTCACCCGGTTTTAAGTTTGTGAATTCGTATTTACCGCGTGCATCTGTCACGGTTGTTAACTGGACACCATCACCTTGAAAGTCTGTACCAGTTAGCGTCATTTCTACATTGGCGAGTATCAACTCGTCGGAGTCGTGCATACCGTCATCATCGCTGTCAATGTACACGTAGCCGGATAGACCCCCAGGGAAATAATTAGCAACAGCCACCTGAACCAACGCTTCGTCGGTTAGCCCGTCGTCATCAGTAATGGTGTATGTGAAACTGTCATCACCAGTAAACCCGGATGGTGGAATATATGTAACCGTTGCACCGCTACCAGTTATTGAGACGGTACCGCCTTCTGCTGTTGCTGTTACGGCCGTAATTGTCAGCGGTTCCTGGCCATCAGGATCAGAGGTGTCATTATCAAGCACATCAAGTTCATCGCCAGGAGAGTCAATCGACGTTGAGAAAGAATCGTCAACCGCATCCGGTGCGTCTGCCACATCGTCAACCGTAACCGTCACAATTGCTGTAGCCGATGCACCGTTACCATCACTTACGGTGTATTGAAATGTCTCAATCCCAAAGTAATCTGGTGCCGGTGAGTAAAGAACCGACTTTCCATCCTGTGCAATTGTTGCAACGCCGCCCTTCGATGTGCCACCAATACCGATCACGGTAAGTTCTTCATCGGGATCCGGATGAGATGTATCATTTGCCAAAACATCAATGACGTAATCGACCGAGTCCTCGGGCACGTTAAGAGCATCATTACCAGCAACCGGTGCATCGTTTTCAGACAGCACGGTAATGGTCACCGTTGCTGTATCCTCACCACCATTTTCATCGCGAATGGTATACGTAAATGTTTCCTGACCGGTGTAATCTACTTTCGGTGTGTAAATCACATTCAATCCGGCATTTCCAATGGAAACGCTACCGTCCTGATCACCCTGGGTCACACTCACGACGCTGAAGTCTTCGTTCGCATCAGGGAGGATGCTGTCATTGGCGAGAACATCAAGTAAAACGTTGTTACTGTCTTCCATGACATTTTCAAATTCGTCATTTACTGCATCCGGATTGTCATTTATCGGGAACACCTGTACGGTCACGTTTGCCGTAGAAGTTCCAGTGGAGTCGCTAAGCGTATAGGTGAAAGTCTCCTGTCCGAAAAAGTCAGCAGCAGGTGAGTAGAGTAGGCTCAATCCGTCAGATGCAATAGAAACAGAGCCACCGTTATTCGTAGCAGATACCTCTGAGATTGAAATACCAATGGCGTCCGTAGGCAACGTGTCGTTGCTCATAACCGACAAACTGTTATCGGTCGTATCCTCATCAAAATTGAAAATGTCATCACTTGCACCAAAAGCAAGGGACACATCAAGCGTCACAGAGCCATAGATAACCGTTTCTGGATCAACCGCATCGTTTTCGCCAAATAGCAAGGTATCGGTATGTGGTGAATTATCCGCCTGATTGGCAGACACCACGGTCGTACCGGCCTTTTGAACGGTCATCGGCACAGAAAACACCAGGTACTCGCCGCCACCGACTTCATTGAATCCGGCTGTCCCACCGATTTCATCGATCAGGTTATCAGTTGCAAGACTTCCCGAATGCACGTTTGGAAAATCTGTCCCATAAGTGATTGGTCCGTCTGCAGTTAACCGGTTATCTACCCAGGCTACATCTGTATATGCGGAGAATAATCCTCTAGGAGTGTCTCTCAGATCTTCAACCAAACCGCGCAGGATGATACTGTCACCGACCGTGGCGTTGGTAATCACATTTCCGTCAGTGTCGGTGAGTTCAAGTCGGTAACGGACTACCGCATCACCGCTTACCGTTAAGTTCACCAACTGATCACGCGTGTTTCCTGCATGATCCGTTGCGCGGATCCTAAAGGTATGGTCTCCCAAATCGTTGGCAACAGGATGCCATGCGACAACGCCTGTATCCGAATTGACTGTCATGGTCGCCGGTGCGTCCAGCAGTGAATATGCAAACCCGGCAGCACCTTCTTCTGCATTCTCGGTGTTGTAGCTGTAGTCAATCGTGATTTCGGCAGCGCTCTCTGGAACACTTGTAAATACATCGACAGTACTATCGACGCTTACTGTTAAGGCCGTCGATTCGTTACTTTCCACACCATCGATTGACTGCGTTGCAGTTAAGCCATGATCACCATCGATCAACCGAACGGTGCCATTGGTCGTAATACTTACCGTTGAACCACTTGCGGTTGCCGAACCCAACAATGTAGCCCCGTCGTAGAGGCTTACGTCGGCACCGTCCGTCACACCACTGATGTCAAACGTCAATGCGGTTGCTGCTGAAATATTTGTAAGATTGGTCAGATTATCTGAATCATCACCACCTGAATCAGAAGCACTTACTAAATCGATCCCGGTTGGCGCTGTAACCAGCACATTCGCGAAGTCCGCCAACATGTGATCACCGCCTGCTGAAACGGAAATCGTATGATGTAGCGGTGCAGTTGGAGACGTTTGCCTATACGGTGCATTAGATGCCTGTCGAATTTGATGGTCGCCGCTGGGCAACTTCAGTTGGTAGTTTCCGTCGGCATCTGTGGTCGTGCTGAATTCATTACTGTCGAGAACACCGTCTCCGTCCACATCACTAAACACGATAACACCTGCAAGCCCCGACTCATCGTTGTCATGAGCATTGTTTTCGTTGGTATCGTCATATACCTTGCCAAACACGCTACCCTGTCCAAGCACATTCTCAACAATTACTAGCTGATTCCCCGATGCCAGTGGCATGTCGGTAAAAGCACCACCGGCATTCACTTGTGAAAGTGCCTCGATGTTATCTACCGGCAACATATCAAGCACTTGTGCAAAAACCGTAAAACCACCGTTTTGATTATCAAGGTTAGCCGAGTTGTCGGCGGTGTTCACAAACCATTGACTGGTTGCGCTGTCAGGGTCACCACCTAGCTTGGCCATGGCAACCGTTCCACGTACATTCGACAAACTGAATTCATTCTGGATCGAGTCATCTGTCGGCACAGAAGCAAATTGGCCAACACTGCTAAATGTCGGATTCGGACTGGTGAAGCCGCCACCCTGAATGATAAAGCCGGGAACAGAGCGGTGAACAATCGAATTGGCGTAATCACCGTCGTTTATGTAATTAAGAAAATTAGTAACGGTGCCTGGTGCATCATCCGTAAACATCTCAAATAAGACGGTGCCTTGTGGGAATTCCATGGCGACAATTGGATCATCTCCGTATGCCAACACGATCCTATCATTGTCGTGAATCTGATAGTCTTCAAAGGAATGTACTGCCGTTCCGTTTACAAACATCCTTACTGAATTGGACGCGTCAGCGCTATGCGCCATTAATTCGGTATCGCTAAAGTTAGCATCAGTGTTGTTACCGGCGTCTCCGGCATTAGTGCGCCAAGTTGAAAACACATCGCCAACGGTCAGGTAGTCTGTCGGATTATCCACCGTGTCATCGCCGTCAACATCTGCAGGGCCGATGCTGATTGATTGCCCACCGCTTGCACTGCTGACAAAAGAAATCGCTTCCCCGGATTCGATTCCGAAATCCGCCGGCAAGTTCGTCAGTTGTCCGTTTTCATAGATAAAGACAGAAGCAGAAATGGTATCTGTCAGGGCGTGTGATGGACCACTTGAATGCGGCGATTCAGTAATACCCGTAAGTAGTCTGCGATCTTCCAGCGACTCAAGAAACATGCGGCGACCGGGATTATTTCTGCGAAGCGAGCGTTTTCTATTCTTACGTTGTTTCTTCATTCGATAAGCCGTCATATAAGTCCCTATGCCGAACTGAATTCGCTCTCTGGAAAATGCCCTACGTTTAGGTGGTGTGCCATGTCAGAGATGCAGCTTTACGCTTTATTCTACGCACCTTATCTATTTTCACACATAATAGTGAATTTGGCGATAAAACATCACTTTAGACTACATAAGTCACAAAAAATAAGCACGTAAATCGTCATAAATATAACGGTTGTATTGGCTATTATGCATCGCCAAAATAACCTCTTTCGCCGTATTCGTGGAGTTGCGTCGATTTGTATAACCGTAAGCACATTGAAACCAGCAGAGATGCACAGACTCGGCTCTTATCTGGACATACCGAAATAACTACCAGGTCGTGACTTCTGAAATCTGGCCGATGACTTCAATCTGGTCTTCCGGGATATTTAGCAGATTTAATTGTGTGCTACCTCGACGCTCACCATCGGTCACAATAATAAACCCAGTATCGGGCAGGTTCTTAACATACTCGGCAGCAACCTCGGGCCCATCCACAAAACAAGCCGTCGCCAGTGCATCGGCATCTGCTGCACTTGGCGCCACGATACTTGCTGAAAGCACACCCTGAGACGGTTGCCCCGATCGCGGGTCAATGACATGCCCGTATCTAACGCCGTTGTGGTAGAAAAACTGGTTCGCATCACCGCTTGTACCAACCGCCTGATCCCTTATCCAGAAATGGCACAGTACCTGTTCGGGTTTCATCGGATGGCGAATGGCAATTTGCCATCCTTCCCTCCCTTCCCTAGATGATTGACCATCGCGACGGGAGCCGGCAGCAAGTACACTACTGCGCCCACCGTGGATCAGGAATTCCTCAATACCTGCCCCTTGCAGCAAACTTGCACACCGATCCAGTGCAAATCCTTTCCCAATGCTGCCAAGATTTATTTCGATATCTGCCTTTAGGAAACTCAATATTCCCGATTCAATGTCAAGGTTCAAATAATTCGAACCAACTGAATCAAGCGCAGCCTTAATGGCCTGTTCATCAGGAAGGATTCCCTCGCGTTTGAAGAACCCCCATTCTCTGGATAAGGGAGTCGATGTGATATCAAACGCACCATCAGTAATTTCATGCAGTTCAAGTGATCGCTGCAGTAACCCGGCCAGTCGAGCTTCAACCAATTGTGGTTCGCCAGCGCACAGACGGTTGAGCAATGACACCTGGCTGTAATTTCGATATACCGTCATTTGGTCTTCGAGTAATTCCACCAGGTCAAGCGCTTCCATGGCTGATTCAGCAGCATGCTCATATTGTCCGGCATTGAAATATACTTCAAATTCACAGGCCATTGCACGCCGTGTGAGATGAAGTAAATACGATTGCTTCAATTCATCAGAATCACCCGCATCGGTAGGAGCTCTACTTGCCAATAAGCCACCGCCGGATAGAAATTCCCGGCGGCTTGATAATTCCTGACCGCTGGCCGACTCCTTATCCGGATCGGCTTGCCTGTCCTCATATTCAAAATCCGATGCCATAGAATCTCATTCTAGCTTGTCAGCATGCCAGTCTGTTTCAATAATCAAGTGTATTGTACTTTCCCCTCATCTCATGCTTACAGGCATCACTGTCCCATGAAAACTCACACGCGCATTGCAATGATCCTGCTTGCCACATTCGCTTTTACTGCGACCGGGATTTCATTAATTGCACAGGACAACGAAAAGAGCGAGCCCAAGAAAGTCCGTCGCGTACGACTACCAAAGTTCAAAGAGAAGGAATTCGAAAACATATTCTTTGACGATGTTTTCAGTCAATTGCAGGGTGAACGAACCCTTGGCACACGTATCGTCGACAATGGCGGCACAGGTGGTAACCCTGCTGAGGGAGGATCACCGACTCAGTCCGCAACCTTCGACTGGTCCAAACTCATCACCTCCACAACGCTGGAAGATGAAATCAAGTCTCTCAAACTAAAAATAGATACAACGGTAAACACGCCATCGCAATTCCAGGGGGGTGGTTATGGCAAAGCTCGCCTTCATTTCTCGATGGTTGCTGCCTTGTTTGGCATCATCGCTGAATACGACATGGAAGACGTCCGCTGGAAAAAGGAAGCGGTCCTATCTCGTGATCTGTTTGCCAAAGTCGCAGCCAACTGCAAAGTAGGATCACAGCAAGCCTTTAACGAAGCAAAACTCCGCAAGGCAGACCTCGGCGATTTGGTGGGCGGAAACGGTATTCAGGGCCAAGTCAACGACAAGGATTTCTCATGGGGCAACGTCGTTGACCGCGCACCACTTATGCAACGGTTGGAAATCAGCGTGGAAGAAGTACTCGCGCCATTTACGGCAAACGCGTCTGAATTCGAGGCAAACATCGATGATGTCTTACATGAAGCAGAGCTCGTTGCCGCACTGTCTGAATTACTTTGCAAGGAAGGACTTGAGGATGCCGGTGATGATTTTTACGAAGGATTCGCCAAACAGATGCGTGATGCCGCTCGTGAAATCACAGATGCAGTGAAGCTCAACAATCAGGAGTCCGCGAGTAAAGCCGTTGGTACTATTCGACAGTCCTGCTCCGAGTGCCATGAGAATTACCGCGCTTAAACTTTTCCGCCTCTAGACATATCATCTTGCAACGGACAAACTGAACGGCACACGAGTCACGACCGTAGTTAAGCCATCGTCAATCGTGGACACCAGTCCGCTCTAAGGAACTCACTGTGGGCAACAAAATGAATACCAAACTCTTCGTACCATTTACGACTCTCATCCTTCTTACCGGAATCTTCGCGGTTCCTGAACTCCTAACCGCTGATGAAGCTGATGAACAACGCGTCGCCGAGCGGCAGGATGAAGAAGCACGCCGTGATGAGATCAATGCAAAACGCAAAGAAATTATTCGCAAAATATATCAACTCAAGCGTGAGCTAAAAGAACTTGAAGAAGCTGGCAATGAGGATGCAGCACGTCGCGTTGCACGTGAAATCGAAGAATACACCCATGTACTGGAAGAACTCGCAGAAGCTCGCGACCATGATGGACAAGATGGGAAAGATGGTCATGATGACGACGGTGAGCACCGTGAGCATGAAGAGCATCAACGCGACTTGCCTGAACATCGTGAGGAAGATCACCGCGAAATCTCCGGAACAGAAAGAGCTGAGCGTGAACTGCATGGACTTCGCCAAAGATATGAAGATCTTATCGCTGCAGGAAAAGAAGACGCCGCCCGCCAAATCGGACAGCGGATTCGTCGCGTTGAGATGTACCTGGAGCAACAGGAACGTGAACATAACGAACAGCGTGAACATAACGATGGTAATCAAATCGAACGCGAAATCATCGAGCTAAAGCAAAAATACGATGATCTGATTGCTGATGGGCAGGAAGAAGAAGCCCGGAAAGTGGCAAACCACATTGAAGAGCTTGTTCATCATTATCGTGAACAACAGGAAGAGCACCGTCACGCAAAGAACGACCATGAACATGACGAACGCCGTCATCACGAGGCATTCGAACGACGAATGCACGAGATGGCATCGAAACTTGAGGAACTACATGAAGTCCGAGAGAAGATCCTGAGAGATGGTAACGAGGACGCATTACGCGAAATCGAAGCGCACATCGAAGACCTCGCAAATCACATGCGACAAATGGAAGAAGAATTCCATAACGCTCACCAACATGAACGTGAACATGAACGTGAACATGAACGTGAACACGATGGGCATCCAAGCCGTGAGCAAATCGAACACGTTGTAAAGGCCGTAGAGCATCTCCACGCCGCCGGCCTTCATGAATACGCAGAAGCACTCGAACGCGAACTGAATGAAAGAATCCATAAAGATCATGAACATCATGGGCATGATGATCACGAGCACGGAGATCACCATGGACGTGACAACGACCGACATCACGAACATGACAACGACCGACATCACGAACATGACAACGACCGACATCACG
>JAKUOW010000041.1:16798-25878 GCA_022451045.1 Pirellulales bacterium | reverse complement strand
TGGTAAAGGGCGACAAAGAACGCACTGAGATTGCTGTGTGCCTATTCCGAGAGTCGCAACTTACACGTAAAGAGACTGCGATGGAGTCACTGATTAAAGGTGCAACTCAGGGTCTAGCGTCGACGGACATCAATTTGGATACTGATCGTATCAAGGATATTGAGGAAGCCCCTTTTGCGTTAATTTTTGGTGTGAAATCACAGTCCATTAAGGAACTTGGCCAGAAGACGTGGACCGTGTTGGATAAGAAATATGAGTGCGACGGCATTCAAACAGTGATCGAAGTTGAAGAATCCGGTTTGCGCCTCCAACTGGATGCATACTATAACGATGATCTGCCATTCGGTTTGGTGAAGGGGACACTTGTGGTTGAACAGAAGAACCAGAAAGCTACAGCTGAAATTAAGCTGATTGAGATTAAAGAAGGAGCTAAGTCGAGCATCCCGTTAGAGAAGATCGTTGACTCTGGCAAGATAAAGGAATAAGGCAACATCAAAGAAAAGCACGTGGCATTAATGATCTAAGATGCGGGTGCAATTCAGATCATTAATGCCACGTGTTGTGTTAGTTGCTCGTGATATTATTCTGAAGTGCTATCTTCAGATTCAACTGCTTCTTCCTGAGACTGTTGGTCAGACATGTCAGTGGTGTCTGATTTAGAGGCCTTAGCAAGTTTGTTATTTGTTTTGCTGCTCACAATGGGTGAAAACAGCAACTCGGATTCAGGGTGTTTCTTTATCCAAACATCCCAGCGGACATTAGCTTCCCAATTTTTGTCGTCGAGCTCTTTCAGCGACTTTCCTTTTTGCTGGCCGTCGATGGCATTGCCTGTTTCCTGAAGCCAACGTGTGTTGGATTCCTTGTCAAACATGATCAGGTTGCCATGCAGGACTGCACCGGAAACTCGTAATTCCAAGGGTTCGTCTGCCCCTTCCATTTTTCGCTCGTGCACGACGAGCGTTTGTTCGCTACTTCAGTAGCTGCAGGCAATGGCACAGTCTTCGAGCGTGTCATTGATTACCTGGTGATACTGCAGAATATAAAGCGGATAAAAGCGAGCTTTGCCATTAATCGCTACGCCGATTCCCTTGGTGCCGCCAGCGATTTGTGCGGTAGCGCCTGGAATGAACTCCGGCTTAGTGATTGCCGGGCGGGAATCTTTGGCGCGGTATTGAATTGGTTCGTGGTGGGGAACACCACCTGTTTCTGTTTCGACAGTGCGAGCATGTGTTGCCAACTGGCCGTTGTCCAGTAAGTCTGGATCATCCGAACCGGAGTTGTCGAACATGCCTGTACCGAATGCTACCAGTGCGCTGATTCCGGTGATCGCGACAATTCCGATGACAGTCTTGTTCATGATAAAACCTAGTGAATAAGTGCGGTTGTTATGTGGTCTGGAAATGGGTTCATCCCAATCCTGTCCACATAAGCAGATATTTATATGGTATTCAAATCATCGTCAAAAGTATTGACTTATTCTGAGACGATTTCTTTCACGGTTAGTAGAGAATTGATCTCCGGGGACTCAATAGCCGTTTCATTTCCATTTGGCCAGGTAACCGTTACAGAGTCGATTTCCGATGCAGTCCCTAATCCAAAGTGGGCAATCGTACTGTTTGTACTGAGATAACTAGAACTTAATACGCTTTCATGCGTGTATGTGTTCACAGATGTTTTGACCTGAATACGTGCCCCAATTCCATATCGGTTGGACGCCGTGCCGCTTAGTTTCACGCGGAGATAATTGCCGGTATCCTTCGAGGTGTTCTTGAGCAGTGTTGCCTTTCCGCTATGGAGAATCACGGCGATATCCATTTTGCCATCCTGATCATAATCAGCTGTGGCAAGGCCGCGTGTAACGAGTGCTTTGTGAAAAAATGCTCCGGCAGATTCGCTTACATCATCAAAATGTACCTCTCCGTTGTTTCGTAGAATCTTGCTCTCTTGAGGAAGCAGCTTGGGGTCTTTCAAGACTTCAGTTGTCAGCTCATCTTCAATCGTGCTGCCGTTTGCCAGAACGATGTCCAGATGTCCGTCGTTATCAAAGTCGACCAGATCGACACCCCAGCCGACATCTGCTGTCGATTTGATTTCCAGAATTCCGGTAAAGGGTGCTACATCTTCCATCAGGATCGTTTCACTAATTTCACCCGATGCCTGATTTTTCCAAAGGGCGTGGTCTTCATTCACCCAGTGGGTGGAAAATAGATCGCTACCACCATTGTGATAGATGTCACCTCCGGCTAGCCCCATGCTTGCACGGCGATCAAAGGTGCCGGAAATCGACGACACATCTTCGAAAGTACCATCACCGTTGTTCTTGAACATGGCATCAGCCGTACCCACATCATTTCCTACATACAGATCAGGGTAACTGTCATTATTAAAGTCGCAGAATATCGCCTGCATACTCTTACCTGTTGGATTTGTCACTCCGGCAGCCTCGGTGACATCAGTGAAAACACCATTGCCATCGTTATTGAGTAGGATATTTGGAAGAGCATCATATGACACTGGATTAGTCCATACGGCTGGGCGTCCAGCTACCAACGGACGCTCGTCACGTGCTCGAAGGCGGTCGAATTCAACGTAACCGCAAAGGTACACATCAAGGTCGCCGTCCTTGTCGTAATCACCAGCGGTTAAACCGAGCAGGAAGCTGTCAATTTCACCGAAGCCGGAAGCATCTGTCTGATCTGAAAATGTCCCATCGCCATTTTTTTGATAGTGCTTAGCGCCTCCGTAATGTGTAACCGTAACATCGAGCCAGCCGTCGTTGTTCGCATCCCACCACAAGCATGCATAATTCCAGTCTGAATCACTCAAGCCTGCTTCATTTGTCACATCTGTAAACGATCCGTCGCCATTGTTTCTATACAACTTGTTTCCATCACGTTTTGCGATGTCCTCAGGTTCCATGAGGAATGGGCCAGCGAAATTTATAAGGAATAGGTCTTCATCACCGTCGTTGTCATAATCCGCCCAACCACATCCTGAACCGACATCTTCCGGGATTAAGGAAGCTCTGCGATCGTTCAGATGAATAAAGTCGATACCTGCCGCGTCCTGAGCCTCGGTAAACGTAATAGGCCCGTCGGCCTTTACTTGTTCTGCAACATGACTGTCGTCGTCATCATTTGCGACGTTATCCGGTTCCGAATTACAGGCGATAATTGAAATGAGCCCGATAATGACAAGCGATGATGTCGTTAGGAGTTTATTTCGCAACATTGTGAAAACCAGTTTCTTAGCCTCTGTCTACATTTGTTGAACTAATAGAAATTTATCGCGCAAAGCCGTCGCACGAAGGCGAATTCCTCGGTGTATAGACGAGCAATTTGCAAACAAACACAGATCGTGTCGGCAGCGGTAACTTTGACGTTTGCGTGGACAATTAGCTTTACGCAAAGCATAAAGTCATGGTTCAGTTTGCAGGCGAGTGCGCCAGAAATGAGAAGATTTACGGTTTCAGTTGATTCCAAAACGCTTCGAAATCCATTTTGCGAGTTTGGTACTTTTTCAAGTATGTGCGATAATCCGCGGAATCCAGCGCGTCAGATGAGTGTGGTGGATACTGCTTCATTTCCGTATAAGGTAGCGGCTCGACCCTCTGACCGGTGATTGTATTCAAGTCCGCGTCCTTGTCCCAGCCAATATTATGAACGATGAAATCGCGTTTCCATCCGGATGGTGGATCGGGCAATTGACTAAACCGAACGGTGATTTCATCCCCAGCGCCGAGGACAACGAGATGATGGTCGTTTTCAAGCAATAGCTCAGTTACATCGCCAAATCGAGTGAAGTTTCCGGCCATGGGCGGCCATACGGGCTCCTTAACTACCTTGTCGTATTCATATCCTTCCGGTCCGTTGTTTGCCCTGGGTAAGCGACTCGAGACTCCGCGGTAGTGAAGATCTGCTTCAATGAGTGGCACGTGGTACTGCTGTATCTCGGTTTGATCCGCGTCGATTGCTAAGAAGATACTGTCCCAATACAGTTCCATGCTGCTATTGATGCGAATGCGCCCGTCCTCACGGTTTAGCTTTTCAACAGGTAGGTCCACCACGATTGTCTTAGTCTTGCCACCGGGGAATCCCATGTATGCAATTACCTCTTCCCATTGCACTGTTCCATTAATTTGCCGCGGCACAGATATAGATGGTGGCGAGGGACTGGAAAGCTGTTTGTTTTGTGATAAGGCGATATTAATGGATGTGTCTGTTGGAAACATCCAGCCAGTAAGAACAAGTTGAACCGTTTCGGCTTGGCGAATGTCACCCAGCTCAATTTCCATAAAGTACGGATCCGTCAATCCTTGTTTATGGCGTTTCTGGAACAGTTTGGTGAAGACACCATCGGAATTGGCCACAATCGATGTGATATTTTCCCCTGTGCTGCTTACAACTCGATTGGATGGCTTTAGCTGGTTATCTAGGAAGGAGTGGATCTTAAAGCTAGAAATACTAGCAGGTCCGACCTTTTCGTTTGAAAACACTGACGTGCCAATGGGATGGTCTACGGCAATGAGCTCCACTTGATCAAAATAAGCAGCCTCCCATAACTCCTCGGTGATTTGCATGCGATATTCGTCATCGATTGGGACGAGACGATCTCCCGGAATTAGCAAGTACTCCCATTCTCGTGTTGGTGCGATCACTCCCTCGCCAAATTGCAATCCGATTGGTGCTGCCCACAATAGATCGGTTAGAAATTCGAACTTCTCACCGGTCCACGTATATAGATAGGGGCATGAGCCTTTAAGTAACTGTTGTTTTTCGGTGAACGTTACACGTGTATCGGGCTTAATGATATTTTGTGGTATGCCATTGGTCCACAGTACGCGGACTGCATCGGCTTGTTCTGTTTTGCCAATACCAAAGTGTATCAATTGGCTTGTGACCATCGCCGATTGATAGTTGCTGCCGGCCTTCACTTCCACACTGGAGCCGATACCGTAAAGGTTGGAACGCTGCACCTTGAACATTGGGTCTGGCTCTGCATAGAGTCGAACCTGAATCCAGTTGTTTTCATTTCCTCCATGATTGATAAACGATACCGGATTACCGTTAGCGACCATCGCAAGGTCAAGGTCCCCGTCGTTGTCGATATCACCGGCCTTACATGCCGTTAATCCGACGGCAGGTATTGTGATTGTTGGCTTTTCTGCAAAATGCTGATTGCCCAGGTTTCTCCAAATATCTACACCGGTGTCACGAAAGGCTCCGATATCCACATGTCCGTCATTATCAAAGTCGATCGTGAAGGCACCTAGGGCTGGCTCGGCTGAAATATTGATAGTAGCAATCACCCACGATTTTTCCCCAGGCAGCGTGTCTGTTAGGGATACAGTCACGCCACTTGCGGAGGATATAACGGTATCCCATGTACCGCTATTGTCGATATCGGCACTTGAAATTGACGTCGCAGATACATCGGTTTGGGAAGTGTTATCAGACGTGCGAATGGAAAACCGACCGTGGCGAATGTTCTGTAAAACATGTCCACCGGCCAATATATCGGTCTGTAAATTGCGGTCGGTGTCTGTTATGCCTAGGGTCGCGGCACCTGCAACATGATCCGGATTAGCAATTGCCAGTGACGTGTTATCACGAAAGTCCCAGTTCTCCTGGTTTTGCCAAATCGCTACTCCACCTTCACTGAGAATGACGACGTCGAGATCTCCGTCGTTTTCGATATCCGTAATTGCCACATCAGTAATTGCTATTTTCTCTGATGGCATCGTCTTTTCGCTTATTGCCAGGCTACGCGTTTTCGTTTCCTTATCGAAGACGTTTTCAATGAATGAGTAACCGGCCGGACCAAACACGAGGAAGTCGACATCCGATGCCATGTAGTTTTCTTCTGTGGAAACGTCGGCATCCCGATCAAAGTCAGCCACCCGCAATCGAGTCAATTCCGGTGAAATATCAATACTTGCTACAGATGTCCAGTTAGCGCCGTTGCCGTCATGAGAGAAAACAGTCAGCTTTCCCTGGCTAACCGCTACAAGGTCGGATTGACGGTCAAGGTCGAAGTCGCAAATCGCAATATCACTTGTCCCTGGTAATTCCGGAATAGCAGTCGGTTCATCGCCAGAGGTAAATACCACATTGACCTGATCCGTAGTAATTGTGGTAGTTGGGTGTTCTTTATAAAACGATTCAGAAAAATCATGAATGACATATTCAAGAGGATGACGCTGCAGCCTGAAAAGGTCGGATTGGTAGCCGAACTCCTGACGAAGGACGTTGAATACCTGGATCATCCGGATCTTAACCCGATTCCATACCGTATCGTCTTGGTCTGAAATTCTCTGAATGAATCCTGGGACTTCGGAAACAAGATCGATTTCCTGACTAGCCCGTACCGGAGCGAAGGGAGCAAGAGTCACTTGCATTTGTTCTAGGGTCTCGGACACTTTTGGGTCTTTGGACTCAGCTTGTTCACGCACCAGGTATTCAATCATGACCAGGCTCTCCATCTTTGCGGCAGCTGCATCACGAATGGCGCGTCCTCGCAATTCTGTATCCAGACTGTTTCGCACGTGCATGAATAACTCAGTCTTCGGAATGTAGTCATTCGGCCGGGCCTTGATTGCCGCATCAAATGCCAAAAGAGCCGCTTCGTCATCACCTACGATGATTGCTAGCTTGGCATCCAGAAGTTCAGCGATTCCTGACTCCGGGTCAAAACTGCGTAAAGATGCAATAGATTCGCGAGCCTTTGCTACCGTGGCGGTGAATTTTTCAGGGTGTTCGTCAGCTTCCCCTTTCTGCTTTTCGGCGGCAAGGACTCCGGCGATTGCAAGGTTTTGATGTCCAAAAAGCTCATCGGGTTGTTCAGCAACGATCTTCTCGAAGACTTCGATACTCCGCGAACCATCATTCGCAGTTTTGTTGGGAATGTTCTCTAGTTCTGCAATTCCTTCATTTTTCAGTGCGACTAGATCATCTATGGAGAGCGGTTGTTCCGGTGGCCGATCCGGCGGATCGCTCGAATCGAATACGATCCAACCGACCAGCCCCAAGAGTAGTACTATGCCAACAATGAGCTTGGCCAGAGAGCCAGACGTGCTGTTTGAATCATCCATGATTACGTGATCTGCTCCGTGGCGAGTTTTTGTAGGGCGTCATTAACGCGATTATCTTGCATGAATCCGTTACGTTTTGCAAGCTACATCAGTTCACCGATGACTACTTCAATAGATCCAACAACTCATTCACCTTCTCATAAAAAATGGCTTCCCAGGCGGGATCCAGAATGCAGTCGCTGTCCTCTTGGGCTCCTCCACGATTTTCCAATTGCTTCGCAGTAGGAGCGTAGTAGATGTAACCGTTTGTGTAACCAGACACATATGTTTGTTCAAATGGCGAATCTTCCTTGATCTTTAGGCCAATTGGAATTGTCAATTCGCCTGGATGAGTTATCAGGACGAATTCTCCTACCCTCAATCCAACAACTTCAACTCGAATTGGCCGGCGTTCCGCGTCAAGGTATTGTTGCTGGTGCATGTGTAGAAGACGCAAGTTTGTGCTTACACGAGACAATTCCTCCATCGTATGGATATTGCGCAAATAGGCTTTTACGTGAGAGCGATTTCGTGCGTCCATGCTCGAAAGTATGGCTCGACCTCGCTTCTCTTCGTGCATGTATCGGCTCGCGTGATATGTTGGAAATGCTTCCGCAAGCCCGTGTTTGTTGGACAATTGCATGAAGGTTTTGAGATTGAGCGTTGTACCACCGATGGATGCCATGAGCGACTGTTGCTGTTCCTCTTGCTGAATAATTCGCTCTGCAAGGTTTGAGCGAGGAAGGTCAAGGTCATGGTTAAATATTGCTAATCGACTGTCGTCCGTCGTCTTAATCTTACGTACAGCTCGTAATGTACTTAGACCTAACCGATTGCCGAGAGGCTCTGCTTCACGCGGATGATGCATGTCCTTATAGGAAATAGGGTTAATATCGCCTCCGCACCCCTGCAAAAAAAGCGCAACCGTGTCGTCATGAAGATTTTCTTCGATTACTTGCGATGAGTAGCCGGTGATGTCCGCCGTGTTTGCTCCAGTTGGTGAACCCATGATCGGGTGCATGGAAAAGTGATACAGCACTGCAACTGTGTCGCCGTTCAGATTATCAAGTCGTACAACACCGATTTCTGGATCGATTGGTCCCACATCAGCAACTTCCTCGTCTGGGGGAAGCGAGTAAGCGTGCCGGACGTCAATCGTCTTGCCGCTTTTGAGGATCATCCGGCGGTTTTCCTGGATTCGGTCTTCAAAACCAGTTCCAACTCCGACCTTAACAGCTTCGAAATTAGCTACGGCTTGCTTGATCGCATCAAACGTAAGGTCTCGTGAGTTTCTGGCAGGACTACCGTGGCAATGGCTTGCATTGAAAATCAGATTTCGAGGCTCTATCCCCAGTTCTTTGAAGGCACGCTCACGAACGTACGGAATGAAATCGTTCTTGATTGAGCCGATCATTCCAAAGGAAACCACATCGAGCGTGATTACGACGACGGTTGTGCCCTCTGACTTAAGGGCCAACGCTCGAGCGTAAAGCGGTATTTCTACCGGTCCGGCATCCATGTTTGTGATGTCGACTTTGGCTGCTCCCGCTTGTAATTCGGCAGCGGCTAACGAGTTCTGCAGGTTACCAAATAGTGTCGACGTAATTATTGTCGCTATGATTATTCGTTGTAGCACGCGCATTGCAATTCCCTCTTTGGTGAATTAGATGTGCGTGTATTTTATCAAATTCCAGCGTCTGACAGAGAATGTCCCGAGATGAGATTCGTGCATTAACGCTTTAGGCGGACGGATATCCAATGGATGCCAATAAGCTGGGATGGATTGCCATGGCAATTGTATAAACAGGATGAATAAGTATGGAAACGACTATTCCAATTATGAATCCCTTTGCTGCTTGGTCTTCTTTTACTGTGTAACCATGCTCAAGTCCCACTTCTTTAAGCTGGAACCCCACCGGTCTGGCAGCACAACTGCAGTGACATTGTCCCCTTCGGCAATTTCCACTAGCGACGACTTATCTTTTGGTTTAAACGATCCAAGAGTCTCGCT
>JAKUOW010000041.1:0-16788 GCA_022451045.1 Pirellulales bacterium | reverse complement strand
TGCAGATGCAATAATCATAGCTAGCATGCCGGCTCCTGCCCAAAGTTCTATCTTGGCAATTCGATAGACTTTGTCGGGAAAGCGACTTTTAGTCCCAAGCTCGTTCACATCCTCGATGATATAGATTGCTGTAATGCACAAGAGAATGTAGCAGGTGATCATTAATCCGTAGCTAATTAAGACTAGCGCTCCGGACGCGAGCAGCAGACCTTTATTCATATCAGCGATATTTAGGCCTTTGAAGAAATTGTCAGCCTTTTGTTTCCATGGTTTCTTGTCTTCATGCGGAATGACAAATGTGCGAGAGTCTTGGTCTGCAGAGCGAACTCCTTCTCTATTTGACTGAGTGTTTATATGCACCTGCTCGACTTCGACTGCATTAATTCCTTCGACAGGGTTTGGCTTCGTCTCATTGTTTTGCTCATCGGGCACGGCTGTTTCAGGAATTGAGGACGATGGCGATTCGATGTCATCAGCTTCGTTTGCATCATCAATTAAATCTTCGAACTGCTCCACTGTGAGCCCTTTGACTGTCGCAGCCGGTACCGCTTCTGGCGCTTCATCTTTCGGTTCGAGCCCCCGCTCTATTTCATCATCATCGTCTTTCTCTTTATCTTGCTCTTCAGGAGGGGGTTCGTGTTTAGCCGACTGGTCATCAGCTAAGGCATTATCGGTGTTTGCATCAGTGCTATCGCCTTCGGCCAGACGCCCTACCGCATCTTCCTCGGTAGACTCATCGGTGAGCGTGTTAACTGATTCTGAATCTTGCTGCGAGGCGGATTCGTCAGCGGCTTCATCTACGACCGGCTCTACATCGAGTACGGCAATGCACGCCAGACGGTCGTAAGCACTGTCCCACTTAATCGGAGACAGCACAACTTGTATTGTCTCTCCGGGACTGCACTGAGTGACGATTTCGTTCATATCAGCCGGTAGTTGCACAGCTAATTGATGCTCTGAATTAGCGATAGAACCGTATATAGATCGCCCGTCTCTAAATCGTGTGTCGGCGTTATATGCATAAGCGCGCTCATAAGATTTGTATGCAACATCTACCAGAAACACTTCGTCTACAATCGCCTTGATTACGTCGCGGCGGGAGGAATCGAAGCGATCCAATGAATGGTATTCATCGAGCGTATTTACGAGTGTGGTTTGAGGTTTGACCATGGAGTTTTCGCTGCGATTCAGGTGTGTTCGTACCTTTCCTATATTAACACTCGTGTTATCCGTATAGCTATTCGCAATTAACAGCGAATTATTGAAAATCTCCTAGCCACTTCTGCCAGAGCGGTTCATTTTTCGACTTTTCGAATCCATGAAGTTTGTGTGATCAGCTGATTTAGCGATGCGAATGAAATATGCGCATTGGTTGCATACTTAGGAGTCGAATTAGCTGGAAATGTCGCGAGCGTAGCATCTCCAACTAGGAACACATTGAAATCTTTCGACAGATTCTCATATCCGGCAGTTGTTGCACAGAAGCACATATCCGTTGCATATCCGGTGAGTATGACATGCCGGATCCCGTTGTCTTTCAAGAAATCACGGACTTTGTCATATCCTTCGACATCAAAGATCAATACATCATCATCATGCACGGTGATATCAGCGGTAACAGGTACCGGTAGTTGCCAAAACCCAGGTGCATTTCTTACTGCTAGTCCTTCAAACTGTTTGAAATAGTCGATCACGGGGTGTTCGCGAGATATTGCAAACCGGCTTGGTAGAGGCTCACTGGTGTATTTAAATGTATTGAGAGCCTTGGTTAGTGCAGCCTGTGCTTGCTTTCGCTCGGTAGCCGTGGGTGTATAGTCAATTGTCCGATAGAGCTTGGTGCGAATGGGATCGACAGGTCCAATCAGACTGTACATCACGAGCTTCACATCCGGTCGAAGCCGTTTAAGCAATGGGGCAATTACGTCACGGGTATGCTTTCCCGCTAGGTGATTTTTTTCTGGCGTGCAAAAATCTGCGACACCCGCGGGTTCTGGTGTCCGCCATCCCTGTCCATCATCGATTCCCCATGGATGAACCATGATTACTGCAGTTTCATCAGACCGAATTCGATTGGGCATCTCAATGATTCCACGAGCGTTGTAAGAGAATCTCCATGCTCGCACGCTGAGATCTGCTCCATCGTCATCTACAAGAATAGGTGCCTCGTATCTCGTTAGCTCTTCGATCGGCTGTACAAATTCCGGATGATCATTTAGCAGTGGAGCAGGGGATTTCAGCAGCGTGAGCTTGTTGATGTAGATTTGTGTTTCTTCGTTTTCCAGAGTGCTGGATTCGGCCAACGTATATAGACCTGTGATGAGAAGACTTGCAATAAGTAAACGCATGAAATGCTCCTGCACATGCTGATAGAGTAAATTCCGGCAGTGGCAGCGCGCAAGGACTGCCATAGATATGAATTCTAACAATTCACATACGGCGTTTCAGCTTTTCGTGTCGCTCAATTGCTAACTAGAGAAGACGTCAGACTTCAAACTGCCAGTGCTGTCTGCAAATCGATCGGTTTGAACACCAACGGTGTTTAACATGCTGACATAGAGGTTGGATAGTGGTACTGAGTCATCAAAGACCTGATAACTACCATGTTTTAGACCCATGTTCTTACCACCTGCAACAATAAGTGGGTAATTGCGGGCATTGTGTGTCGTGCTACATGCACTACCAAAGAGTAACATCGTGTTATCGAGTAACGGCCCATGCTCATCGGACACGTTCTTTAGACGATCAAGCATGTATCCAAAGTTGCTCGCAAGCCAGTTGTCGTACACGCTCCACTCTTTCCATTTTGTCGAGTGGCTCATTCCATGGTGGCCGATATTGATATCACAGGCGAGTTTGGGGAAGCGATCTCCAAAGCCAATACCGTCCTCACGAGCCATCATATAGGTCATGACACGAGTGATATCAGTTTGGAATCCAAGCACCATGATGTCGATCATCGACCGGATATACGCTTCAGGATTCTTCGTGGCGTCGACTTCGAATTCGATATGATCAGCAGTGAACGGCTTCATAGGTGTATCGAGCCATTCCTCATTCCGCTGAATCTGACGTTCAACGGAACTGAGAGACTCAAGATATTCATCGAGTTTGGCTTTGTCATTCTTACCAAGCTGACGGCCCAAACGCTTGCTGTCTTCCAGCACCAAATCCACGATTCGCTTACCACGCTTAATCTCTGCGCGGCGTTTTTCCGTGATGTCGCCACCTGACGGTGCAAAATATCGTTCGAATATCTCACGATGGCGATGTTCAGCAGGGATCGGTTTACCATGGTCATCGAACGACAGGGTAGACACTCGTGATTGATAGCCAACACCACCATCCACGGACGCGACGAGCGATGAATAACGCGTCTTCTTACCAAACTGTTGCGCTGCCACCTGATCGATGGAAATCGAGTTTCGGTAATTACTTCCGGAGACATCTCCGCCGGTCAACCACGAGTCACCAGCGATATGGCCAAGAACCTGACGGCTTTTTGGATGGCTGAGACCGCCAAGAATGCTCATATCATCTCGATGAGGTTCAAGGACTTTGAGTGTGTTGGTGAATTGGTAATCACGGCCAGCCTGTAGTGGAAACCAGCTATAGAGCTTGTTTTCTTCGACGTATTTATCCTTGTTAGGAATACCACAGCCATTTGGGAAGTACATAAAGCACATGCGCTTTGGCGTATCCGAGGCACTCGAAGCGGGAGCGGAGGTGGCCATCGCTTCAAGGTAGGGTAATGTTAAGGTAACGCCGACGCCCTTTAAAAAGGAACGTCGATCCAGATGCCATGATTTTTGTGTCATATCAAACCTATTCGTACGTTTTTCCACAATGTGGATGTGACTACTTAATTATAGCTCATTAAATTCTTATCGGCTTCTCTGCTGTTGGCGGAACAGCGGGCTTGTGATTACTTCTTCCATCACGACATGGAAGCCACTGCCCCGATTGATGACGTTGTCGACGATTTGGTCTATTTCTTCTTCATCAACAAATGACATGTCGCGCCCGAGAGCATATGCGAGTAAATGTTCCACAAGCGATCGAGTGTATTTGACTTTTTCTGATTCTAAAATGTACTGCTTCATCTGGGCAACGCCATTTACAGTTACACCGGTAGGAAGTGCAACTTTGGTTGATGGGTTGCTTCCAGCATTACCGTTAAGCAGTCCCGCACCGTTGAAGTCTTCGAATACTAGTCCATAGGGATCAAGCTTCTGATGACAGTTCCTACACGAGACGTTGTCGCGATGGATCTCTAATTGCTGTGCAATGGTCAGATTTGCGTTCTTCTCCTTTTGCTCGAGATCCGGAACATTCGGTGGAGGCGGAGGTGGTGATTCACCAAGAATTCTTTCCATGAGCCAGACCGCTCTCTTGATCGGATGTGCCTGCGTCCCGTCAGAATGACCGCTAAGGAAAGATCCTTGCGTGAGAAGGCCACCACGTCCTAAATCAGCGGAAACAGGGACGGCGCGGAATTCGGTGCCAATCACATTTGGTATTCCGTAATACTCTGCCAGATTTTGGTTTACCATCACGAAATCACTATCGATTAGCGTTGAGATTTTCAAATTGTTCTGTAAGGCATGCGTAAAAAAGTAATATGTCTCCTTCGCCATATCCTCTTTGACGAATCGAGTAAACGCAGGGTATTTACGAACGTCCACTAGCATTTCTTTATGACGGTAGATTTTGAGCCACTGATCACAAAAGGACTTGGAAAACTCCATGATCTGCGGTTGAGTAATCATGCGTTGAATTTCGTCTGTTAGGTTGTCACTTAATTGGTTCTTAGCCGCGAGCTCGTAGAGACGTTGGTCTGGTGGACTATTCCAAAGGAAGTATGAAAGTCGTGATGCTAACTCATACTCGCGTTGGGACTTTGTCTTTCGTTCAGCATCGGATTCTGCCATGAACAGGAACTTCGGAGAGCAAAGCACAGCGACGAGAGTTTCCTTCACGGAGCCTTCGTACGTGTCGTGATCTCCGCAAATGCTAAGCCAAAATTCGTGGTACAAATCCACTTCCGCTTTTTCAACTGGGCGTCTAAACGCCTTCGCCATGAACGACGCAAGTACCTCGCGAGTATAGACATCTTTGTTCTCACTATTTGGCGAATCAAAGAAGACAGCCTTATGGCTCTCCGGCGGCCATTCAGAAAAATACGGCGCCTCGAACTCCATGGACTCCACGACGATTCGTGACCCGAATTTTGACCGATCTTTAATGAAGTCACCGTTCCAAACAGTTAACACCATAATATTGGCGAGGTCGCTCATTTCGTTGAGGTCAACTTGCGGTGTGGGAAGGTTTTCCAGGCGTCCAATGAACTCATAGGTTAGGAATTCATTGTGAGCGGTTGTGATGGGCTGAATACTGCCGAAGCGTTGTGCATCCTGGCCGTCATCGGTGCGATTACCAAGTGAGACCTGAAGTGCCGCTGTTCTGGCATTATCCTGTTGCCATTGATCTTGATATGCAGCGACTTGTTCTTCTCGTTGGCGCCTGATTTTGTGATCATCGGCAAGCGGCGTTAAAGCAAGATCACCAAGCTTGATGTCTGCATTCCACTTGAGCAGAATTGTTGTCTCACCTTTCGGTAGTGCCATGATACCGAGGCTGGAAGCGAAGAGTTCGAGGCTCGCGTCATCGTTTTTCTTTTCGTATTTGCGATTGAGCTTGGTATTGCGTTGCACCAATTCAAAACTGAAATCGACCTTTGGGTCATTTGCCAAGGCAGAACGAACAATATCGATATGAAATACATCTGGTGAGTCGAGATTGATAGTGTATTGCGCAGCGCGACTAGGATTACTTTTATCTTTTGTAATCAGGAATCCATCCTTCAACTCCACACGCGTAAGTTTCTTGGCCTGATCAGCGGAAAACACGACTGCATCTTTGCGATGCGTCACTTCTTTATTCTCAATCGTGCTTTGAGGTTCAACGTTTCCATAAGTGCTTTGAAGCGGTGGCTGCTTACTATCAACTTGTGCAGCGCGAACTCGTAGTGCAAACGAGCCTCTGGCTGGGAAATCGCGGCGTATTAACATCTTCAGATTAGGTGATGGTCCATGCCAACTGCCAGGCGCGACTTCCTGATGAGGAACAGCGGAATCCAATAGCATTCCGTTGGCAGCCATTTCATAACGGTTGCGGTCCGAGCCTCGCATGCCAATGCCAAGGTTGTGTAATACGTTGGCATAACGTCCTTCGCGTGCGGTTGGATCCACTTCAACTTCATTTCCATCAGAGTCCAAAACGTATGGAATGAGATGGCTGGTATCCACCGGTTGTGATACGTATCCGCCAAATCGACCAGCCTTCTTTTCATTCGGAAGCGACTTGCCGATATCGGTTCCCATCCGGAGCTTATACCGTACCACTTCCGGCTTTTCGGTGAAGATTGCCTGATCGAGGGCTTCACGTGCGATCCGCTGATAATACTCAAGGTGCAGCGGAGTGGCTTGGAGCACCGACCCGTTGTTGCTGAACCCAGACTGAGACTTAGCGTCTTCAGGAAGTGCATCACCAAAGTTAACAGTGACGCCCAGAAGTTGTTGTAGTGAATTTGTGTACTGTGTTGTTGTCAATCGACGCATGACAGCGCGACTAGAGGTTCGGCGTTTTTCGATCGCCTTGGATAACTCCCCCTGGATCCATTCGATCATTCGTACCAGTGCTTCTTCGCCTGGTTGCTCGGAATCTTCAGGTGGCATCTTCCCGAGATTGATCATGTTGAGTGCATGATGCCATCGTTCAGCGTCAGGACCATTTAGCATGTCCGGATTCAAGTTATCCAAACGGGTGTTGGCTTCCTGGACCTCTTTGTTGTGACAGTCCAGGCAAAATGTCTTTAGAACCGGTGCCACGTCTTTGGCAAATGACAAATTCTTGTCGGCGGCATGTAGTGGGCCCCATAGAACACAAACGATAATCCAAACAATGGAAGGGGTAAGAAGATTTTTCATCATGCAGTCAGTAGACATGTAGAGGTTTGTATAAGCAATGAATGCTCAAGGTGGGCGATTAGTGTGTGCATCTATTATAGACGGAAAGGCAAATTATCAGAATGTGGGAATCACCGCATATGCATCACAACATACTGTAACTTTCGCGGTTTTATGATGTAATCAACGAAGCACTGTATATAACCATTCCTTGGCAGAATTGTGATGAAACTCAAAAACCACTTGTTATTTACCTTCATTTTCATTGGCCTTGCGATTGACTCGACCAAGGCTGTGGAAGAATCCATTCGGCGAGTAGCCCCCAGGACTTCTTATAGCAAGGCTGTCGTTGTTACAGGGAAAGAGCTAATTCAATCAGCACAGTTCTATCCAACGGCAGATGGTCGCACAATTACGGCGGACTCTGCAGATGCCCAGGTGAGGCAGATATTTGAAAACCTGTCTAATATGCTTTCCAAGGCTGGTTCACAGGAGAAAGACCTTGTGAAGCTCAATTTCTATGTCGCTAGCCCTAAGGTGCGCAGATTGGCGATCGAGCAATTGCGTGTATGGAGTGGCGGCAAGGACTTACCAGCTGTTTCCTTTGTTCAGTCACGTTTACCGTACGAAGAATCATTTATCGCATGCGACTTTGTCTCTGCGGTGGCGCCCGCTGGCATGAAGGAACCAAGTCGTGGTATCCGTGATGGCAGTCGAACGTGGGAGAAGCATGCTGATTTCTGTCAGATTCCAAGTGGTGACCTCATTTACATTTCAGGCCAAGCCAAGCAAGGGGATGACCTTGGTGAGGCAACTCGTGCGACTTTGGAATCGCTCGAACAAACACTCGGCCAACTGCAGCGATCCAAGCGGGATATCGTGCAGATAAAGTGCTTCTTGAATCCCATGGAAAAAATTGAATACGTAACGGAACAGATCCAGATGTTTTTTGGCGATGAGTTAGTACCACCGTTATCCCACGTGGAATGGACGTCCACCGGGCTACCGATTGAGATTGAAATGGTGGTCGCGTCACCGCCAACCGATGCAGAAAACTCAATCACCGTTATTACCCCGAAAGGCATGACTCATTCCCCGGTGTTTAGCAGAGTCATTTGGGTGCAAAGTGACACGCATATTTTTCTTTCGAGCGTTTCCGACGATGCAAGTGATGGAGCTGTTAGAGAAGCAGAGTCCGTGTTTAATGAGTTAAAGATGGTCCTGGACGAATGCAATTCAGACTTTCGGCACTTAGTAAAAGCAACGTATTACGTCTCCAGTAACGCAGCGAGTAGTGCACTGAACGAAATCCGTCCGACACTGTATGATCCTAAACGTCCGCCCGCTGCTTCCAAAGCAGCTGTACGAGGTATTGGACTGGATGTAGGCGAGTTATCTGTCGATCTAATTGCCGTACCACGTAAATAGTTATGTAAGTTCGCCGAATGAATACGACGTATCTCGAAACGGTTCGAACTTTCCGATAGCTTCTCGCCTAATCGACTGGCTCTAGCTAAACAACTCGTGAATTGGCTCGCCGCGGTTAAGCGTTAGTGGCCGATCGAATCGATCTCTAATTTCTGACGACGGGTCTATGCCGAGCAGGCTGTAGACCGTCGCACCGAGATCTTCAGGTGAATACGGCCGCGTTATTGGATAGGCCGCATGAGGGTCTGACTTGCCAATTACCTGACCGCCGCGTACTCCACCGCCGGCGAAGACTCCGAAGAAGCATGGTCCCCAGTGATCACGGCCGGCGTTCTTGTTGATCTTGGGTGTTCGTCCAAATTCACCAAGCATCATCACAAACGTGTCGTCCATCATTCCCATTTGATCAAGATCTTCAAGTAACGCACTTACTCCCTGATCGAGTGGTGGTAACAACGCGTCTTTAAGGCGAGGGAAAATATTGCTGTGGCTATCCCAGTTCTGTACTCGCCCAATATTCACTTGTACAACCGGTACACCAACCTGCAGAAGTCGGCGGCCAAGTAAGAGTGACTGGCCGGTCATGTTTCGACCGTACCTGTCGCGCGTGGTGTCTTCTTCCTTTTCCATTATGAAAGCTTCGGCGAGCTTACTCGAAGTCAGAATGGAATACGCCAATTCCTGTTCACTTGTCATGCGACGTGCAGCAGCCGTGCGAGCTAGTCTGTTACGCTGTTGGTTCAAGTCTCCAAGTAGTGAATTGCGATCACTAATTCTATTGACGTCGAGTCCAGGGGACAGCGTTAACGCGTCAACTTTGAAGTCTTTGTTGTTAGGGTCACCATTGATCTGCCATGGATCGTGCTTGGCACCACAAAGCCCTGCGTGTTGACCAGGCCAAATCAGTGGGCTTTGGACAAGGAATGTTGGCAAATTTACACCACTGGGAATTCCATCGCGACGCGGACGGAGATAATCCAGAGCACCGGAGTAATTTGGCCAGTCGGTGCGCGAAGCAATTTTGTCGAAAAATCCACCTGGTTGTAATTCACCTGTTAACACATGGTGAGTCGACATCAGGTGATTGTTGTCCTTGTGAGAAAAACTTCGAACGACAGCGTATTTATCCGCGTGTGCTGCAAGTTTTGGCAAGTGCTCACACACGTGAAGACCGGGAATGGATGTTTGAATCGGATTGAAATCACCACGTACCTCGGCAGGTGCATCCGGCTTCATGTCAAACGTGTCGTGATGGCTGATTGCACCAGTGCAAAAGACGATGATCACTTGCTTGGGCTTCTTGCCGTTAAGTACAGCATTGTACTGTTCACTTGTTTCTGCGCGTGCTTGTCCTGCTAGGATCGAGGGCAAGCCGAGTCCCATCAGGCCTGAATAGCCGACTTGTAGAGACTCACGACGTGTTAAACCTGTTTTGTGCTTATGCATTGGTCAAAATTGCTTGCAAGCTTAAAGGCGGTGTGGGTGGATTGTGGAGGGAGAATGCGCTTCTTGCGCCTTCTTCTATATTATAGTATCGGAAACCACGATAGATGTCATGAGAGATCAGTATTGGCCCCTGACGTTTGGTGCCGGTGCTCGTATTTCTGACCGGGTATCGGCAGAGTCATCTGCCTTGATGTTCTACAGACTCTGTAAGTAAGCAATTAAGTCAGCAAGTTGCTCAGGTGTAAGATTATTGACTAATCCCTTCGGCATCATAGAGCCTTCGAGCTTGCGTCGAACTTCAATATCTTCGGTCATGATTTTGACCGAAACTCCGTCTGCCTGTCTAACTTGAACTGAATCCGCGCTTTCACTGGTTACAAATCCACTGACTTGTTTACCTTCAACGGTTATGAACGCATATGTATCAAATCCTTGAGCGATCTTGGCACTTGGCTTTAGTACAGATTCCAGCAACTCGTTTTTCTTGTATCGCTTGCCGATGTCGACCATGTGTGGTCCTTTGGGGTTTTGACCATCTGCCGTCGTATGGCAAGAAACACAAAGTTGCTGCTTAAATAATTCCAGCCCTTTGGCTGGGTCACCGGAACTGGCATCTGCACGTTCGAGTACTTTATCCAATTGCAGGTTTGCGATTTGATTTGGGTTGTCCGGGTCGGATTTTGGTAATTCAATCGGCATGTCCATCGCTCGCTTTTCAGCAATAGCATCAGCAGTCGGTAAGCCTGGGATTTCGACCTTGTGTCGAGCCAGTTCAATGACCGTGATATCAAATGCCGACTTTGACGCATCCTCTACATAGGTCTTGATCACCTTTTCAATTGATGCTGTCGATGACCACTTCTGGCGGTCGAAATAAGGACCGGTGCGATCAGGGCGTGTGCCCCACCAACCACCTTTGTATTCACCTTCCTGAAAGTACAGGCGAATCAGGGTGTTGACGATCTGTTGACGAATCGAATCGTTTTGCGTGCGACTGAGTTTTCTAATCAGCCCGTTTACTGCATCGGGTGTGTGTATGTATTTCAGTGCCCAAAACGCTCCGTCGGAATACGGTCCACCAATCGCCTCAAGGCATGCTTCGGAGGCGTTACACGCTTGAAGTGCTCTCACAGCCAGATGCGGAATAACTCGTCCTGGATCCGGTTGTTTATATAGAGGCTCTTCGGTTGGTTTTGGATACGCGACGTTTCGTACCGTTAGAGGCAATATATACTTACCGGCAGCCGGGTCACCGAGACGACCGAGGGCAATTAATGCCTGACCACGGACTCTCGGATCTTCATCTTTCAGTAATGGGGTAAACAACTCGGCATTCAGTCCTTCGAGTTGTGATCTGCGATCGGTAACGGCGCGAATAGCATATTCACGAACAGCCGGATCCTTCATAGTCTGAATGAGCATTTGATTCGCTGCTGGAATTGCCTGCTTCAGCGTGTAAATGGCGGCAACACGCCCGTAGTCCGGTGTGTTTGGGGATTGAGCCAACATCAAAAGTTTTGACAAATTATCTGGTGTAACTTTGCGGCGTAGGAATTCCCATTGACTGTGCAATCTGTACACGGCACTTGGATGTGCCAGAAACTCGATTAATTGCTCATCACTTGCATCATTCAAGTCCGGAAATGGTTTGGGCGTAAAGTCGATCGGCGTAATCTGAGCAACAAATCCAACATCAGGTCCGCTGTATGCGAACTTACCATTCTTCCAGCTTGTAACATACATGCGACCACTGCCGTCGATATCGATATCAGTCGGCCTGGGGATTTTCAGAAAGACTTCCTGGTGTGCATCAAAGGTTGGGCCATTGGCCGGTAAGTTGTGGATGTACACTTCGCTTGTACCCCAGTCACAGGTATAGACCGCATTCGCAAATGGAGTAGGCCAACGCAAATCGTGCACGAACATGGCACCGCAACCGGAACCGCCACCGTAATCGGCAAGGGGCGGAAGGCTCTCTTCCGTGAAATTGAGGTATAGCGACGGGTATCCATATTCCCCCGACTGTAAGACGTGACTAAGGCGTATGTCCCATCCGCCGCCATCATTTGTATTGTCTCGTGTGAAGATATTCATAAACGGATCGATGCATACGTCCAGGATGTTCCGTTGCCCCCAGTTATGAATCTCCATCTCAGTTCCATCAGGCCGTACACGAAGTATGCCACCACCACGCTTGGCGATGACGCGGCCATCTGCCCCTTTAGCTTCCGTGAAACCGAAATCACCAACGGCAATGTAAATCCAGCCGTCGATACCAACACGTATGCCGTTGGTTGTGTGATCTGCACCACGGTTATGCAATTCGTCTGTTGTAATGCCACTGATCAGAATGTCGCTGCGATCTGCAGTGCCTTCTCGATCGTCGTCATGAAATACAGAGAGCAGGGGAGGGTGCAGGACCCATAACGATCCATTGTCATAGAACAGACCACGCGGATGATCCATTTCAGCGAAAACGTTTGTTTTATCAGCTTGCCCGTCGCCGTCGGTATCAATACAGCGCAGTACCTTTCCGAATCCTGGTTCTTTGCCAAGTGATCCTTGTGGATCTACACCAACAAATACTTCCCCACTTGCGGCGGCGGCAATACACACCGGGTAGTTTACTTCGGGGGGGGCGCCGAACAGCGACACGTTAAACCCATCCGGTGCCTGTACATCACGAGTGCTTGTAGTGGAGCCAGGCGATTCGGACCGGTTTTGTTGCCTGAGTTCTTTGGGTAACTCAGGCATGTCCTTTGTTTCGTAGGCCTCAAACTCCCAAAAGCTGGCCCAGTATGACGGACTTGAATTGAGAAATCGTACACGGATGTAGTTTGTGTTGGGCGCATCGACTGTATGTGCATCAATTTTGGACTTCTTGGTGTTCTTTGACAGATCGACTACCGTATCCCAGGTTTCACCATCTTCAGATGCGTCAATAAAGTACCTATATGCTGCATCATTCTTTTCCCAATGAATCCGCATGGATCTCACGTGCTTTGTTTCTGCGAGTTTCACTTGCCACTGACCGGCACCGCCACCGGCTGCACACCAGCGTGTAGTCAAATCACCGTCGACGGCGTGTTTGGCATAGTTGTTCTTGTTCTTTTCTTCACTCGAAGCAGTCGTGACCTGCTCAAATGCCAAATTGCCTTCACCGCAACATCGTATTGGCAATTTTGAAACCGTTCCGCCGGCGTTGGCCGGGTCGAGGCTTATTGCCGCCAATTTCATGATCTCTTCGTCTATTTCTTTTGTGGTTGATGTGAAGTCTTTCTTCGTGTCTTTCCCACAAGCCCATAACAATCCGCGAGTGACCATGTCGAGATACTTTGGCTGAGCCATCGTGATGTTGTAATGGCCAATGGTTGTCGCAAACACATTTCCATTTTTATATTTATTTGTCCAAACACACGTCTGCGCTTCGCCGTCACTGTTGCGTTTGGCTCTTCCTAACGGGGTTGCTGTGTCAAAGAGAAATGTGGAATGGTACAGCTCTCCCTTTGGAGCGACAAACATATCCCCAAAGCCTTCCATGATTGGGTGTTTTGGATTTACGTTGTCCACGGTGTAAGAATAGTGAGGGCCGTGACCGGGGGAACGCATGCCAACGAACTTGAACCACTGATCATCGCCCACGCGGTAGCAATGCATGGCGCAGTGAATCAATAAGGCAGGGAGTCCTTCCCGGTGGGGCTTTAATATGTTGTCAACGAATTTCTTGTCCTTGACGTCTGAAAAACACTCGTTGTGGACAACTACATCGAATCCTTCCGACCAATTCGGATCCATATAAACAGGAAGAGGCGTGTCGGTCGTGCTACCGCCTTGATGCACCACTGTCCAAACAACGTTGGCGCGAGCGGATATTCCCCGAGTGAGAATGAGCTTCTGCCTTGCATAGTCATGGCAGCAACCACCGGTGATCAACAATGCCTTTAGTGGCTTGTTGGCCTTGGTTAATTCCTGAGCGTGTACCGGCATAGAAGCCATAACCGCTATGAGAATAATGGGTAGCCTACGAATCATCGTCATAAACTTTCAAAACGGAGTAGGTATTGTTGCTTGGAATAGTTTGTCTAAGCTGCTTGCATAAGGATCGGTTTATCGCTTCCTGCGAGACTTGTTTGTTTCCGCTCTGGCTCGACGGGCCTCGAGATCAGCAATTGCATCAGCAAGTGCAATCCCAATTTTGCTATAGGTCGTAGCACATCCATAGTAATGATATGCAGCATTTGAACGTGCCCGTGCTTCGAGCGCGAGATCTGCCTCGGTAATCAAGTGTTTCTGATATTCCTGGATGAAAGCCTTGATATCATCAGCGCTCATTGAGCCATCGGCATTTTCATGATCCGGGTGTTTAGACTTCAACTGTCCTTCTTTTTGTCGTACTTTGCTACGTTTCTTATCGATCGCGTCGAGATCCAAATCCCAAAATTGATTTGTTTCAACTGCCGCGACGTTTCCTTTGAATTCATCCAAATGTGCAGGCGCCGCCATGGCAGTGTTGAAGTTTTGGTGAATCTGTTGATATCGCTCTTCGTGTAACTCAATCGGTCCGCCAATTCCCATGACACCGATGGCAAATGGCATAGACGGTGCATCGAGATCTTTGCGCACATCACGAATAAAATTAGCAAGCCATTTGCTGTAGTTGTCGTAGCCGCCAGGTTGATCCCGAGTTGGATATGTACTGCGATCAACCATGTCATTCCAACCTTGAAACCACGCGAAGCCTGATAATTCATAACCGCTTCGCGACTTGTACTCAGGGTAAACACGTGAAATGTCGGAGAGTACATGTTTGACATGTGCAATCATCTGGCGATAGCGGTTGCCCGTTCTGGCCGCGATACGATCTCTCTTTTCCGCAGTATCGAATTGGTTAGCATTGGATTCTGTCTTAGGGTACTCACCGGAACTCGGAGACCTGAAGTCGATGTTAAGCGATTGACCACCCCATGCGACTTTTATGATGAGCACCGGTTCACGACTGAACTGCTGCATCGCATACCCGAATCCAAGTTCGGGTCCGATCTTAGTCCCGGGCTTGCTGTAATCTCGCCGGAATTGCGAACCGTAGCCGATTTGAAGGGTACCGCTGACTTCGCGATTTCCGTTCTCATCGCCGTCTGGTCCGCCAGTTAAGTAAGAGATCCATGTGTTGGGGATCGTTGCATGATTGCCATCAGCATCAAAGATGGTTTCATGTAAACCACGAGTGTCCGGATCGTCCTTAAGGTAATCCAGTACACGTAGATCAGCCTGCCCTTCCATGTTTGATTGACCAACAAGTATATAGATTTTCAGCGGCTTTTCCTTGGCGATAGTGTCAGCAGCAAATGCAAGGAGCAGTATGATGGTGATCGAAGAGAGGCGTTTTAAATAGTTCATAACGTAGTTTCCGGTGAACGGTCTTACTCAATTACTCAATCAGAATTCTAGTATACTAAGACGAAATCAGGTCTGAGCCACAATTGATGAGGGAATGAAATATGAAGTTTTTGGCAGTAATACTTGGATTGGCAGTCATTATGTCCGCAGAAGAATCTACGAGCGCACAAAAGAAGATCTTATCAAAACTAAAAGGTCGACATCGAACAGGTTTACCTTCGGATGGTTATGACGACAGCCTAAATGTGCCAGGACAAAAATGGGGTGTGCATGATCCTGAGCGACCGGAGCCATGGGTGGTTGCGCCAGGTGCCAAAGTCGGCGACGCACCGTCGGATGCGATTGTCCTGTTTGATGGTACTGATCTATCTGCGTGGCAAAAAGCAAATGGCGATGATGCTGAGTGGAAGGTCGGAGAGGGCTTCATGGAAGTTACGCCTACTGGTTCTATTCAAACACGCGAGGCATTTGGTAGTTGCCAATTGCACGTCGAATTTGCCACTCCTGCGGAGGTCAAAGGCAAAAGCCAGGGACGAGGTAACAGCGGCGTGATGATTATGGGAATATATGAAATCCAAGTACTCGATTCGTACAATAATCGTACGTATTCCGACGGGCAGGCAGGTGCCGTATACGGCCAATATCCACCACTGGTCAACGTTGCCAGAGCACCGGGAGAGTGGCAGTCTTTCGACATCATTTTTGAAGCACCTGAATATGATGGCGACGAGGTCGTAAAACCGGGCTATTTCACCGTTATGCATAACGGTGTAATTATTCACAATCGTGTTGAAAGTCTCGGACGTGTAGCGCATAAAGATCCGCCGGTCTATGCTCCACACCCAGAAAAACTACCACTCACACTGCAGGATCATGGTAATCCAACGCGATTTAGAAATATCTGGATTCGTCCACTAACAGGCTACGATTCAGATGAATGATGACTTGGTGCGTTAGTAACGTTTAGTTAGCCTCGAGCACTTTTAGTTTTAAAAATCGCTTCAGCGCGGTCTTGTAGTGCTGTTGTCCGGGCTGGGACCAACTACCGATGCCGTGATTTCCTGCAACTACTGAAACCAGTCGGCAGTAGTTGCCAGCATGTTGCATCTTTTGTTGCATGCTGATGGATTGTTCAATGGGCACGCCATAGTCTCGCGTGCCGTGTAGCAATAAGTATGGAGGCATGTCTTTATGAACATGAGTAACACACGATGCAGCTGCGAGCGTTTTCTTCGTGGTCTCGGTGACTTCCTTGAATCCAAGATAAGCAGCAAGTCCACCGGAAATACATCCGCCCTTAGGACGTGGGATCGTTTTGCCGTCGACAGCACACGGGTTTTCTGAAGCACGCGTCACGAGGTCGTGCTCACCAAAAAACGAAATAACCCCAGCTACTCCATTCCCGGGTTTGTGCTTGGCACCGACGTAAGATACCAACAGCCCTCCGGCGGAATCTCCCATGAGTACCAACTTGTCCGGATTTACATTGAATCGCTTGGCGTTTGCTTTGATAAACTCAACGGCGCGTTCGACATCGTCCGTCAGCACTGGA
>JAKUOW010000040.1 GCA_022451045.1 Pirellulales bacterium | reverse complement strand
GAAGAAATTTCCTACTCCAGAAGCTAAACCAGGGAAAATCTGGCCAACAACATCTGCGTTATACAGCTCGTGAGGTAGTGGTATATCAGCAACACTGGAAATTGACTGACCATTTAATACAAGAGGATTTCCTGCATCAATGGCATCGAGCAATGATGTAGCAAAGTCCAAGCGGGTTGCCATGACTGCTACAGCTTCCTGCTTCTCATTTTCTGACAACTCAGCAAACACTTCTAGCAGCAGATTTGCTGTATCCGGGGTGTGCTTAAACACCAATGCCTTAAGAGCTGCTGATCTCAATGCCGGTGACGACTTTACAATTTGATGTAAATGTTCCGCTGCAAGCCCACTCTCAATTGGCAAAAGTGATTGGAATGCCGCGTCTCTGTCCTCAACAGGTGCATCTAGATCCATCACTGTAGCTCGAAGCGATGAAATAACCTCTTCATCGCCAAACGTTGTCGCAAGCGTAACCGAGACGCTTCGAATCTCAGGCATGGGTGAATTGGACAATGTTGTATAAAGTTTCCGCCAGTTAGCAGGTTGGCTTAGCCCTTGCTTGCCATTTAATCCATCCGCCAGTCCTGTTAAGACATCCAGTTTTTCACTGTCAGACTCCAGTTGATTTAACAAACCAAGTGCAGATTCCA
The DNA here is from genome assembly GCA_022451045.1 of Pirellulales bacterium. Classification (GTDB taxonomy): domain Bacteria; phylum Planctomycetota; class Planctomycetia; order Pirellulales; family Pirellulaceae; genus UBA11883. Next base: position 25,804 of record JAKUOW010000040.1, on the reverse strand, counting down.
TTTCAGGTGCATCAACATCGACGGATCGCCTGACGATGTACTGTCTTAATAGCGGAATCCGAGAGAGGGCAGCAAGCTCGTAAGCGCGTTGAGTGTTTCTCTGCACCAATGGTTCAATTCCGTACCAGATCATCAAAGGAAGGAATTGATCACGGGCATCTTCCAAATGCCCCATTAACCCTTTGGCGATATTCCAGCGTGAGTTTACTGGTAACTTTTGCAGTGCAATAGCCAATTGCAATCGCACCGGTTGCGACTGATCGGCAACTGCCATAACAGCGAGCTTTTTGAGGACAAAACCACTCGGTTCTCGCTGATCCACAATCAATCGTACAGCCCACCGTCTCAGATGCTCATCACTACTTTCAAGCAATTCTGCAAGGTGACCTTCAGCAAGCTGATCCATATTGTAAAGACTCCACAATGCTCGCAACCGGAGCACAGTATCAGATTCATCAGCAAGCTGTTTCTTCAGCATGCCGACTGCCTTGGCGATTGGCTCTCCGTTCACCGCACGTTCATGTAGTATTCGGCGGGAGTGGCGCACCAGCCATTCATTCTTGTGGTAATGCAGTTCTGCAAGCTGACCATCCGTTAGATTCCCCAAGTCCATATCGAATGGCTCGATCTCACCGTAAGTGACTTTATAAATCCGACCGCTTGTCCGGTGACTTCCATCGTTATCATGGCACTCACCAAAATCATGCCAGTCAGAAATAAATACACCGCCATCCGGTCCGTATTTAATCGAAAGGCCTCTAAACCATGCATCGTTTGCAAAAAGAAAGTCATCGTTATGCCCACCAACAAAGCTCGAACCGCGTGGGCGAATGATGTCATTATTTACTCTGTTTCCATGCAGGTTATTGGTAAACAGTGTGCCTCGGTATTTCTCAGGCCAATTGTCACCGTAGTAAATCATCGCCCCACAATGAGCATGCCCACCACCGGCAACCGAATGTGCGTCAGTCGTCTCACGTGAGTTGGTCCAGCGACCACCGCCCCAGTGCAAATGGTCTCCGATCGACTGAATACTGGCATAACTATATGGACTCACCGATTCCCTCGCCCGCATCTCACAAATCATTCCAGGAACAATATGCCAAAGATGCGCCGTCACTGTATTTACTGTGAACAAATCTCCATGCTCATTGAAATCCGCTCCCCAGGGATTCACCATTCCGCGCGCAAGCACTTCAAACTTATGAGTCACAGGATGAAACCGCCACATCCCACGACGAATTCGGGCTCGCGATTCAATCGGCGTACCGGGCTTACCTACGCGTGATTCCGTGTTTTGCCCAATGGCGCCGTACATCCAGCCATCCGGCCCCCAGTGAAAGTTGTTGAGGATGTTATTTGTTTCCTGTGCAAATCCGTTTAGAACAACCTCCGGAGGACTATCAGGTTTATCATCTCGATCTCTATCCGGAATAAAAAGCAATTCCGGAGTATCACCTAACCAAACCCCACCGTGTCCTACAGCAATCCCGCTGAGGTATCGGCCTTCGTCCCAAAACACGGTACGCTTATCAAACCGTCCATCATGATCCGCGTCTTCAAAAATCACTACACGATCCGTCTTGTTCGTTGCTTTCCAGTTTGGATGAGCATAGTTTTCCACTACCCAGAGACGCCCACGATCGTCAAAGTCAAAGGCGATCGGACGACGCAAGTCCGGTTCTCCACCAAACAAAGTCACTCTAAACCCATCTGGCACGGTGATACGCTTTAGTGACTCTTCAGGAGTTAACGAAATATCATCTGGATTCTGTGAGTTTGAGACGCCCTCGGGAAGTTCATCTGCCAGCACGGGGTAACAATCACAAATCATTAATGCGACTACTAACAGTATTCCTGGATTTGCACGCACGAAGGAGATTCTCCATTTTGGTTGGCCGCGTCACTAATTAACGCTTCCATACGGTGTTCAAGTAAGCCCGCATTTTATCAAATATGGTGGTACCAGATTAGAAGATCCTCCCATCTACCGATTGAGAATTCTTATGCCTAAGCAATGCTTATCAATTCCCATCATCGCATATTTCATATTTGGAATCGCTGTAAATACGTTTGCTAAAAAATATGAAGTAAAACCGCTAAGTGATGACTTGGCAGAAGAGTATGAACTCGACCAAAGCTTCTACAAGAAAGCTACTTATGTTCAGGACATACTCATCGCGACATCTGATCGGGTGTCAGACTATGCACACAAAGAAGCAGCGTATCTTTACGACAAAATCATGAGGTCGATTAATCCGAAGGTCGCACAACGCATTCGAGACAAAAAGGTTCTTTGTATTCTCGTCGGCCATGATGAATTGACATCGGACATTCCTCAATTCAAGTCCGACAAGACTGGAAAGGAACTGGATTTTTACAACTGGCGCAGTCGCGGCTTCCTCACTAAAGTAGGAGACCGCTCTACTGTTCTATTCGCTGAGGAGGACGTTCTGGAATACGAAGGTGGCATGCGACTAGAAAGTATACTCATTCACGAATTTGGGCACGTGGTTCAATTCGCAGGTTTCAATGAAGAGCAACTCAAAACACTCACCGATTGTTTTGAACGGGCCAAAGCAAAGGGAATATGGAATGATGGCAGAGCCGCCCAGCGGTATCGACGCATCAAAAGTGAAAGTCCCGTTAGCTTGTACGATGCACTTGTAGACTCCTTTCCAGACCAATCTCCCGACCTGATAAAGAAATGTCTGATTGGTGGCGACATTCTTGTTAATGGGAAACCCACGACTTCAGATGTAAAAGTAACAGCCAAGGACAAAGTTCTGATTTATTTCGGAGGCCCCAAGAAGTGTTACGCAAGTCGGAACAAAGCAGAGTACTGGGCCGAAGTATTACAGTGTTGGTATGACACAAATCGCACCATGGATCACGACCATAATCACATCCACACGCGTGAACAGTTAAAGGTCTACGACCCACAAGCAGCAAAACTGTGTGAGGAGGTTCTTGGTGATGGGAAATGGCGATTTGTAACCCCACTTAAGCGGGCAGGCAAGGGACACCTGCGTGGGTACACCCCGGAATCAGCTCCCACCGTAAAGCTTCTGCCGCATATCGAAACCGCTGCCTACGACTATTACGACAACTACTGGAAAGAGTTCTGGCAGCGACTAGCGGATAAACACAACAAGTGAGTGCACAGGCGCCTATTCTTCTTTCATCTGATCGAGTGACTGCAGATGATTAATTAGCAGCTTACGGTGATTGGTAATGGACTGCTCGTAGTTCTCAATGCGGCGTTGGAGTTTCTCATTCTGCTCCATCAACTCTGTTACACGGTTATCTTCAACCATCGCCAGTAATTCCGAGACGTCTGAACCACAGTGTGGACATGGCAGGCTCTTATCGCTCATTGTGATTCCTCTTATCTCTCATTATTACACACTGGATTCTAGCAAGAATAAGAGTATTAAAAAACAGGGATGATTGGCTGAAGAATCAGAGGCTCCAGCCTTTGCGGTATTCACGGTGAATATATTGATCTGCATTCGGGCAGTTTGTTGCCTTCATTTTCTTTGAATCCCAAATCAGTTTTTGACCGGATCGATATGCAACATTGCCCAGATGATTCGCTTCTGTCAGCCATCCAGCATATTCAAAATTGCAGGTCGTCGGCGATCCAGTTTTACATGCATGCAACCACTCAGCGTGGTGTCCTAGAGACTTCGCAATGAAAGGTTCCGGGCGTTCAAAACCCTCAAAGTCCGTTTCCGGTAACAGACGATGGGATCCATAATCGGAAATCAACATGCCCTTGCTGCCTACAAATAGAACTCCACTACCCATTTGTGGAATCTTCTTTTCCGTCCATAGCTTGGGCTTATAAATTCCTTGATACCAGTGAACCTTGACGGCAGGTTGCTCACCCATCTTCTCGTATTCATAAGTTGCGGTCATCGACGCCGGTGCAAGTTGATCATGTGCATCGGGTCCAGCTGCCTGTATGGTTTTGGGAACCTTCAGCTTCAATGCCCAAAATGGTAAATCCACCCAATGGCTGCCCAGGGCAGACATCGTGCCATTGCCAAAATCCCACCAGCGATACCATTTTGGCCCTGGAAAATATACGTTGTTGAATGCACGCTTTGGTGCAGGACCGAGCCATAAGTCCCAGTCCAAGCCGTTGGGAATTTCATCTGCTGCGGTTGGCTTTTCTCTTATGGAAACAATATCACCATGCTTCTTAGCGTCATCGGCGGATTGTCGTCCCCATGCGCGGCCGACCCAAACATGCACTTCACTAACATCTCCAATCGCGCCGGTTTGAATCAACTCAACTACGCGTCTGTAATTGTCACCGGCATGGATTTGCGTTCCCATTTGGGTCGCCACCTTGGCCCGTTTAGCCGCTAGCCGGATTTTTCGACACTCCGCGATATTGTACGTCAGCGGCTTTTCGCAATAGACGTGCTTACCCATTTGAAGCGCAGGTAACGTTGCGAACGCGTGGGTATGTTCGCATGTGCTAACCACCACTGCATCCAGCTTGTTTGACACCGAATCGTACAATCGTCGAAAGTCGGTGAATGCATCGGCTTGCGGATGCCGCTGCTTACCGAATCCGAGGTTATTACCGTTCACATCGCACAGCGCAACAATATTTTCTGACTCAACCCCTCGCATATTGGCAGCACCGCGGCCTCCGCATCCTATCACGGCGATATTCAGCTTCTCATTTAGATTGCGACCTCGCAGAATTGCTGGAACTGCAAAGACACTCGAAGCGGCTACCGCTGTCTTTGCAAATTCACGCCGCGTTACTAGCTGTTGCTTTGTCATTTTGAAATGTTCCCGATTAAATAAGTTCGTATGACTCTAATTTATCCGCTGGACTGTAGGTATTTAAACAGACTACGAACCTGCTCGGCAGTGAATTCCTTCATTATGTTCACCGGCATTAACGAGGTTGATGATGGCATAATTGACTCAACATCGCTGGCACGAATCGTCTGTTGTTTCCTTTGTGTATCAACAAGTGTAATGGTATCACCAGTGCGATTCGAAATGATTCCACTAAGAACCTGACCGTTTTTAGTAGTAATGATACTGGCTAAATAGTCCCGTTTAATCACGGCGCTTGGATCAACAATATTAGCAAGCAGTGCGGCGCGATCCTGACGGTTTTCATTCGTCAAATCTGGACCGATCTTTTCTCCTTCACCAAACAGCTTATGGCAGACAGCGCAGTGTTTCTTAAAGAGTGTTTTACCGACAGCAATTTCACCACCGGAATGTCGCAGATCATTGTTATATTTTCTCATCAACGCAAGTGTTGCTTCTTTGGTACCGGCGCTGATGGATCCATAGTGCTTCTGAATAAGACTTAGTAATTCAGAACTATCGTGCACAGCCGCGATTCGCAAGTCAGCGGCCTTAATGTGCTCCTTTGGGATTCGATTAGAATCGATGGCACGCAATAACCGAATTGCCCAGTCCCGTCGGCTAAGCATTGCTGTACGAATCGCTTGTTGTCGATCCGCTTGCAGTTCCTTGTAAAGTACAAGGAAGATATCCGGAGCATTCATGGCGTTTTCATTAGCCAACACCTCGATAAAGGTGACCTGATGTGAAGCAAGGCCACCATTGGCTTTTACACTCCGCATAATGGAATCACTTGCCAACTTGACAGCCTGACCGCCTTTCAGATGCGGTAACAGAATACCAACAGCCGTCTCTTCGCTAAATGGACTTCCATTCACCATGGATGCCTGCAGGAGTTCTTTAGCAATAGGAAGTCCAAGCATTAACCCGATTTCCACCCACGCCTTATCATCGGGACTCTCTTCAATCTTCTCACATACAAGTCGGTTTAATAATTCGCTCACGGCGACGCTTCGCGACGGCTTATCAATCTGGGCTTCCTTGACTCCCTTGACCTCTGCAAATTCAGTAAACAACGTGCCCTGCTGTACAGTAGCAAAATCGTTAACTCGTTCCGAAATCCCTAACCTAAGTGCATCACGCGCATGATCAGCGTGTGATTTTGGAACAGCTTTGAGGACCTTCGTAAGGACCTCTAATTCCGTTGTATTGGAACCAAATGCGAGGCGACGAATGACCCTAAATGTGGTCGTCTCGAAAAGTGAGTGTTTCCATAAGTCACTATTTGAAAAGAGATCTGCGAGTCCTGAATATTCTGCCTCTTCAGCTTGGCTAATACGATTCTCTACAGCCCACCAGACCAGTAACGGCACACGACTATCCGAAACCAGCGATTCGTTAGCGAACAGCGGTTTAAGCAGATTTATTCCCTCGCTACGTCGCCTGATTGCATCTGCCAAGGCAGTAGCCTCTACCGGTGATTGCGTATCTTCAGCGATTCCCTCTAATGCTTTCCAAAACCGAGGGTTTAACAAGTCATTATCAATCGCCAGACGGATAGCCCAGGATTTCACATGATCGTTTCTATGTTGTAGAGCCAATTGAATGTCGTGCGTCGTCAAACGATCGACTGCGTTTAGCGCCCAGAGCGCCCGCAACGCCCCGAGTGTATTACTTGTGGCAAGCATCTTCCCTGCCCTCTCGGCTAATACGCCTGAGAGGCTTGTTGCATCACGACCATGTAGCATGACTCTCGCCTGCTCGCGTAGCCAGTGATCATCACCTGTGGCCAATTCGAAGAGCAGGTCCGTACTGGAAGCCGATAATTCGGGAGTGGAAGGTGTACCGGTTTCTCCGGTGGACACTCGATAGATACGGCCATTGCTACGATCCCACTTGGCGTCCGGATCCGGGTGCGATGTACGCTGATCATGAAAATCACTCACGAACAACGATCCATCCGGCCCAATACAAATATCAGTGGGCCCAAACCACGAGTCATTTGACCGCACAAGTGTACCTCTATCCGTAGCTCTCACCGTTGAGCCGTGTGCATCGACATCCCACATGAAGATATTGTGTCCAAGAAAGTCTCCAGCAATAAACCGACCATTGAACTCACGGCCGAATCCATTTCCCTGGTAAATCGTGCCTCCGGTGGGCGGCCCACCGGCCATGTGATTCCGCTGCACATGGGAGAAGTAACCATAAGTAAACAGGTTATGAAGTGGGCCGTGCTTGTTAAAGCTCTTATAAAAATACGCGCCTGGTACCACGTGTAAAAAAGGGCCACCATTGGTACTTTGAAACAACTGTCCAACTTCATCAAATGTGAGTCCAAAAGTATTCCCACCACCTTCAGAATACAACTCAAACGAATCTGACTGGATGTGGTAACGCCATACTCCTTGCTGAAACTCAATGCCCCGAATGTTTGACGTGACCGTGCTACCCTGCACACCATACAACCATCCATCAGGCCCCCATGTAAGATGATTGGCAAGCGATTGCGCATCATGCATTCCAAAGCCTGCTATTAGTACCTTGGGATCTGCATCCGGCACATCATCCTGATCTTCGTCAGGATAAAAGAGCAGGTAAGGAGGCTGAAGAACGTAAACGCCCCCGTGACCGAATTCAATCGATGTACAGAGATTCAGGCCATCGACAAAGTCTGTAAACTTGTCAGCCACGAAATCGCCATCGGTGTCTTCGCAAATTGTAATCTTGTCGGCACCGCGAGGTCCGTGCGGAGGTGGCTTCGGCACTCGGTCATAGATCGTTCTCGACCAACGGTCCACTGTTACACGCTTCAGTCCTGCCGGGTTGGGATACTGCAAGTACTGAATTGTCCACAATCGGCCCTTTGGGTCGTGTTTTACGAGAATCGGCTGCCGGACATTCGGCTCCGCAGCAAACAACTTCACTTTGAAGCCATCGGCAGCAGACATTTTGTCAGCGGAAATATCTGGGGCAAAACCTTGCCCCCAGCTCTTTGACTCTAAGACGCTAAACTCGGAAACAATTGCAACAATCGCGACTAATGCTATGTGACGCCTGTTCATGTCATTCACTTGTGGGAATGTACTTGTTAAACAACTCTGCGTAGTCTTCACGTACAGGACTGAAAACATCAAGAACCAATGCGGGCCCTCCTCTCGCGACGGCTTTGTGCGGTGTATTGGGTGGAATAATGAACATGCTGCCAGGTTCACAAATTCTCGTCTCGTCACCGATGGTTAATTCCATCTTGCCCCGAATTAACATACCGCCTTGCTCGTGCGGATGATGGTGCATTGGAATCTCTGCGTCCTCATCCATTTCTAGATAGGACAACATGAGGTTTTCGCCATAGGGTGTGCGCAATCTGCAGCCCGGTACAACTTCCTGAGCTTCGAAGTCATTGATGTTTATAAACGGCATGTTGGAAATCTATCCTTTGTACGGTGCCCGGCAAACTCTATTTCAATGACCGAAATTGGCCCCCAACTATTGGCCAATTGCTCGGTCGAATCCATTCTAGCTTTTACAGAGTCTCGTTACACCTCGCGGTACTTTCCGGGTTATTACAAACCGAATTCATTTTTTTTTAAAATTTTTTTCTACCTGATTCATGGCAGATTAATCGTATGAATAGCTTCGTTAAACAATGATATTCAGTCTCATTTATAAAAAAATGGGGGCCGACAAGTTTGAACTCCAACTTTGATTTCGATGATCTCAACCGATCTCAATCTGACGCATTGTCATCTGGGGATCCCCAATAAGTGAGAACGTTTCTCAGTAACTTGGTTTGCAAAATCAGTCTTGTTGATAAAGAAACTCACTAGTCTTGCAGCGGCAAAATCTACATTTGACATAGCTCCGAATCTCTGAACAATTCGTTGCGGGTGATGACTCATCTCATGCTAAATGGAGATCGTCTGAACCCCGCACCTGTTCCACTAGGATAGAGAAAGAGATTGTTTTATGTGGTCACTACTTAACAAGCCCATCCCTGGTACACCAACGCTTAGTCCTGCGAAGTTCGCTGCATTTCTGACTGCAATTTCCGTATTACCGGGATTGAGTGAAGCCATTTTATTTGCCGTGGTCGTTGGATGGTCTCTCGCGTGGGCGTTTCGAATCCTGCCAACGCATAAATCGCCCATGACACCTCAACACAGCTGAGGTGCGAAACAGCTCTGTGGTGGTCCACGAGTTATAAAACCTGACAAGCCACAACACTCGTTTACTTGCTGAATTCCAATTTATGTAATTGGTTAATAGCCAGTCCATCAACGGTTTGCTTAGCACCACCTGGCCAAAGTAGTTGCACAGAGACAGCTTCTACATGCTCGCCTAATCCAAAATGAAGTGTCATTTCATTTTGATTTCCTTCACCCATACCGGTTTCCACGTGCCGAGTCATGGTTTTCTCGCCAACTTTGATTTTGGCAATCGCACCAACAGCCGATCGATTTACGGTCGCGCCATCCCCTATCAAATTCAGCTTAATCCAGTTACCGTTTTCTGCTTCATTTCGAAAGAGTTTACCAGCAGAGCAAAGGTCCAGATCACCGTCATTATCGACATCAGCCCATGCGGCTTGATAGGTGGCACCCAGCCCCCCCAATCCTTGAGCATCCGTCACGTTGATGTATTTCCATGCACTTTCATTGGTGTAAAGAACGGGGAAATTCTTAATTCCACCGCTGCCTACTCCGTAAACAGTTGTAAAGTACAGGTCTAAGTCTCCATCGTTGTCAAAGTCACCAAATGTCGGTGAGGCAAAAGACTCCTGCCAGGCTAGACCACTTCCCTCGCTTTTATCCTCGAACATAAATTCACCATCTACTCCCTTGTTACGCAAGAACTGAGGATGATCCTGATCAGGACGCGGGTGACTGAAATTTCCGACAAAGATATCAATCAATCCATCATTGTCCATGTCGGCAAAACACGAGCCGATCGTGTGTCCACTAATCGCGTATTGGATGCCACCTGTATATGGAATTACCGGACCAGCATTGCCAGCGGCGCCAAATTTCTCGGCGACGTTGTTGAATTTACCGCTTCCATCATTAACCCACAGGTGATTTGGCTGTAAGCGATAATTGGAAACAAAGACATCGACGAATCCATCTTCGTTAAAGTCCGCAGCACAAACACCGCGTGCCGAATAACATTGTCCCTCTGGCGTCTTCCAGTGCTCGACAAACTTGTTATCCCCTTGATTTAGATAAATAACATCTGGATGCACTTTTTGTTGCCAAATCTCGTACCCACCCACATAAAGGTCCAACAAGCCATCGTTGTTAATATCAAGCCACACCGCCCCTCGGGAATTCACCGTTGGTAAGGTTGGGAATTCAATTTGCTCAAATGTGCCATCACCTTTGTTTCGGTGAAGCGATCCGCCTCCGGTGAACTGGAACATATCGACGTATCCATCGTTGTCATAATCACCCCACACCACTTCGCCGCCTGGCGCACCCACTTCTGTTTGAGCAACGAGCTTCTTACCGCCTTCATTCTTGAAGAGCTGACCAGCGTGCAGATCGACAAAACCATCGTTGTTGTAATCTGCAAATGAGGCCTTGCCTCCACCAGAGAACCCAAACTCCTCACTCACATCTTTGAATTGAGCATGAGAAGCACTCGTAAAAGAGAACAACAGTAATGAGGCAAACGCTATACAACGAGTACTGTGGAATATCTTCATGTCTGATTCTCTCTACCAAGAATAGGTGCTGGTTAATGATTAATTCATTCAAACAAATAATGATGTACCTTTCAAACATATAAATGAACTACAGCAGCCGTAGGAATTTCACTATGCGGCTACTTGTATATCTCACGGCCATGTGGAATCCTGAGGTTTAGCGGAACCATCGCAACTACTTCTTACCGCAACCAAACTACTTGCAACAAAGAGTAGCCATGAAGAGTAGTCACAAGAAGCACTTAACAGAGAGTACATCGGTAATGAAACGTCTAATCACACTGATTGCATTGATCGCCTTCCAGACTTCGTTGGCCAGTGCTGCCGAGCTAAAGGTCACTGAGGCGGATTACGGACAAACTAAGAACGGCGAAGCAGTGACCGAGTTCACGCTGACTAATGAAAACGGCGTCACTGCCAAACTCATTAACTATGGTGCAACACTCACATCGCTACTTGTCCCGGATCGTGATGGCAAATTTGATGACGTTGTCTTGGGTTACGATGATATCAAGGGATTTGAAAGCGATCCGATATTTTCAGGGTGTATTGTTGGCCGATTCGCGAACCGAATCTCTGACGCCAAATTCACAATCGACGCTAAGGAATACAAGTTAGCTGCGAATTTCGCCGGCGGACATCACTTGCATGGTGGAGAAGTCGGTTTCAATGCCCGGGTTTGGAAAGCCAAAGCCATCACGCGTGAAAAGGCGGTCGGCGTTAGCTTCACACTTATCAGCAAAGACGGTGAAGAAGGATACCCTGGCCGACTAAACGTACGGGTCGCTTACACGCTAAATAACCGCAACCAACTAGCCATAAACTATACGGCTACGACCACAAAGACCACTCACGTGAATCTGACGCAACACTCTTACTTCAATCTGGCAGGTCACGATTCAGGAAATGTCCACGGACATGTCGTGAAGCTGAATTGTGAACACTACCTACCTGTTGATGAGCATGGCGTCCCAACAGGTGAAATAGCATCAGTCGAAGGAACCCCGTTCGACTTCCGTAAACCTACTCGGATTGCTAAACAAGTTGACGAAGGTCGTTATGACCACTGCTATGTGCTGTCAAAAACACGGCCGGAAGAGGTCACACCACTGGCACGCGTCGTTGAACCAAAGAGCGGTCGCGTCATGATCGTGGCAACCGATCAGCCCGGTGTGCAATTCTATACGTCGATTCATATGGAAGAAGTCGCTGGGCGCAATGGTGCCACTTACAACACAAACCAGGCGCTTTGTCTTGAGACTCAGCACTTTCCTGACACGCCAAATAAGCCGAATTTTCCCTCAACTTTGCTCAAACCGGGCGAGACATTCCAGTCACGTACAGTACATACTTTTAACGTCCTGCAGAAGAAATAGGAAACCCAACCGAAATTTTGACCGATGTTTGCTATAGCAACAGCGTATGAAATGTATTTAGAATAGATTTATTGCAAAAGCTGATAAGCTCGCGCAAATAATTTAAATCACTTAGGAGACTAGCTATGAAACGCATAACCGTTTTCGCTACGATGATTCTATCGGTAGCGATCATGGTTGGATGTGGCGGTGGCGAAGATGCAGGCACAACCGATGATGCCGCATCCAACGCAGCTGTAGATGCCAACCTTGTTGTATTTGATATTGAAGGCATGACGTGAGGCGTCGGCTGTGTCAAGAGCGTCGAAGAGGCCTTGGCATCGGTACCGTGTGTATCGACCTCAATTGTAGACTTTGATACTCAGACTGTGTCTGTAATGCCCGGCGACGGATATTCGGACGACAAGATTGTCGCTGCAATTTCCGCAGCTGGCGACGGAGAGACCTACAAGGCAACTGCCCAGTAGCCTCCCTGCGATACAACTGAAAAGAAAGCCGGGTTGGATTAATTCCGCTCGGCTTTTTTTTGCGCCCCAGTTAATACACTTTTCGATCAGCAATTCAGTCGATAAGTAACTCAGTTACCGTCCCACGCATGTCCATTTCGAATTCAATTTGTTCAACCGGCGGTCTGGTGTAGAACCAACGCACGCCGATTCTTTGAGTAATTGGGAGACGCTGTAATAACACTTCGTCAAGTAACGGCTTCAAATGATGTTCTGTATATACGTCGATAGCCGTCAAGCCTGACTGATCAACACCGAGCCCATCAAGCCGTTCCTGCATTAACCCGATCACACACTGCGCCTTTTCTACCATTGCAGAATCAGATACGTCCCCTGCCCTGATGATATTCTCAACTGCTAGAGACCCTACTAGCTCACCGCCACCGGCAATAACAAATGTCGCATTTGGCTGGTTGGACGGACGCGCGTATGAAAATGCAAACAAGTCTGTTTGCGAAGGTGGATTATTTACCGGGGCAACATTGGTACGGGCAACAGGGTTTTCACCATCAACCAGGACATCCCACTGCTCAAGCAACTCCCGATACCCCCGATTGAATTGGATAAAGCCATCCATCGGGTGTGGCTTTGGGCACCGCAATTCAAACCCGCAAAGATTTTGCTCGCTCAGTCCTTCCGCAATCACGAATTCACGTGCCAGCTTCATTCCCTCTGCCCAAGGCCGCTGAGACTTTAGAGTTACATGTACGATTTCGAAACCATTGGATGCAACAACTCCACACGAATAAGGAAAAATACCTGGCAAGTAACGATAACCACCGCGTGGATGGAGTACTGATTGCGACACAACTCTCGCCTTACTTTAGATGACTGCTCTACAGAAATTTGTCTTGCCAGCAACGATGCTAGATGATGGCATCGATCGTGCGACCTTCCTCAATCAGATTATAAACTCGGCCCGATTCGTCCGTTGCCGTAAGATCGTCGATTCCCATGCAGTGATAGACAGTCTTGGTAATGTCTGCTGGTGTTACCACAAGATCTGCTGGGTAACCACCTAATCGATCTGTAGAACCGTAAGTGATTCCGCCGCGAATCCCACCTCCAGCCAACAGATCGGTCAGGCAATATGTCCAGTGATCACGTCCCTGACCACTGGCACCTCCACTACGCGGATCGCCAATCTTTGGTTTGCGTCCCATTTCCGATGTTACCAATACGACCGTTTGATCCAACATACCTCTCTCGTGCAAGTCCTCGATAAGAGCTGAATAGCATCGGTCAAATTCGGGAAGTAAGTTTTCTTTTAGGCAGGTAAAGTTATTTCCATGGGTATCCCAACCACCAGCACTATTACACTTTTTGTTTAGCTTCGTGTTCTCTCGCCAAAACACCGTAACAAACGGAATCTCACGTTCTGCAAGGCGGCGAGCCAGCAGCATACTCATGCCGTTGATCGTCTTGCCGTATCGTTCCTTAACTTCCTCTGGCTCTGAAGCAACATCGAAAGCTTCCGTAGTACCTGCTGCCGTAAGCAGCTCCACGGCCCTCTTTTGTTCTCGCGTGAATTTATTCACCCGCCTGAAGGATTCAAAATCTCGCTTTGAGCGGTCTATCACGTCCAGTAGCTGTTTGCGATTTGTGAGTCGGTCGACCGTTAAATCGCCTTGAAGTGCCAATGCCGGTGCACGAAACTCCGTTGGATTATCATCTTCACCTATGACATACATCGGATCGAATTCCACACCTAAGCGGCCAGCGAATTGGCCTGGTCTGGTGAAGGGTGCCACACTCGGCTTATGCGGCAATGTGATGGCATTGGGTAACGCTCCCTGTTGCACTCTCTTCATTGCTACAACACTGCCCATATACGGCCAGTCATCAGGATACGGTGTACGGTTATTACCTTCAGTACGAAATGACTGATCCGGCCGGTGGCCTGTGAGATTGTGGTAATAGCCACCGTGATGATCGTTCGTATTTACTGTGCCATCAATCGAGTTAACGACCGCTAAATGATGGGCAACCTTCGCCGTCATTGGTAGATGCTCGCTTAGCCGAACATCACTGGCAGAGGTTTGTATTGGGTTAAATGGCCCTCTGTATTCCACCGGAGCATCAGGTTTCATATCCCATGTATCGATATGTGATGCACCACCACACAGAAAGAACAGAATCGTAGTCTTTGCTTTAGCAGTTGTTGAACTGGCTGAAACGTCAGACGGCACATTTAATGCTCCGATTGTTGCCGCAGAACAAGCACCAAACGACGCCTTTAGAAAAGTGCGACGACTGGAATCTCGGTCAATTGAACAGTTACTTTCCATATTTCTCATATCGTCATATTACAAACTAAAGCGGTAGCTTGCGAAGGTGATTGCCACAGAGAGTGGCTACCTATCAATGCTAAACCACCCACTTTCACTACTTCAGGGCTCTAACTACCCCCTGTATCGAGGGGCAATACGAATTATTCGCATTGCCAACAGCCGATAGAATAAAATAGCATGTTGACATGAGTTATACTTATTGCGGTAGTGAAAACGACAACAAATTCGTTTGAATAAAAACTAACTAGGGGTGGGTAAAGATGTTCTCAATCAGCGAATCAAAGAAGTCATCAAAATACTGTGACGGCGTTTCACGAAGGAACTTTCTCAAAGTGGGATCGATGGCTGCCGGGGGACTATCATTTGCAGACCTCCTGCGAGCTGAAGCAGAACAAGGTGTTGGCTCATCTCACAAGGCGTTGATTAACATCCACCTCAGTGGTGGACCATCCCATCAAGACACCTTTGATCTTAAGCCAGATGCAGCTTCGGAATTCCGTGGTGAATTTGCACCGATTCAAACAAACGTACCTGGTCTGGATATTTGTGAGCACTTTCCAAAGTTAGCTCAACACGGCGACAAGTTTGCTGTCGTACGATCAATTTTTGGGAACATCGCTGATCACAGTGATCATCACACCCAAACTGGTTTTGACAGAAAGAGCCTGAGTGGAATTGGCGGACGTCCATCCATCGGTAGCGTAGCCGCACACCTACTTGGCAGCGTAAACGGTGCACCGCCATTTGTCGGATATAACGGCAGTTGGCCTGGATACCTTGGAGCTGTTTACAAGCCGTATAAGCCACAAGGTGGCAATCTAAAGCTATCAGGCAGTATGACCAGCGATCGACTTGCGTCGCGCACGTCACTACTTAAAGAGCTGGATGGCCTTAAGCGTGCTGCGGACAACTCCGGGCAAATGGATGCACTTGATGCCTATACGCAACAAGCTGTGGATGTCGTCACTTCCGGCCGTGTTGCTGATGCCCTTGATCTAAACAACGAAGATCAAAAGATCCGCGACAAATACACCAAAGATGGTGAGTCCTTCTTAAGAGCTCGTCGACTTGTAGAAGCAGGCGTTCGAGTCGTGGGATTCAATTGGGGTGGCTGGGACACACACAGCAACAACTTTGTGACGCTAAAGCGTCAACTGCCAAAACTGGACGTTGCCCTTGCCTCATTGTTCGAAGATTTACACCAACGTGGCATGGATCAAGACACGACGGTTGTTGTCTGGGGTGAATTTGGAAGAACCCCAAGAATCAACAATAACAATGCTGGTCGAGATCACTGGTACGGCGTTTCCATGTGTGTTCTTGCCGGTGGCGGAATGCGACTTGGTCAGGTTGTTGGTAAGTCCAGCAAGAACGCTGAACGACCTATTGAACGTCCAGTACATCATCAGCAGATCTTTGCAACTATGTATCACAATCTGGGTATTGATGTATCAACAACACAGTTGATTGACCCGGCCGGACGTCCTCAGTATCTGGTTGACCACCGCGAACCAATTACAGAACTGATCTAAGACGGCCTCAGGTTAGTTTTCAAACACCGTCGTGATCTGGTATTCGCCGAGTCCTGTGTATGTGTCTGCGTGCCGCGATATCTACCACTTGACCTGTTCTTTTACCAACTCGTCATACAATTCGGGACGCCGAGTCTTGAGCGTGTAATTAGGCAGGCTACGCTCGGCCGCAAGCTGTTCTTGCTTAAGTTCAACTACGACCATTTCATCCTGAATAATATCCTGTTGGGATGATGCCAGACATTCACCATCAGGTCCAAATACGATTGCGGCACCACAATGATGTGGCTGGTTTGGAGAATCGGTTGGATAGGTATCCACATACCCGGCACGTCCGGCTTGATTTGCAATCACTGCAAAACAGGCGTTTTCTCTGGCACGCTGGGCATAACAGGATGTGAAATACCTATGGGTATCCTGACGAGCATCTGCCATTGATTCCGGTGTTTCATCCCACATTTTGATTCTCGCAGCGTGCGGCATCACTAGTAGATCGGCTCCGCGTAGTGCGAGGATACGAGCGAGTTCGGGAAACTGATTGTCATAGCAAATGATCATCCCGACTTTGCATTTACCGATATTAAATACGGGTAACTCGCGTCCACCCTTGTAGAACAATACTTCATCGCGCGACAGATGAATCTTCCGTTGCTTACCAATGTAGCCATCGGGTCCTACTAGAAACTGAGTATTGAACACAATATCGTCTTCTTTTTCACTGATACCCATGCAGATTGTGACATTGTGACGTCTTGCTATCTCAATGCAGCCTTGAGTTGCCTCACCGCCCGGAACCGCCTCGGCTAAGTCCCACGTTGCAGGATTACAATGTCCAAAAATCTGCAATTCCGGGAAGACGCAAAACTCAGCACCTTCCTCAACCGCTTTTTGTGTCCATTGATCAACGGTTTCCAACATCCCGATTCCGCTATCCAGCGGACTGTTAATGCTAATGGCTGCTACACGAATATCTTGCATCGATCGCTAACTTTCCATTGATCTTAGGACTCTAATAAAGTGACTGGCGATTGTGGACGTTGTCCCCAACAATACTTAAGCACAAAGAAGGCCACAAAAGGAAGTAATCCAACAGCGCAGAAGATCGTCTGCCTGCTATCTGGATTGACCTCTAACAACTCGCCGACCCAGCCATGAAAGAAATATAACAGGAACCATGTGGCAAAGCCTAAGCTACCGCCGACCTTGCCCTGGTGTTTTGCTGAGATTTCCTGATTAAGCGAATAATAAATCGGAAATAGCCCTAATGATCCAAAGGCCACCACAAGCAACACAAAGAGTAAAAGACCGCCCTTGGGCATAAAGGCTGCCGGGACAATCAACGCGGTTAGACAAGCAAACACAACAAACGCAGTCATGCGAGCTTTATGCACATTCCAGTCTTTTTTCACCAACCATGAGATGACCGCCCCCGATGCTAATGCTCCTGCAAATGTGGATAGAAAATATGCCGAGGTGAACTGGGCTACAAAATCACTTTCGTATCCATGCACGTTTTCCAGCCAATCAACCATCCACACCCTGATGAAGTGCCAGACGGTGTTTATACAAATGACCGTAAACAGGAGCACCCACCATCTTCTTGTCGTAAAGATATTCCAAAACGGTATCTCTACCAGTTCCTGATTCGTCCCAACACCTGCGCTTGTTTCGTCCGTTTGAATTACAGGCTGCGTAATATCAGACTCACGCACCACTAACAGCCAACAAATTGCCCAGGGTACACCACAGACTCCGACAATTAAAAATGCATGACGCCACTCAGTCGGATAGTTGTGAAGGTAAAACAGTACAAGCAGCGGTGTTAAGACGGCGCCAATCGAAGCACCGCTTTGCAAAATGCTATTTGCTCCGGTGCGTTGAGCCGGGTGAAAGGTCCGCTGTGTTGTCCGCAATGCACAAGGCCAATGCCCTGCCTCAAACAATCCAACAAAGAGCCGGCTGATCCATAGCCCCGTAACCGTATCAACCATTCCTGTAGCAATCCCAGCAATGGACCAAACCACGACAACCAATGGGTATAGCAATCTAACACTGATTACATCAGCCAAAGTGCCAAATATCAGAGCCCCGAAGGCAAATCCGAGCGAAAAGTTTGAGGCCGCATCGGCGTAGGCCGACTTATCCAAATGTGCATCGATCGAGACATCTGGATCGGCGTCCGCTGCTTCGCGTAATTCCTCCAAGCTAGAGAATTGCTGATTCTCTTTAAACTCAAATTGAATATTACTCGTATTCTGTGTGAACACGAATCTCGCAGCATAGTTCAGCAGTGTAGCTGAGAATAGCAATAAGAACAGATATATCGTCCACGACTTACCGCGATGGCCAGACTCTAGATTTGACATTCGGGAGACCTTATCACGGATTCAATTACGATTGCTGCATTCTTAGCTGACAATATCCTTGATGACGTTGCCGTGTACATCAGTCAGCCGATAGTCACGTCC
The DNA here is from genome assembly GCA_022451045.1 of Pirellulales bacterium. Classification (GTDB taxonomy): domain Bacteria; phylum Planctomycetota; class Planctomycetia; order Pirellulales; family Pirellulaceae; genus UBA11883. Next base: position 7,082 of record JAKUOW010000040.1, on the reverse strand, counting down.
CTGGAATCGGTAGGTTAGACGCTCGTGATCTATTCCCATTTGGTTAAGAATTGTTGCCTGCAAGTCATGGATATGCACCTTGTTTTCAGCCGGCGTAAAGCCTAATTCGTCCGACGCACCGTAACTTCCTGGTTTTAGTCCGCCACCAGCCATAAACAGGCTATAGCAATCCGGGAAGTGATCGCGGCCAAGCACGTCGCTCTTTGCCGTACGTCCTTCACGGAACGGGGTACGGCCGAATTCACCACTCCATACCACTAGTGTTTCATCGAGCATATCGCGATCACGCAAATCCTTGATCAGCGCCGTGACAGCTTTGTCCATTGGCTTACAGCGATCAACCAGACCATCTCGAATACCGCGACTCTTGTTGGTGCCGTGGAAATCCCATCCCCAGTCAAAGAGCTGGATGTATCGCACACCGGATTCTGCAAGTCGTCTTGCCAGCAAACAGTTGTTTGCAAAACTCGACTCACCCGGCATTGCACCATATGCTTCGATCGTCTCTTTTGTTTCTTTCGAGATGTCCATCACGCCCGGCACTGACATTTGCATACGAAACGCCAATTCGTATTGCGCGATTCGGGTAACAGTCTCGGGGCTTCCTAATTCGTCTGCTTGTAATTGATTTAAATCCCGCAGTGCATCGAGGCTTTTACGTCTGATGCCTCGGTTCATACCCTTCGGATTCGAAACATAGAGGACTGGGTCTCCTTTACTTCGACATTGAACGCCCTGAAATACTGATGGTAGGAATCCACTTCCCCAACAGTCTTTACCACCGCTGGGACTTACTCCACCGGAGATCAACGCTACAAAACCAGGCAGGTCCGCGTTTTCACTACCAAGGCCGTACGTCACCCAACTGCCCATCGACGGACGGCCTTGTCTGGGCGAACCGGTGTAAAGTAGTAACTGCGCTGGAGCATGGTTAAACTGCTCGGTATACATGCTTTTGATGACCGTCAGTTCATCCGCGACGCTTGCGAGATTCGGAATTGCTGCGGAAAACCAGCTCCCTGTTTCCCCATGCTGCTCAAACGGTTGCGGAGTTCCTAGCAGCGTCGGACGTGCCGAGGTAAATGCAAAACGCTTTCCTTCATAAAACTCATCTGGGCATGGTTCGTCATTTCGTTTAACCAATTCCGGCTTGTAATCAAACAAGTCCAGGTGCGGAGGCGACCCTGCCATGTGGAGGTAGATTACACGCTTGGCTTTCGCCGGAATATGACCTGCACGTGCTGCGAGCGGATTCGCCACTGTCGGCGCCGCTACTGCACTGTCAGACTGAAGCGATGCTAATGCGGCTGCGCCTAATCCGGCACACGATCCTTGCAGGAAATGCCGGCGAGTCACATGTTGAAGTTGCTGCTGTTGCAGAGAATTCATCGCAAATTACCTCTTAACTAACGTCTCATCAAGGTTTAACAGGACATTACTTACGACCGTCCAGGCCGCTAAGTCTATGATATCGGCTGATTCAGAGGCTTCGCCAAGCTCTGATGTTGCCATTAGCTTTGCTTCTTCCGGCGTTTCGGCGTAGTCCGTCTTCAATCGTTCAAATAACTCTACCACACGCTGGAGTTCCAAGTCGCTGGGATGCCGGGCAAGACAACTTCGAAATGCATACGTCGCCTTTTCCAATGCGGATTCACCACCTTCTTGGTCGATGCGGCGGGCCAACGCCTGTGCCGCCTCGACGTAAACCGGGTCGTTAAGGGTCACGAGCGCTTGAAGCGGCGTATTCGTTCGACCTCGGCTTATCGTACAAACATTTCGACTCGGTGCATCAAACGCGGCCATCGACGGATATGGAATACTGCGCCGCCAAGACGTGTACAAGCCACGCCGGTACTTATCCTCACCGGGACTGGTCGACCAGTCGGTTGAGCCGCCAAACGCCGCTTTCAGCCCAAGATTGGGACGTGGCGGTTGTACTGACGGACCCAACATCTTGGATGATAACAATCCACTAACAGCCAGAGCGTTATCACGGATCATCTCTGCCGACATCCTGAACCGCGGCCCGCGTGCAAGGAGACGGTTTGATGGATCTGCTTCCAATCCAGCTTCATCTACCGCAGAGGATTGCCGATAGGTTGCGGACATCACCATCGTTTTAAGTAACTGTTTTATGTCCCAGCCATTTTCCATCAGTTCAATCGCTAACCAGTCCAACAATTGTGGATGTGATGGCAGGTCACCCTGCGTACCAAATTCTTCACTCGTACCAACCAGTCCTGCACCGAAAAGTGCCTCCCAATAGCGATTGACAACCACGCGAGATGTGAGGGGGTTCTCTCTGGACACGATCCAGCGAGCTAAACCAAGCCGATTAAGCGGTTCACCTTCGGGGAACGCGTGCAGGACTTCCGGAGTCGCTTCGCTCACTTCATCTTCGGTAATGAGGAAGTTTCCGCGTACCTGAATCTTGGTTACCCGTTTTTTGTCCATTGGTAACTCACGCATGATCGGTACTGTACTTCCCTTGATACCGTTTAGTTCACCCTGGAGCTTTGCTATTTGTTCTGTGAGCTCTTTTGACGGCGGAACAACCTTGCTGTAATAATCCAGCAGAACCTTTCTATCTGCTTCCTGGTATTCACTTTCTGCCTTTGCCAGAACCTGATTAACCGCTCGCGGCAGGACTCGAACTTCACCGTCAATTGATGTGACGCTGATACGAAAATGTCCTAATGTGTGTTTGCCGCCATAGTTTTGATCCAACGTGAGCCTCAGTTTGAGTGGTTCATCTGATGAACCAACAGCTTCTTTAAACTGAAGCACTGCAAGGTTTGCCTGCCCCGTGGCACCAGCCACCGCCCAACCGTTATTAGTGGCATCTCGTTTACCGTCAATAATCTGGTTGGCGAGCCAACCAGGCTGATTGTTGCCATCTCCCTTTTGTTCATAATCAGCTGATGCAGTTGCGATCGAAACGGGTATGGCACCCGTAATATCAATTTTTGCATCCTTTTCAGGCGCCGTTGCCAAGACCTCCTTGAAAATCACGTTTCGTTTGTCGTCAAGGATAGAGACAATTACACCATTTAAACGGCTTTGCAAATTATTGTCTGTCCGATTCCAAACAACGACACTATCAATTCCCTTTACAGCGCCCAGATCTACTTCCCACCATGGATCTTTTGATACTGCAGTGTGGGTCACACTGTTATTGGTATATGTTCCATCTGTATTGCCATCGATCCCGCGCTCTGGTGGTCCACCAAAATCGGTGCTGGATTGAGTCGCTGTTCCATCGGTTGCGATATTTTTTTCACCGTCAAACACCTGAACCTCGGCAACATGAATCATCTTACCGTCACCTGGCAGATCTAAACGCACAAATCGTCCTTGCCGTTGTTTCGTCGCTTCCGTTTGATTTAACACCGACAATTCTGACAAGACGAAGTTACCAATCCGTCCTGGCCCTTTCGATTCAAGCGAATCGTGCGCCAGTGCTTCGATCTGAAGGCCTGTGATGCCACCGGCATCCAGATCAAGATCCACGGTGTACGAGTCTTTGTCCGGACTTTCACCGGATACCAGTACCGCGCCGTCCTCTGCAATGGTAAACGTCGCATTGCCGGCAGACTTAACATCTGTTGGCCTGATCGACTTCCATGACAAATCACGAGCAGCAATTGTTTTCCATGCGTCGAGTTTTAACTGTACATCTTCATTCGACGGAACAAGCTGGGCTTCGACTTCTTTAATGGCTAGCTCGATGTCCGCTCGCTTCTGCTTCATTTCATCTGTCATCACTGTCAAAAGTGGAGACTCATCCCGGCGGTCTGCATCTTCGGTGCTGTTAAAGAACGCAAACAGCTCGAAATATTCTTTCTGTGACAATGGGTCGTATTTGTGATTATGGCACTGGGCACACCTGATCGTCGTACCCATCCAAACCTGCATCGTCGTGTTGACGCGATCGACGATTGCCACGTTTCGGAACTCTTCGTCATTCGTGCCACCTTCGCTATTTGTAAGTGTGTTTCGGTGAAACGCCGTCGCCATAAGCTGTTCTTCCGTCGGATTCTCCCGCAAGTCACCGGCTAATTGATCAATCGTAAATTGATCAAACGGCAGATTCTTATTAAGCGCTTTAATTACCCAGTCACGATAAAGCCAAATCGTACGTGGCGGATCGTCAGCATATCCTGCAGAGTCTGCATAACGGGCTAAATCAAGCCACATCACTGCCCATCGCTCTCCGTAGGCGGATGACTCGAGCAGTGAGTCAACGAGATTCTCATAAGCCTTGTCGCTTTTGTCGTTTACGAATGCGTCAACCTGTTCAATGGTTGGAGGTAGTCCGGTTAGATCCAGAGCAACTCTACGAATCAGCACATAGCGGTCAGCTGCTTCTGAGGGTGACATCCCTTCTGATTCCAGTTTCGCCAATACAAACTTATCGATTGCGTTGGTTGCCCAATTCACTTGTTTAACGACAGGTGTTTCAGGACGCTCGATTCGTTCGTATGCCCAATGCCCGCGATATTCCGCACCCTGATTGATCCACTTTTCAAGTACTTCAATTTGCTCCGGACTGATTTGCTTTCCGCTACCCGCAGGCGGCATCCGCAGATCAGGATCATCAGACTTTAACCGGGCGATAATTTCGCTCTTCGATGCATCGCCTGGGACAACTGCTGCATATCCACCAAGATCTCTGGTCGCTCCGACAAGTGTATCAAGACGCAATTCAGCTTTGCGTTCTGCCGAATCCGGTCCGTGGCAAGTAAAACAACTGTTCGCCAGCACCGTCCGCACTTCGCGATTAAAGTCCACTTTTTCGTCCGCTGATGCCGTGTTAGTAACCGCAAGGAGTAATGTAAAAACACATGCGCGGCTCATTTTTAGAACAGCGAATCTCGCCATTTTTGAGTTAAGCACTCGGTACATGAAAGTCCTGACTTTCGTTTTCATTACTAAGAAAGATCCACACTCAACGGCTTGCTTCGAATCAAAACACGCCGTTACTTTAAGGTTACCACAACCGTAATTTTCCATCTATCAACCAACATCTGCCATTCGCCGGTTAAATAGTATTACCTTGCAACTAGAGCAGTTCTGCAATCGGCTCTCCATGAGTAAGAATCGGCATCGGGCGTCCTGCGTTGTCAATAAACGACCGATGAGCGTCGATACCGAATTTCTGATAAATCGTGGCCAACAGACAGTTGCTATTCATGATGCGGTCAACCGGCGCCGCAGCCTTTGAGTCGGTTGCGCCTATGACTTGGCCCATTTGCATACCGCCGCCGGATAGAAATATGCTCATCGCACCTGGCCAATGATCTCGTCCGGGTCTGCCACTTGCATCCTGGTTTCTAATGGTGGGAGTTCGGCCGAATTCGCCGCAAAAAATGAATAGCACCCGTTTATCCAACCCCTTGGCGTATAAATCTTCGATTAACGCGGAAACCGTGTGGTCCAGTACCGGTACCTTTTCCTCGTAAGACTTAAAGATGTGCGCATTGACGCTATGATCGTCCCACGTGCTCGTACGTCCCGTTTCCGGACGCAGCCTGAAGGTTGCCTGACATTGCACAAATCTCGCACCAGCCTCGACCAATCGGCGACAGGTCAGAAGACTCTTGCCCCAGTGTGTATCACCGTACCGGCGACGAACAGACTCGGGCTCCAACTCCAGATTGAAAGCATCCCGCGTCTTTGTTGAACTTAACATTGATGCGGCACGTTGTTGAAAAACATCCATTGCTGACATCGATTTTGTCCTGTCGATATCGCGGCTAATTCGGTCCAATTCACGCAAAACCGTTCGCCGTCGACGCAAATTGATGATTCCCTGATCTGATACCGACAAGTCATCGCTCGCATCGGGCGTACGATAAATGGGTACAGGCTCATAACGATTCGCACCGCTAGCCGTTTGCATATCCGGGTTTGGCATATAGGCTTCACATGCCGGCCCAAGGTATGCCGGCCCGGCACCGTAGGAGGGCGTGTTCGCGATAAATGCTGGAATCTCAGCGGTTTGGTCTTCTAAGTGCTTGGCCACAATGCTTCCCATATCAGGAAACTCACTGCGAGGAAGGTTTGCCGCAATGGATGGGTAACCTGTTAAGAAGCGGTTAGTACCGCCGGAATGCTCTGCACGCTCGTGAAAGAGGCTTCGAACAATGGTGTACTTATCCGCCATTTGGGATAGCTTTGGCATCAACTCGCAGATTTCTAATCCATTTACATTGGTGGAAATCGGGCGAAGCGGCCCTCGATATTCGCTTGGTGCTTCCGGCTTCATATCAAAAAGATCGATATGACTTGGTCCGCCGTTGGCCCAGAACAAGATGACACTGAAGTCATCTGACAAGTGAGGTAATACCTCACCGTTTGCATCAGTTGGGCCACGACGTGTTTCTGTTGCCTGAAGTTTGCCAATTAATGAATCGGACGGCATTACATCTGAGCAAAATGCGCCCATACTCAATCCGCCAAGCTGGATCCAATTTCGGCGGTTTAAGGGGCCCACGCATCGATTGTCTTGCTTTGATGACATACCAGACGCAATCTAAAGACACTGCATAAATCGTATTTTCGAACACGTTTATTCTATAATACCAAGCACAATTACCTAATCGCAAAACCGCATTCCACACAGTAAATACGTTTTCTGATGGCAAAACGTCGATTTGAAGAGTTTGAACTTGGTGATGTACTGGGCGTTGGCACAGTCGGCACCGTATACAGGGCTACCGAAGTAGCTACTGGCGATGTGGTTGCGGTCAAAGTGTTGCTTCCCACACTTTCTCAGGACCCCAACATTTCAAGCCGTTTTGAACGGGAAATGCTAATCCTCTCAAAGCTGGACCATCCCAATATCGTCGGCTATTACGGCGGTGGCGAGCACGACGGCCAATTGTTCTACGTCATGGAAACGGTTGAAGGTGGAACGATGAAACAGCTCCTCCGCACCCATGGAAAACTAACCTGGGAAGAAACTATTCGTTACGGGATACCAATTTGCAGTGCCTTACAGCATGCTCATAACCACTGTATTGTGCATCGGGATCTGAAACCGGCGAAACTATTTATTACATACGAGGGGGACGTAAAAC
>JAKUOW010000004.1 GCA_022451045.1 Pirellulales bacterium | reverse complement strand
CCGAGACCATTACACTGAAAGAAAATAGCACAATCATTGCCACCATCAACGCTCAGATTGAATCGGCTTGGCAAGATTTCGAGTTGGAGCCATCAAAGTATTGCCAAGATGAAGAGTGGTGTCGTCGAACGTATCTACGACTAATAGGACGAGTACCCACCGTGGATGAATTGGAATCTTTCCTGTCGTACGATGATTCAATGCGATATGAATCCCTGGTCGACCTATTGCTAAATGATGACAACTATACAGAGGAGTTTTCACGACACTGGTCTACTGTCTGGACAAACGCACTCGTTGGACGCCGTGGTGGATCGGAAGAGAGCCTCACAAACCGCGCCGGGCTTCTGAAATTCATGCGAGACAGCTTTGCACGCCGCATTCCCTTCGACCAGATTGCATTTGAGTTGATTAGCGCAACCGGCAATGATGATCCAACCAGTGATGAATACAACGGAGCCGCGAACTACATACTCTGTTTGATTGGCGATGACACAACGCTTATAACCTCACGAACAAGTGAAGTGTTTCTTGGACAAAAACTCCAATGTGCTCAATGCCACTCACACCCGGGATCCAAGGTTGCTCAAAATCAATTCTGGGAGATGGATGCATTCTTTGCTCAAACAACCACAGCTCAACTGAACGATGGAAGCACGTCATTGGCAAATGTCGACTATGTTGGCAAATCAAAGAGCCTGGAAAATGCAGAGAGTTATTTTGAACAACCAACTGGGGAAATCCGAGTTGCATATCCTGCGTTCCTCGGTCAAAAAGCAAATATAAATAGTGGTGAATTAGCAGAGTTTGATCGACGCGAATGGCTGGCAAAGCTCGTTAGGCATTCTCCACTCTTAGCAAAATCCGTTGTAAACCGACTTTGGTCACACTTCTTTGGGTTTGGTTTCACGCAACCGGTTGACGACTTAGGTCCCCATAACCCCGTCAGTCATCCAAAGCTTTTTGAATTACTGGCCCGGCAAACCATGGCATCAGAATATGATCTGCGAATGATCATGAAGTGGATGGTATTAAGCGATGCGTTTCGTCGATCCAGTACCTATTCGCCCACCAATGATCTCGATAGCCCAGAACTGGGTAGCTCACCACTTTTTAGCCGGTATTACACTAGGCAACTACAACCGGAAGAAGTCTATCAATCACTTCAGGTACTCGCTGGCATTCAACGCGATCCCAATGCATTTCGCACTCAGGAATTAGCACAACGAGCGTGGCTTGGGCGGTTTGTTCAAAACATGGATACCGACGAAGGCAATGAGTCAAATCTGTTCAATGGTGACATTCGTCAAAGTCTCGCGATGATGAATGGCGAATTAATGCAAAAAGTCACAGATCTTGATGACAACACTACACTTGGCAATATCATTCGCAGCGAAATGGAAAATCAGGTAAAGCTTGAACACCTGTTTCTGGCAGCTCTTTCAAGAAAGCCAACTCAACAAGAATCTACGGTTGTTTTAGATCTCGTTTCGGACCCTAATGTGGATGCTGTACAGGTTTTCCAAGATATTTGGTGGGCTCTACTAAACAGTAACGAGTTTATCCTCGATCACTAACCACCTAGAAATCTGTCAAACACAACCGGGATTACAAACGACCCTGCTGAATTGAAACTTCGCCGTGACAAATCGACAAAATGTGCCGATAATTACTAACAAGACATCCTTGTTACCACGATCTTTTTCGATTCTTCACTGAGTGCCAAATGCCAGACTTAACTGCAGAGCGACTTGCACAACTCTGTTTTGATACCGGCATCGTATCAACGCAGGATCTGGATAAGGTGTGGGGCGAAGTAGGACGTCACGATGCTTCATATGAGCAATTTTCAAGTGTTCTTCTACGGAAAGAGCTATTAACGAACTGGCAACTGGAGCGAATAGCTTCAGGTATACGCGATGGATACTTCTATGGCGATTATAAGATCCTGTATCTAGTCGGTGCTGGTACATTCTCCAGAGTATACAGAGCCGTGGATCACCAGAGCGGCAACAACACTGTGCGCGCAGTCAAAGTGCTCCGTTTACGCTACAGCGACGATATTTCTGCCACCGAGCAGTTTTTACGAGAGGCACGACTTGTGATGCCTCTGCGTCATCCAAACATTGTCCCTGTTCAACATGTGGACTCGCAACGTGGTCGGTACTACATGGTGATGGACTTCGTTGAAGGCCAAAACCTACGGGACTTTGTGAAACTCCGAAAACACATGGAGTTAGGTGAAGCGCTGAAGATCATTAGTGACATTACGAGTGGACTGGCTCACGCATTAAACGAAGGTGGGATTACCCATCGCGACTTAAAGCTCTCCAATGTACTTATTTCCAGTCGTGGACGAGCCAAGTTGGTGGACTTCGGATTAGCATCCATGGTTAAATCCGACGCCAAAACCGACAAAGAATTTGCAAACGCGGCTAATCCCCGCAGTATCGATTATGCCGGACTTGAACGTGCAACACACGTACCCCGTAACGATCCGCGCAGCGATGTATTTTTTGTGGGATGCATGCTTTATCACATGCTTGCTGGCCACCCTCCTTTGGCTGAAACACGGGATCGAATTCAACGACTGAACGTTTCACGATACCGTGACATTCCTCCCATCAGTAAATACGTTCGTGGTTTACCGACGAGTGTTTTATCCATCATCAATAAAGCAATCTCATTTGACCCAGACAAACGGTATCCAAACCATGACAAAATGCTACTCGACTTAAAAGCTGTAATAGGCGCCGAAGGTGTACTACTAGATCGCCGTAGCAATGATGAAGAATCTGAAGAAGGTAGCTCAACACAAAAGAGACGTGGTGAAATTAAACGCGAGGGCGAAGGACGCACGATTCTTCTAGTCGACCCGCGCGAAAGCATGCAGCAATTGCTACGGAAACAGCTTGGTGATCGTGGCTATCGCATTCTGGTCATGACGGATGCACATCGTGCCGTAGCTCGTCTACACGACGAGCCGGAACTTGTCGATTGTGCAATATTCTGCACAGCTGAGTTAGGGGAAAACGGATTGGATGCCTTCAACATGATCAGTGAAACACCGCGAACCCAGCGGGTTCCGGCTATCCTCATTGCCGAACGTGATCAACATCAGTTTGCAAGCTCGGCAAATCTAAGCAATCTGCAGGGGATGCTGCAAATGCCGCTCAAGATGCGGCAGCTTCGTGCAGCACTATTACAGTTGATTAGCCGCAAAGACGAGGTACAGGCTGGCTAAACTTTAACGTCCTTCCAACCACCGTGTAGGAATCTGCCGCCGACAAGTAACGAGCGGATAATGATATCAACCACCATTGCATACCAAGCACCGACGACTCCTAGATTCATCCCTGTAACATGCCATTCGAGAATCGGGATTGTAAACTCATCCCATGCCAGATAGTAAGCAATGGGGATCCTGATTACGACGAGACCAATCATTGAAAAAATCAGCGGCCACTTAGTATCGCCGGCGCCTCGTAAGGAACCGGTCAGAATAATTACGACAGCCAATGCTGGCATCGCAACCGAGACAATTTGAATGAGTGGAGCAGAAAGGGCTACAGCTTCACCTGTGTGTTCACCTGCAAAGAATCCAGTAAGTGGAACTGCGGCAAAAAAGAACAGTATGCCTACAAGGCTCATGAAGCCACCACCAACCCCACTTGCAAGTAATGCGCTGCGTTCTGCTTCCTTGGGCTTCTTAGCCCCAAGGAATTGTCCAACTAATGTTGTGGCGGCCACGGAGAATGCATGACCCGGTAAGTAGGCAAGTGATTCGATCCTGAGTGCAGTTGCGTGGGCAGCAGCTTGGACAGTGCCAAGTGAATTGATGATCGTCAGAAACCACATCTGAAAAAACACCACGCAAACCATGTCAATTCCACCCGGCACGCCAATTCGGAGAATTCGCTTGAGCATATCCGGGTCAGGCTTTAATAGCCTCAATCGCAATCCGAGTCCAAATCGATTGCATAATAGAAGTCCAAGTGTAATTAACCCGCCGATAAAGTAGGCTACAGCTGTACCTACAGCGAGTCCTTGCCATCCGAGTTGCGGAAATGGTCCCCAGCCTGTTACTAACGCCGCGCTTATGAGCATGTTGAGAATATTTACGAGGACCATAGTCAGGAATCCACTGATAATATCTCCGGCCCCCTGAAGACACGCACGACCAACTTGCAACATAACCATGAACGGGATCACCCAAATAATCCAATCGAGATACTCAATTGCTAATTCAGTCGGTACTGGGTCCAGCTGCATGACCTCAATTAACTCTCGATGAAATAAGGCAGCTAGAAGAGTGATCACTGTCATCATGATGATTCCCATGAACACGGCTTGGTTGGTCGCACGACGGGCCATCTTGAAATCTTCGGCACCGTAGAATCTCGAAACAAGTGCTGTAGCACCAATCGCGACAACACTAAACACACAAGGAATTACCCAGATGATATATGCCATGAGTCCCATGGCTGCCAGATGAGATGGCTCAAGAAACCGTCCAGCCAGCCAGTAATCCACCCAACCAACTAGCATTGCAAATAACTGCTCAATGAACACTGGCGCAGCCAAATACATCATGGTCTTAAACACGTTGTCTGTGTTTGCAAGCGATCTTTGCTGAGCTGTCATTTGATGTCAAATGTAAGTCGAACCGAATTAACTACAAGGTCTTTTAAGCGATCTAGACATGAATCCAGTTTCCCTGCTACAAAACCTTCTCACATCGCCCTGATAAGTACAACAGGGGTGCCAAATTACGTGGTGTGAATCGATTTACTAAGAGCAATGGATTGCTCGAGGTCGTAGCAACATGTGTTGCAAACCATGGACGGAGCTTTGCTTTTTAAAAGGCGTCACGCACGTTGTGTCTGCCTTTGCGCTTTTACTCGTCGCTTCCACTCATGTACAGGCGGATCATGACTCATTTGAGACTTCAGAGCCGTCCTGGAAATTGGGGAAAACCGATACACGTCTAATCAAGATTCAGCATCAACGTGTCTTTGATGAGTCTCACAGTGGTAATGGTTCTGAATATCTAAAAGTTGCGCACGGTCAGGGAACGTACGCCTATATACAGTATTCAGTGAGTCCCGCTCGACTCATAGACGAACTCAATCCCAGCCTCTGGATCAAATCCAACCATCCTCACCTACAACTTTTCGCTAGAGTTGTACTGCCGCGCACAATTGACCCACATACGAAGAAACCCGTAACAGTCTTACTACCTGGAACGACATACGATGATGTGAACCATTGGCAGCAATTATCCGTCCCACTAATCCGTTCACAACTCTTCCAGAGAGTTCCTGCGTTAAGATCCCAGTTCGGATCACACCTTGATGCACGACAGGCATATATCGATATGATTGTCCTTAACTCTTATAGCGATCCTGGCACAACTAGTCTCTGGCTCGACGATTTCTCAATGTCAAGAACCACCGTTGGTGTCGGTTCTGAAGGTAATCAGCAAGCCTCGTTTTCCGGAAGTCAGCATGTCACAGGACAAGTAATACCCAGCCCGATCATCATTCGCGGTTCCATGACGTATGTTGACGATCGACCGTTTTTTCCACGCGTAGTCAAGCATAACGGCGAACCCATTCAATTCCTTGCTGAATTAGGATTTAACGTCATTGCATTAAATCGTCTGCCGCTGCCTGATGAAGCAGCATTAGCGTCACAGTTAGGGATCTGGTTCACCGCTCCATATAGCCAATCAGCAAACACAATTCCTGCGAATATCCTGAAGAGCGTAATCTGTTGGGATTACGGTGATGATATCAGACGCAATGAACTCAATGATGTCATGGCACATTCACATGAAATTCGGCGGTCGGGGGAACATTTGCAGCGACCAACGGTGGTAAACGCAATTGAACAACATCACATTTTCAGTAGGCATTCCGACATTTGCCGACTCGATTGGAGTCATCACTGTTCAACCATGTCGCGACCACATGCAACGGAGCAATTGACTAATCTCTTTAGCCGATTAAAAAGAGGGTCGCCATTTTGGATAAATATCCAAACTCAACCGTCCAAAGAGATTCTCTCGCAGTGGCAAACGATGGCCATCGGAATAGAGCCAACGGCTTCGATTTCTTACTCTGTGATTCGTGAACAGGTTTTAAGAAGTGTTGCATTGGGTGCACGCGGTCTGTATTTCCAGTCATCCACACGCCTTGACCATGCAGACCTTAATACGCGAGATCGCCAGCATGCGGTGTTCTTGGTAAATCGGGAAATCCAATTACTCGAACCATGGATCGCCGGTGGAACGACAAGCGGCGAGATTAAGACCGGTGATGATACAGTCGAAGCAAGATTAATTCAAACACAACGTGCACGGCTTGTTTTTGTATTTGATAAACAAGAGTACACGTCCATTACTATGAATCAGAGAATCCTCAATCTCTCCATTCCAAGTGTTCCCATTACATATAAGTCATATGAAATATCTCCGGCTTCTATCAAGCGTATAAAAAGCCAACGTGCTGGTGCAACAATTATCAACTTGGATCTTGATAACCCTGTAAAACTAATTGTCCTTACTGCTGATCCACTCGTTCGAGACTATTTGCAAAGAACGATATCCGATAATCAGAATCGGATTCTCTCCTCACAACAGGACCTGCTCAATCTCAAGCTACAAAACACTATTAAGGTGATACGTACGGTTCACACTGCGATTCCTGATGAGTTGATAAATACTGATATTGTTATGGCAACTGAATTAATTGAGCAATCGCGTCATCGTTTGCTTAATCAAGAATGGGAGCTCGCCGAAAACCTGATAGCCCGTGCTCACCATTCCATTGACCACATACGATATAAGATTTGGAATGCGCAATTAGACAAATGGCCGTCGCCGGTTGCACATCCGCTGTTACTCGCGTTTGAGACATTACCTGCCTATGTGAATTCAATGTCGAATGTATCATCAGGAAATTGGTCCACCAATCGCCTACGTGGTGGGGGCTTCGAGTCACTCACAACACTAGTAAATCAAAAATGGCAGCACTACAGGCATCCCAGTCATTCAATCAAATCCGTAGTATCAATGTCATCCGAATTTGTTCGGCAAGGACGTCACTGTTTAAAAATAAACACGTCTATTTCGGATGACCGGCTACTTGATGGTTTATTTGCTGAATCTCCCATGTGGCTTTCCAGCCCACCCGTTGCTGTACACGCTGGACAAATGGTCAAGATAAACGGTTGGGTAAATGTTCCTGAGAAGCTTATTTCAAATGGGGATGGACTATTGATATTCGATTCAATCGGTGGTGCAAGCCTAGCAGAGAGGTTTCATCAAACATCTGGTTGGCAGCCATTCACATTTTTGAGAATGGCACCGAGTGACGGTAATGTCACTGTGACATTCGTCATGATGGGAATCGGCGAAGCCAAGATCGACAATGTGAGTGTTCAGTTGCTCGAACAACCACGCCATCCCAAGTCCAGGCCAGCATTTCAAACTCAGCAAAACCCATTAACTTCGCCAACTCAGAGTATCTTCGCTCCAAACTAAAATCATAGACAGTCTATAGTTGGCCGAAGTGTAATTTACTAGAAACCCCTTAAAGCAAAGGGGGAAATGACTTGAAATTTATGGACAGTCTATAGTTTATCTGCGCAGAATTAATAGACAGTCTATGTTTTAAAAAGTGGGTGTCCATGATTGAGGGTTGGGGAATTGCGGTGGTTGCGGCGGTTTTGGTGATCGCTGTGATCTGGTGGTGGAGATTGAGAGGGCCGGATAGCCATGGCAGCGATGACATTGCTGACCTTACGATTGACCTCTTAGCACTGCCAATTGTGGCAGTGAGTGACAAGCCGGGCATCGAATTTTATTCCATGCCCGTCCAGTTGCGAGTGCTTGTTATTGCTCCCATCGGACGCAGTGCCACACTTCCTAGTAAGCAAGATTTACCGGCGACTCTAAAAAATCTAATTCCGCACTTCATGGATATTGTCGATTCTCACAAACCGATATTCCGTGGCTGGGAGGGTCAACCGAGCGTGGAAGGATTTAAGCAATCGTTCTTCAACAATGTCAGCCTGCCAGGAAACAAAGGGGTAGGCTCCCATTGGTCCAGTATCACGGGTAGATTCAGCGACGGTGATTCAAGATACTTGATCGGTATGGCCTTCTCTGCCGATACATCCAACCCTATTGGCGAAGTAACCGTTGCACACGACGCGCAATGGATGGACGTGCTCCGTATAAAACACTGAGATAATGACTAACTCCATAAATTCACCTTCCCGTCCTATCGATGATGCCCTCGCGATTTGGCAACATGGTGTCGATTCGGTCGATAGTGAGCAACTCGTCAGGGGTGCTCTCAAGGCTGACTCATCTAGTATTGTTATTGGCGACCAGGTACTAAGCTTGAACGCCGATTCACGCATCATTGTCATAGGCGGTGGCAAAGCCGGTGCCGGTATGGCCAGTGGAATTGAATCGGTCATGGAAGATGCAGGATTACTCGATAGAGTCGATGGATGGATCAATGTGCCCGAAGACTGCGTTCGACCGTTGAAGAGACTGCACCTGCATGGAGCTCGTCCTGCCGGTGTAAATGAACCGACACAAGCTGGAGTCGATGGCACAAACCAAATCCTTCGACTCATCGATAACGCCAGAGAAACTGACATTTGTCTTTGCCTTATATCCGGCGGCGGTTCAGCATTGCTGCCCTCTCCTATAGACGGTGTAAGCCTTGAAGATAAGCAACAGATCACAAGATTACTGTCAGAGAACGGCGCAAATATCGAACAACTCAACACGGTTCGCAAGCAATTAAGCAAAGTAAAAGGTGGGCGATTACGTGATGCATGCAACGCTGGTCAAATGGCAACGCTTGTAATTTCTGATGTGCTGGGCGACCCATTGGATGTAATCGCTTCCGGCCCCACCGTCGAAAACTCAACTACAGCCAGCGATGCTCTTTCAATACTCCAGCAACTTAATCTCACCACTATCACACCCGCGAGCATTATCTCGTCGCTAAAACAGCAAGCAACTGAAGATCGCCAGTTACACACTGGTAACACGGCCTCCCAAGTTTACATCATCGGTAATATTGCAACTGCCGTCGCCGCAGCAGCAATCAGGGCACAGTCACTTGGTTATGAAGTTGAGTCAATTGCGCACACGAGCTTCGAAGGCGAGGTAAATAATGTAGCCAGAGATCACGCTAAGTGGATTCAAAAACATGCTGGATCCGGTCACAAACTTGCATTGATTACAGGTGGCGAGCCTGTCGTCACGCTAAGTGACATACATTCACGAGGAAAAGGAGGCAGGAATCAGCAACTAGTTCTTGCGGCTCTTGTTGAAATATTGAGACATGGAGCCTGGCCGGCTAAGGCCGTATTAATCTCGGGTGGTACTGATGGTGAAGATGGTCCAACAGATGCTGCTGGTGCAAAGCTATGCATTGAACATCTCCAAACACCGATCAGCGAGTCACTCGAACCTGAGCCATATTTGCGAAACAACGATGCCTATCACTTCTTTGAACAGATAGACGGGCTTATCAAGACAGGGCCAACACACACAAACGTATGTGATATCCGAGTAGCACTCATTGGGGAATAAAGGCCTAAGCCTTAATCCCACCACCATTGACCATCTTTGAGGTTGATCGGAGCTGCAGTTTCCTGTGTCTTCTCAACAGACCTATCTTTATCCTTGAGAATATTGCTCGAGAGCAGTGCTTGCATTGGCTGAATATTCACGCCACCACCGATTGGTGTCATTAGCGTGTTATTCTTCCAGATTGCGTTTACCGCAGTATCAACTTTTGATGGCGGAAAATATGTATCGCATGGCAACAGTTTTTCATTAGCAAATGTGCTCATATCCCAGGAAGCCTTTCCGTAGAAATCCTGTTGTTGAATGTAAGCTGCTGCGATGGACATATTGATCAGATTACGCAACTGGCCGTATACCGGAACTCGCTTTGCCAGTTCTTCATACTCTCGGGTAAATGTTTCGGTGAAAGTTTTACTGGCCTTATCAACCTTACCTGATGCTACACGCGAGCCATCAGCACGAACCAATTCATCAACACCGATGAGTTTTACGCCAGCACCAACTAATTCCATGGCGTTGAAATCATCGCTGACACGAACAGCCTGATAATTAGGTGTAAAGTACCATCGTTGTAGGGCATTACGTGAAACTGCACTTGGGTTAGCCATGGAAGCCCAGCTCGGAATACGGACTGGTGGTCGCTCAAGTCCAATACCAATGAGTTTCATACGATAGTCGGCTTCAACCAGAACTTGTGCAAAGTGAGTTTTTGCTGAAATACCTTCAATTGTTACGTTTTGCTTACCCAAGCTTCTTTGCAGTCCGTTTACGAGCTGTGGTGTTTGATTTGGATTCAGGCCAGTTTGGTAAACACGACGCAGGAATTGCTGCATGCGATTAAGGCCTTCTTTCGTAGGGTCGATGGATACACTGATTACCTGTGTTTGATCGCCCGCTGGCGGGAATGCCCGCATAGCCACAATCATATCCTGCAATTCCATAATTGCTTTGCCCGTTGCAATGCCGATCGGCCGGCCAGACGGGTCTACTGCAAATCCTTCGGCTGGCCCGGCAATAACGACATCACCTGACTCAGGATAGAAGAAAACATATTGAATCTCCGTCAAACCGGCCATGAATTTCATGTCATCGGTAATCGGCTGACCAGCAGCAAGTCGTTTCTGCATTTCAGCTTCAAGACGTGTGAGTGAAACACGACGCATTTCGCTAGGTCGTGCCATTTCCGGATTCAGGTTCTTCTTGGCTGCTGCAATTCGCTGCATCGTGAGACGTGAATCAAAGCGACGTATCTGTAATACACCTTCAGGACTGATCACAACACCAGCCCCGCCGCCGCCAAATCCACCGCCACCCTGGCCACCGCCGTTGTTTCCTCCATTGTTACCTCCATTGTTACCTTGGCCGTACAACTGTGGTGTGAGCACAGCGAAAACTACAATAACAGCGATTGATACTAGCTTGCGGATGTGTGTGGAAACTGACATCGCTTTGACCTCTTATCACTACCGAACTGGCAGTACATGTTTTAGTTTCATTAAGTCTGAAATGTATGAGTTGTATTCCCATACCAAACCAAGTTGCCCCATTAATATGCGCACGCACACAACTTCCATGAGTTACTGGGGCATCATGTTCATCGTTGAACTGCCATGTTCGATATTAGTTCGGTAAATTAGATAAGGCAAGAAAACAGGGATATTTACCAAACCATGGTGGCGTAATTGTTCTAACGCGTAATAACGCCCGTATAACCGTTAAAACCACTACTCTTTCGAGACACCAAGCAACTGGTCACATGGTATCATCTCCTACTCTAATGAGCAAAAAAAAACGATATGTCGTCGAGAATAACCAATTAAAGGCTGTTGATGATTCGCCGAGCAGCTGTTTCGCCACTTTCGACACACGCAGGTATACCGACGCCGCGATATGCATTTCCAGCTAGTTCAAGAGCAGGATGGCTATCTGATAGCTTCTGAATCTGATCTACAAGTTCCACATGTCCCAGATGGTACTGCGGCATTTTGCCATCCCATCTAAACAATTCCATTAACTCCGGCTCGCCAGTGACTTCAAGGAGTTCAGACACTTGCTTCCATGCACGCTGCTTAATCATCTCATCATCCCATTCCAAAACATGAGGTTGAGTTGCACCACCAACAAATACTCTCAGTAGTACTTTTCCATCAGGGGCGCGGCCTGGAAACTTAACGCTCGATAAACTGATAGCAATGAGAGGACGGTCCTCGACCTGTGGAACAATGATGCCGAAAGCATCAAGAGGATGCTTAATTTGACTGCGATCAATTCCAATAGCAAGTATGGCTGCACCGGCTAAGGGGATCGAACCGAGCAATTCACTCATTTCTGAATCAACAGTTCTAATAATATCAGCGGCTGCCGAAGCGCCGAGCGCGACGATCACACCGTCATGCTCCGTCTCGGAGTCGTCACTAAATACTTTCCATCGATTGCCTGCAATCGATTCCAGAGACTGTACTGGGGAATTTAAGCGAATAGACCCTTCGGGTAGCGAGTCAGCAATGCACTTCACTAATGACTGCATACCTTCTTCAGGCGTCAGAAACATATCGTATCTTGCACCGCTTGATTTGTCTGACGATACATCGCGTGGTTGTCTACGTTTTCGGCTCCGCCATAAGCTACCATGCTTTCTTTCTAATTCCCGGTATACCTCCAGCGTTGCCTTCATACTGAGCTTTTCCGGATCCGCGGTATAGATACCACCTATCAGTGGTTGG
Source organism: Pirellulales bacterium (assembly GCA_022451045.1). Classification (GTDB taxonomy): domain Bacteria; phylum Planctomycetota; class Planctomycetia; order Pirellulales; family Pirellulaceae; genus UBA11883. The sequence goes on along the minus strand of JAKUOW010000004.1, from coordinate 63,657 downwards.
ATAATCCTCTGGTATCCTTGCTCACCAAACCGCCGACGTGCAAAGTCGGCAAGACTCTCGTCTTCGGTAGATTCCCTTGATTTCACAAACCGCTCGAACAGCACGCGGATTCGACCGCCGAAACCAAGTAGCGGACTTTTCAGTACCGAACTAATAGAACCCGGCACGAGCATCGACCATCCGGTCGGCATCGGATACAGTTGTCCATCGCGAACGATCAGCGGCCGACGATGTTGTTTGTTAGTGCCGATTAGCTGCTCTTGGAAACCAAGGCGTTGGCAAAGATCTATCGCGGAAGCATCACGTGTCGTGAACATATCCGCGCTGCGCTCAATCAAATAGCCATCTATCGATGTCGTCTGAAGAACGCCACCGAGTGAATCACTGGATTCATAAACGACGACATTACACGAATCATCCAGCTCTCGAATATGGTGAGCCGCAGCCAATCCCGTGATTCCACCGCCTATCACTGCTACAGAGCGAGTTGTCTTCATCTGCGAAGCCATATCGGTGGTAGCCTTTTGTTTTGCTGTTGATGATTGGAATGTGTGGGCGACAAGCAGTATGATACCGGAAACACAGCGTTGTTTGTTCGCTGTTTAATTATCAGGCTTTTGTAGTACTCGCAGAAGCGTGCAAGTAAAAGAACCAGATGCAGATTTCTTATTAGCCCCTCACCAATTGAGAACTCAAAAATGGAAAAGCAATACCGCATAGGCATCATCGGACACACGGGAAAAGGTAACTATGGTCACGGTGTAGATTCCGTATGGAATAATATCGCCGGTTGCAAGATTATCGCGGTAAGCGATGCAAATGATGACGGGCGTGCCGCTGCCAAAGAACGCCTTGGTGCAGAACGTACATACAAGGACTACAACACCATGCTCGCCAAGGAGCAGTTGGACATTGTCAGCGTTTGTCCTCGATGGGTAGATCAGCATCGAGACATGATCATGGCATGCGTAAACCGGGGAATCCACGTATATACCGAAAAGCCGTTTTGCCGGGATTTAGAAGAAGCTGATGAAATCGTGAAGGCTTGCGAAGAGAAAAACATCAAGCTCGCAATCGCGCATCAAACACGATATAGCCCGATCATTCAAGTCATCAAGGGGCTCATCGATGACGGTCGAATTGGCAGGCTTCTGGAATTGAGAGGTCGCGGAAAAGAAGACCACCGTGGCGGAGGAGAAGACCTTTGGGTACTCGGTAGCCACATCTTTAACCTCATGCATTACTTCGGTGGTGAGCCGAATTGGTGTTTTGGAAATGTGCTGGAGAATCACAAACCAGTTACCGCGCAAAATGTTATCGACGGAAATGAGGGAATCGGACCACTCGCTGGCGACAGCATCACGGCAACCTACGGAATGAATGATAGTGTACAAGGATTTTTCGCAACCAATCGCGCAGCGCACGGCCGGCGTTTTGGCTTACAAATCTTCGGTAGCAACGGAGTAATTGAAGTTGTCACCGGTTACATTCCAAACGCTTTCATCCTTGAAGATCCGATGTGGTCGCCAGGCAGAAGTGGTGGTAAATGGAAACCAATCACCACTGCCGGAATTGATAAGCCGGAGCCCATGAAGGACGGTGGGCTACAAGCTGGAAACATTGCTGCTTGTGCCGATTTGGTCAATGCGATTGAAGAAGATCGCGAACCGGAGTGCAATGTGCACGAAGCACGCACGACAATCGAGATGATTGCTGCAGTATTTGAATCACATCGACAACAGAAACCTGTCTCCATGCCGCTTGAGAGTCGGAAGAACCCACTGAAACTGCTAGCTTAGATACGCTGATTAAGATTGCAACTCGATCGGAATCTCGTCGATCTTCGCAGCAAGTATGAAGTCATTTTCACTTAATCCGCCAATCGCATGTGTCCATAACTCGATCGACACGTTTCGATAACCCGCAATATGTAAATCCGGGTGATGGCCATCATCCTCTGCGACTTCTGCTACGGCATTAAAAAAACTCATACCGGCCATGAAGTGCTTGACGGTCCAATCTTTGCGAATACGCTGTCCATCGTTTGTTAAATACCAGCCGGTGAGCTGTTGAAGCTGCAAGTTTGCTTCGTCAAGCGTACATGGTTCCACGCCGCCTTCACATGGCTTACATTTTTTGCCAACGAGATCGCATGCTGCTTGTATTTCCATGTAATTCCTCTAGTTATAAAATGTGACGCCTTAAGATCCGTCTAATCCAAGCTCTGTCGCTATCGTAGTCATTGCATTGATGACGTTTTGTACGTGATCAGAGAATTCCACTCCAAGATCCTCTGCTCCGTTCAGCATATCATCTCTACTGACAGCCGCAGCGAAGCTCTTCTGTTTCATTTTCTTACGGACACTTTTGGGTTTCATACCATGGATGCCAGTCGGTCGCACTTTGGCGACCGCAGAAATGAACCCGGCAAGTTCGTCACATGCGTAGAGTGACTTATCCATTAGTGATACACGAGGGCAGTCCGGCAAATAGTCCGCGTGCGACTTGATGGCATAGATTACGTCATCAGGATAACCGAGCTCGCTAAGGATTTCTGATCCTTTTAACGGATGGTCAGGAGGATCAGGCCAGCGTTCGTAATCAAAGTCATGCAGTAGGCCTACGATTCCCCACTTTTCGACATCTTCACCGTACAGATCTGCATACCACCGCATCGCCACCTCAACAGCCATCATGTGCTGACGAAGGCTGATACCATCTGTGTACTCACAGACGAGGTCAAAGGCATCCTGTCGAATCAATGGAATTCACCGCAAATAAAGCTAAATGGAAGTCTCGATGAGAGTGAGTTACAGGGTTTTCAGTTTGGAGCGATCGATCTTAGGCTTTTCCTTGGATTCGGCATCATCCCCTTTATTCTCTCTCCATGGCTTTTTCTTTGAGTACGATTTCAGCTCATGCTCGAGTTGTTCCTGTATGTCCTCGCGACCAATCTCGACAGCTTTATTCGCCCACTTCACTGCATTCTTGAAGTCACCGCTCTCTGCATATGCTGCTGCAAGTGTGCTCAAGATGTGCGGCTTTTCATAATTGCTGACTTCACATGCTTTGAGCGCCAATTCGACTGCGCGTTTTCCATCGCGAACATCATCCACAGGCGATGTTGAGAGCACCCAGGCAAGGTTATTCAACAAGTTGTCATATTCTTGGTTAATCTCCAGAGCAGCTTCGTAGTCAGCAATAGCTTCTTTGTGCTTACCAACATTTAGATAAGTGTCAGCGCGCGAGTATTTAGCCAACCAGTTTTTTGGCTCCTGACGAATGACCTTACTAAATTCGTCGATTGCTGCATCGTGAAAGTCACCCATCGAGTAATTCATTGCCAGCTGCATTCGTAATTGTGTATTAGCCGGATTAAACTCGAGTAGCTGTTCCAGCAATCGAGCGGCATCGCCGTATTTCTCTTCTTGTTCATAGACCGCGGATAAAAGTAGCAGCGCCTGAGGTGAATTTGGTTGAAGTTGCTGTACTCGCCCGATGTCCTCCTTAGCATCTTTCGTTTCGCCTTTGATAATCGACAGGCGTGCTCGGGTTAAGAGGCCACTTACGGACTTGGGGTTAATCTCAATCGCTTTGTTTAGCTGCTCAATTGCTTCATCGAACTTCTCAGCGGTTAAGTAGAGTTCGGCTTTCAACTCATAACCGGCGGAGTTCTTAGGACGAACCTTGATAATGCCATCAACTACCGCGATCGCATCATCAAACTTATCGCTTTGAACCAATGCTTCGGCCAGAGCAACTGCCACAGTCATATTCTCTGTATCTGTTTCAAGAATTGTCTCCAAATCCTTGATTGCATCTTCAAAATTCTTGAGTCCTAAGTTGATAAATGCACGTTGCTGGCGAGCATCTGAATGCTCAGGGTCTACATCCAGTGCTTTATTGAGGGAAGCAAGTTTCTGTTCAGGCTCTTTTTGTAATGATGCATTTACCAGATATGCCTCGGCTAACCTAGGGTCATCATCTTCCAATTCATTAAAGATAATTTCGACAGAATCCAGTGCCAGTTGGGCTTGTCCACCCGGCAATAGTTGCAACCTGGCTTGTAGCAACAACGCATCGACGTGCTTCGCATCGTGTTTCAGGATACGACCCATATCCTCCATAATCAGCTTTCGAATCGACGGCCAACGACTATCAGGGCGTTCACCCAGAATTGCGCGCGCCATTTGATTTGCTCGTTCCAGCAAAGTACCAGCTAACAACTGAATAGCAAATTCTTTATTGTCATCCGAGACACCTTTTGCCAAAGCCTCTTCACACAACTTGGCTACCTGCTCCAAGTCATCAAAGTTCTTTGCTTCCAGTTTCAGGTCTGTCGCTTTATCAATTAAGGCGTCACCTTCAGCTGCAAGAGAAACAACTGGGGCCGTCATCAAACCATAGAACGCGACCAACACAACAATCATGGGTCTGTTCAGTATTCCGTAGTTCATCCGATTCCTCGTCTTTGCTACTAATAGTGTGAAGTGATACTTGGGTCACAATGCCGGTCGCGCATCCTATACCTTCATTATGGCGCGAAAGTGCAATCTATGCACGATGGATAACGCCATCTGCAAGTACTCGAATTAGAGATCTGCTTGTGTCCAGTTTCCATCAACGCTACGCCAAAGTGTGCCATTTGGGTTGGCATCCTGCAGTGCTACAGGTAGTCGGTGTGGGCGAATATTGTCGTAGCAGTGCAGTGCCGCAAATCGAACCATGGCGCCTGGAATACCAACGGCCGTAAAGCCTGGATGACCAGTAGCGGGAAATGGACCTCCGTGGTTCATTGCCGGACTCACTGCAACGCCGGTTGGCATTTTATCATTGAGCAACCGACCCACTTTGGTCCGTAATGATGGAGCGATTGCATCATATGCTGCGTCATCATCGCCACCGTTATGAGAATACACACAACCAGTCAAATTGCCTTCGAGCGATTCAATCACAGCTTTAACCTGTTCAATACTTGAAGCCACAACAAAGAGTGATGAATTACCGAATGCCTCTGTTTGCATCGTTTCCGGATCATCAATGAATTGCTGAGCCGATACTTTCACGATTGTGTTTGCATAGCAATAACGCGAGTCATCTGATTCAGTGTTACCGACGAGCAATTCAGCTCCGGCGGAAATCAATGTACCAAGATTTGTCCGCAGTGATGATTCGACACCTTCTGAAAGCAGCGTGCCTACTGGCGCCTCTCCAAACTTAGCTACGACACCATTTATAAATGCATTGGTATCATCGCCTTCAAGTAAAAGCACTAATCCGGGATTGGTGCAAAACTGACCTGTACCCATAAGGCAACTGCCGGAGAACTCATCGACAAGCTCTGCACCTCGTTCTGCAAGTGCGCCGGGCAAGATAACTACCGGATTCACACTCGACAACTCAAGATAAATTGGATTGCCGGCCGCATCTGCTGCTGACTTCAGTTTCAATCCAGCATTGCGTGCACCAGTATAGCCAATTGCGCCGATGCGCTCATCGGCGACAAGTCTTTCACCGTCGGAATGGCTCGTTCTATAAAGTAGTTGGACCATCCCGGCTGGCATGCCTGTGGCATCCGCCGCTTCCTTGGCCACTTCCGCAAAAATACGTGTTGTCCCCGGATGCGAGCTATTTGCCTTAGCAATCACGGGATTGCCTGCAGCGATTGCAGCTGCGAAGTCGCCACCTGAGATCGAACCAAAAGCGAAGGGGAAGTTATTTGGGCCAAATACACACACCGGGCCTATGGCACCAAACATCGTTCGGATATCCGTTGCAGTATCGATGATCGGCATGGCCCAGCTACCGTCACGAGCGGCAGCTGCAGCTTGACGTAGCTGCCCTGTTGTTCTGGGCAATTCACCATCGGCAAGTCTTGGAGAAACAGGGAGCGCTGTTTCAGCGTGTGCCATTTCGACTAGGTCATCCTTCCTGGCTTCAATACCGTCTGCATACGCTTCAAGGAACGCCGCAACTTCAGCACCAGAAGTGGTCCGTAGTGCAATACTTGCCTCAGCTGCCGAAGCGATTGCCGCTTCGCAGTCACTCCAGCTACTAACTGGGTATACCTCTGGAAGAGCTTCGCGTGTGTTTGGGTTATGTGCCTGGAATGTAGACGCTGCATCGGCGTCACGCCATTCTCCTGCTATGAGTACTTTTTGCATCTTTTCTCTTGTTCTCTAAAAACTCTTGTTCTTCTAATAGGTGATCGATATCCACACAGTACATACGTTGGTCACAGATCAGCATTTAATCCTGAATAACCGGATTGGTGAGTGTACCAATACCGTCGATCGTAATGTTGACAACATCACCGCGCGTCAGTGTAAAGTCGCTGTCAGGCACAATTCCGGTACCTGTCATTAGGAATACGCCATTGGGGAATTCCTGTTCACGACACAAGTATCCGATTAGATCCTCAAAGGTGCGTGCCATTTGATCGACACCACTTGTACCCTCGAAAGCCGTCACTCCATCCCGCACAATTTCCAGTTTAATTCCCGTATCATCACGAGCGGGCATCGCTGAGACGAGGGTAATGCACGGACCAAGCCCGGCACATTGTCGATAGACTTTGGCCTGTGGAAGATAAAGGGGGTTTTCACCTTCAATATCCCGGGAGCTAACATCATTACCGCATGTAAACCCAACGAGGTCGCCACGATCGTTTACGACACAGGTAATCTCCGGCTCTGGTACATTCCACGTTGCGTCAAAACGAATTCGCACCGGCTGGCCGGGTCCCGACACTCGATTCGGTGTCGCTTTAAGAAACAACTCTGGCCGATCCGCGGTATATACGAGGTCATAACATGAAGCCGATGTTTCGGACTCTTCCATGCGAGCGGTTTGGCTACGTTTATAAGTAACGCCAGCCGCCCAGACTTCCTGACAATCAATCGGTGCGAGTAATGACACATCACTTGCTGCCACCACTGTTTCGCCGAGCGTTTCATTAACGGCAGCAACTGGGTCACTTGAGTTTAGGATGTCCTGTAGGCTTCCGTAAGCGGATCCATCCAGATTCAATAATCTGATGGAATCGTCTTCAAGCAAACCGACAGCAACTCCACCATCGGCAATCTGACACTTTACAAGCTTCATTTACTTAATCGCTCCATATTTCGTTTAGCCGGCGAATCCAGTTGCCGTGCATGATTTTCTCAACATCAGCTTCACTGTAACCGCGACTGCCTAAAATGCCCACTAGTGACTGCAAGTCTGCAATCGTCTCCATATCATACGGGCACTGTTCACGGCCGTACCCACCATCCAGATCTGAACCGATACCTACGTGGTCAGTATTTCCGGCGAGTTGGCAGATATGGTCTACGTGATCAACGATCGTCTCAATCGAAACGCCCGCGGTGTATGGCATCGTAACGCCTCGCTGCCAACCACCCGGATACATCATCCAGGCATCAAAAGCCATTCCGATAACAGCATCCCTATCGATGAGAGCCTTGAGTTGTTCGTCACTGAATTGGCGTTGGTGATCAACAATCGCCCGACAGTTTTGGTGACTAGCCCAGACAGGTCCTGAGTAAATCTCGAGGGCCTCCCAAAAAGACTGATCCGTTAAGTGGGTGCAATCCAAGACAATTCCAAGTCGCTCCATCTCCTCCAGCAACTCTTTACAACCGGTCTCAAGCCCGCCGCGACTACCGGTGCCAGGTGCATATCTTCCAGGACCATAATGAGCCGGGCCAATTGCGCGCAGTCCGTATTCATAGGCCTTTTCAACAAAGTCGATCGTAACCATTGAATCTGCACCTTCGAGGCTTAGGATATAGCCGATCGGCAGATTACTTTTGTCTTCCGTTGATTGCCACAAATCCACATGGCTGTTTAATTGATCGCGATTTCGGATCTGTACCATCTGGCCTTGTGCTTCCATCACCCGGTACCAAGCGAGTTGTGCCTGAGTGATAGACCAGGCGATTTCCGGACTATGCCAGCCTGGCAAGTTCTTATCCGGCGCAACGTATCGACCGATTTGGGTTCCTACACAAATCCCAATTTCACCCTTGCGCATTTCATCCAGCGTTAGTACACCCTTACCTCGATCGAGATAATCCGTCTTTCCGGCTTCTCGGTCTCGAACTTCTTTCAAGCTCTTCGTAAGGTCGCGATTCCACTCAACGGCGTTCATCGAGATGTCCAGGTGGGCATCAAAAATTAACATCAGGGACTAACCTTCCAGTTTCTTATAAAAGTACTTCTTAACAACTTTGTCTGACGGCGGTGCCGTTTTCAAAGTAACAATGAACCCAATAATAAATGACCCAAAAAGACCAATAATGATTGGATCTAATTCGAGAGGTCGATACGGTGTGAATCCCTCGCCGTTGATAAATCCAATAATGTAAAGCGACAGGTGAGCACCGAAACCACCGATCATTGCTGCAATGCAGCCTTGGTGATTTGAACGCGGCCAGTACAGAGCGTATACAACTGGTGCTAAGAATGCTGCTGCCAGACCACTTCCCGTATAGACGATAATATCCTGAAGGAATTCCGGAGGGTTCATTGCTCCGATGAGAGCACCAAGCCCCACAACTAATGTGAAGATATAGCTGAGCTTCTTAATCTGTTTCTCAGTTGCATCAGGATTCATATTCCGTTGGTAAATATCGCGCACAAGCGCTGACGAGATCATCAACAGGAAGCTGTCGACCGTACTCATCACCGCTGCAAAAGGTGCGGCAATCAACAACCCCGCAAGCCATCCCATGCCAACATTGGTTGTCAGCGTCACTGCCATTTGCGGCATGATTCGATCTGCTTCTGCCTCCATTCCCGGCAGAAGTATCCTGGCACAACAAAAGATGATCACGAGAGGGAAATAAATCATCGTGTAGTACATCGCGACGGTGAAAATGGACCGCCGTAACGTCATGGTGTCCTTGAAGGCCATCAAACGCACCATGTTGCTAGGCTGTCCGGTACCGGATATAGCCCACATAAAGAAGAAGGAAATCGCGAGGCTCAGCGGCAGGAATCCGCTCGTGCTATCTCTATGAGGCCCAGGTGCGGTCACAAAGGAACCGATTTCTTCATCCGCTGCACCGTATGCGTAATAACCGTCATCGAGGCTAGAAATTTCAATGCCTTCGAGTTGAGGAAACTCGGTCAACGAGCTTCGGTAGACGTTATGCTCCATCTTAAGAAAACTGTCTTCCGTTCTTATGAAGTCAAAAACATACGCATCCAGTTCATCCCCAGCCTTGAGTGATTCAACTTCCGACGTGATCGCATAGAGATTTGCAATCCGTTGCGTTCCCTGATCTTCCCATGGGAGCAAAATTCCAGTTTTGAGTTCAACTTTACTCAAATCTCCGGCATAATCACTCGGAATTCTGACCTTCGCGTTATTTAGTACAAGTCTTACTTCCAAATTGGAAGCCACTCCGCCAGTATCATTTTTGTTTTGCGATTCCATCGCCTCGAACGATCTCCTCTTATCACTGGGAGAAATAATTTCGATGGCTTGAACCAATGAAACTGGCGCACCGGCGCTAAACACATTTCGCTGTTTAGTTCGAAATACACGACCAGACTTTCCGTGTAGTACCTTGCCCTGTGATGAAACCCATGTGCCCGGCGGAATCTGAACATCCTCGGTAGGTGATTTTGGCAGCGATAGCCCAATAGTTACATATCGAGGCGGCACCATCTTTGCCATTTCCTCAGTTACGGCTGCCATACCCGTTTTAGAAGAATCGGATGAATCGATTGCATCCGTAGCCTGATCAATGGCAAGGGGTAACATGATGATCACTCCGACCAGCATTACGATTCCCTGCATCACGTCCGTCCAGACGACAGCATGGAATCCGCCGTAAGTGGTGTACACAATCACCGCGACCCCAAACACCACGAGGCAGAGCATGTAATCAGCACCGAGACCGGAGAAATTTCCAAACCACTCCGGAAGTGCTGCAACGGCACTGTTAAAGGCATCAATCGGTCCGAGTAGCGTTCTGAGGATTTCGCTACCAGCCTTAAACTGCGCAACAAGGTTGAAGGTCATAAAAAAGATTATGAGTGCAACGCTTACTAGGCCAAACGAAACGTTATTGAAACGATCTCGCAGGATATCCGGAACCGTGATAGCACCCGAGATACGAGCTACTTGATTGATTCGTTTACCGAGCAAACCCATGATACAGATCGGTACAACCATGTAACTACCAATCCACAGCGCCAACACCCAGCCATGGCTATAGATCTTCGCCGGAAATCCCATAAAGCTGCCGCCGGATGAACTTGTTGCAGCGAGTGTCAAAGCAAAAGCCCAGACACCTAATCCGCGACTGCCCAGGAAATATTCACTTAAGAAATTCCTGTTTTGCAACAGCTTGTTCGACAGCCATGCAATGACAAATACGCCAAGGATATAAATCAGAAAAGTAAACAGCACCGAATTCCCGGACTCGGCAGCTGCCAGTAAGAAGTTCTCTTTCATCGATGAGATAAACGTATGATGCGCCATTAGCCGTCTACCTCCACTGCGTGTTCCAGATGCTCTTCGTCGCCTGCGATTCCAAGTTCATCGTCCTTCATAAAGCAAAAGCAAAACCATGTGGTGAAAAGATCTGCCGCGAGCCATGGAGCGGCAATTCCCCAAACGACCCATGATGGCATTCCAAGCGTTGTTGGAATATTGGCTGGATCCTCGATGTCATAACCATTGATCTTGCAGTAAGTTACTGCCCAGATGAGTGCTACAAACCAGGTACAAAAGATGACAATTGCTTCACGTCGTGAATTCACAAATGTCGGATCCGGTTCGCTTGAATACTGATCGCGATCTAAATCGGAAGCCATTTACAGCTCCTTGTGAAATAAGAATTCCAGCTACAAACAGCTAATTTTACGTCCTCAAGTAACTGCGCCGCAACTGACCCAACAAAGTTATCTACAAAGAGCAACCGTCGAGGTTGTGTCATAGTGGCAGATTCGATGCCCGACTATAATACTGGTTGCGTTGGCGAATCATTAACCTTCGCCAAAACACATACCCAAGGCCTTTTTACCTCAAGGGTCAGAACAGTCTGAATCATGGCATCTGAGAAAACTCCACAACCTAGCGCCGTCGAAGTCTTCAAGCACGATAGCTTACATTTACGCGGTGAAATCGCGGGCGAGCTAGTGGATGAAAATGACTTCTTTGGAAAAGGCAGCATTCAGCTACTTAAGCACCACGGCACATATCAGCAGGATGATCGTGACGTACGTGGCACGCGCGACGAAGATGGTAAACGCATTAAGCGGTTTATTTTCATGGTTCGCAGCAAAATCCCAAGTGGCATCGTCACCAGTGAACAATTGTTAGCACAATTGGATCTGTGCGATGAAATCGGTAATTCGACATTAAGAATCACATCTCGTCAGGGACTCCAACTACATGGTGTCTTAAAGAGCGATCTCGCAATATCCATACAACGCATTAATGAAACCCAGCTAACCACATGGGGTGCCTGCGGTGACATCAACCGAAACGTGATGTGCTGTCCGGCACCATACAAGGATCAACCTCATGTTCAAATGCAAAAAACGGCAATGGATCTCGCAGAGCACTTTGCGCCAAAGACCGGTGCCTACCATGACATCTGGCTAACCGACACAGATACAGGTGAAAAACAACTCGCAGCATGCGATTCAGAAGCAACGCTCTCCGGATACACAGGTGACGACGTTGAGCCGATATACGGAAAGCAGTACCTGCCTCGAAAATTCAAAATGGGAATTGCCCTGCCGGAAGATAATTGCATCGACCTGTACACTCACGATTTAGGTTTACTTGGAATTGTACGTGACGGGAAATTAGTTGGTTACAACCTAATCGTAGGCGGCGGACAAGGACGTACACCGAGTGCCGAAAAAACCTTTCCGAGACTTGGTGACCCGCTGACATTCGTGACGCTTGAACAGGTACTCGACGTGGCTGCGGCTATCGTCAAAGTTCAAAGGGATCATGGAAATCGAAGTGATCGAAAAGTCGCTCGTATGAAATACCTGATTCATAACTGGGGCATCGAGAAGTTTAAGTCAAAGGTTGAGGAGTATTACGGTAGCTCGCTTCCAGATCCTGAACCTGACGTCGCACACGAAGTAGATGACCATATGGGATGGCACGAGCAGGGTGACGGGAACCTGTTTTATGGCTTGAACGTCGAAAATGGTCGCATCAAGGATACGGACACATTTAAGCTGAAAACAGCACTGAGAGAGATCTGCACACAATTTAATCCCGGCATTCGTCTTACAGCACATCAGAGCATCATTTTCAGCGATGTGGCACCGGAGAATCGGGATGCAATTGAACAGATCCTGAGGGTTAATGGAATTCCTTTAAGTGAAGATATTTCAAATGCTCGACGCTGGTCGATGGCCTGTGTCGCCTGGCCGACCTGCGGATTGTCCATCACCGAGAGTGAACGAGCACTACCATCTATGATCGACGAGCTAGAATCTGCATTGGATGATCTTGGCTTAAGTGACGAGAGATTTACATTACGTATGACAGGGTGCCCAAATGGTTGTGCCCGTCCTTATAACCCAGATATCGGTCTAGTTGGTCGCGCGAAAGATAAGTACACCGTATTTGTCGGTGGGACAGCCATTGGAAATCGGTTGTCATTTATCCACAAAGATCTTGTACCGTCGGACGAAGTTGTCCCGGGCCTCGTCAAACTGTTTGAGTACTTTAAGAGTGACCGGCAGGACGGCGAATCATTCGGGGATTTCTGCCATCGTCAAGGAAACGACAATTTGCTCGCGCATGTAGATGGGCAAGCCGTATAGTCCCGGCTATGTAGTCGAACAACGTCTTTGACGCAGGGCTTCGTAAAACAGGACGGTAGCTGTTGCCGACACATTAAGGCTATCAGCAATTCCATGCATCGGTAGCTTTATGGACTCGACACGATCGTCAATCCAGTGGTCCGACAACCCTGTTGCCTCAGTACCTAATGCAATGGCTGTTGGCTTCGTTAGATCTGCATCTGTATAGGTAACAGTCGCTGTCACGTGAGTCGCCAGTATTTGAAAGTTACGTTTCTCCAACTCATCGAGCACATCGGTAGACGTGCCGCTATAGATCGGTACTGAAAACACCGTGCCGGCACTTGCCCTAATAGCATTCGGATTAAATATATCCGTGTGCGCGTCAGCCAGAATAATTGCATCGACGCCTGTTGCATCAGCTGATCGCATAAGAGCACCGAGATTCCCAGGCTTTTCAATTCCTTCCAGGACGGCCACCAACGTACTGGATGAGGACAGGTCGGTTATGCTCGGTATCGGTTTATAACAAGCTGTTGCCACCATGCCTTCCTGACGCTGGCCAAAGCTCAGTTTCTCCATGACGTCCGTTGAAACGTCTATTCGCTGGCTAATCTCGCCGAGTTGTTGAAGAAACTCCTGCCGATCATCACGCTCGCACCAGTCTGGACAGACAAATAACTCTTCAATTTCCCACCCCGAATTGATTGCGCGCAGGATTTCTCTGCCGCCATCAATAATGAATCGAGATTGAGTCTGACGACCACGTTTTTCTCGCAGTCTGGCCGCATCTTTGATTCGTTGGTTTTGCGTGCTGGAGATTTCCATTTAACCTGCCATTGGGATCTAGGTTTCCAGCGCTAGGCGTGCACCCGTAAGAGTGTTGTATAGCAACATAGTGACCGTTAATGGGCCAACACCACCGGGCACTGGCGTAATGTTAGAGGCCACCTCACTAACCGGCCCAAAATCGACGTCTCCGACCAATCCCGATTCGACTCGGTTAATCCCAACATCAACTACAACGGCACCAGGTTTGATCATGTCAGCGGTAATAAATTGTGGTTTACCTATAGCGGCTACCAGTACGTCTGCAGTTCTGGCAACTTCAGTAAGATTAGCTGTCCGTGAATGGCACACAGTTACTGTAGCATTTGCCGCCTGCGGTCCGCGTGAACTGTCGCGGTTTAGAAGGATCATCGCCATCGGCTTACCCACAATTTCACTTCGCCCCACAACGACAACGTGTTTGCCGGAAAGCTCTATACCACAACGATCAATGATCTGTTGAACACCGTGTGGTGTGCACGGCAAAAACCTTGGCCGCCCTTGTGAAATCAGCCCTACGTTTTCAGGATGAAACGCATCAACATCTTTTAGAGGATTAACGGTGTCCAACACACTCGTTTCATCCAGATGTGATGGCAATGGCAGTTGCACAAGTATCCCGTGAACTGACGTGTCATTATTCAAGTCGTTTACCAGAGAAAGCAGTTCTTGTTGAGTCGTTTCCGGTGACAAACGGTGAAGTTGACTCGCGATACCAACGCGTTCACAGGCACGCTCCTTATTACGAACGTAAACCTGACTGGCCGGGTCATCTCCGACAAGCACAGCTGCCAGACACGGTGTAACTCCAGTTTCTGAAGTAAACTGTTCGACTTCCTGCGCTATTTCTTTCTGGATCTCAGAAGCGATCGCTTTGCCATCCATGATTTCTGCAGACACAAATACTTCCCCCGAAGTTCGTTATGCTGGTTTGCTGCTGCATTTTATCCGACGACCGCACATGTGTCATGGGTCAACAGTCTTAACCTGAATTCCCTGCTATTTGATATAGGACGGTTATTCCTGATTTTGCTATACTCCCCACCCGAATTCTCAGTAAGGGGTATGCGCTGATCGCAGCCATTTCTTGCAGGGTTTTCAATAGAGTTAACTACGGGGGGGTCAATCCGTAATGAGTGAGTAAGTGCTTTGATGCATAAGCTCTGCAATTCGCCTGCCCGCAGAATGACCATGACAGCCTTAATCTGCTGTTACATGGTATCTTTGACTGGTTGTGGTACGACCAAGGTTAAGACGGCAACCGAACAATTGCTGATATCCAATGCTGTTGACATGACTATTGGAAAAATGGATTTTTCGGTCATCGCCGGTGAGCCAGTATTTTTGGACACCCAGTACATCACGGCTGTCAAAGGATTCGGCTTTGTAAACGCCAATTACATTGTTAGTTCTATTCGTCAGCAGCTCTTCGCACACGGTTGTCAAGTTCAAGAGGCTAAGGATGATGCCACGTATATCATAGAAGCACGTGTCGGTGCTCTTGGTAGTGACAGCCACGATGTCACCTACGGTATACCCGCTAATAATGCGATCACAACGGCTGCATCCATTATCACATCAACACCGAGCCTACCGGCGATCCCTGAGATCTCCTTTGCTAAACGTCATGGTCAATCCGGTGTAGCTAAGATCGCCGTGTTCATATACGGCAAGGATGAAAAAGAACCTGTCTGGCAGTCCGGCGTCGAATTTGCCCGAAGTACTGCTAACGATGCATGGGTATTCGGAGCCGGTCCATTCCAGTGGGGTACGATCCATGAGGGTACCAGATTCGCTGGTTCACGAATCTCTATTCCCATAGCAGAGTGGTTTAGGCCAAAATCAAGTAAAGATGAAGATGAAGAAATCAAGATTCAGGATGAATTCACCTTTATCAACCCACCGGAACCACATTCGCAATCCGTGATTCCAGCGGGACATACCACGGAAGCACCTGTCGATGGTGAACCTGGAACGTTACCCGAAAACCCGGATGCGAAGCCAATTAAATAGAGACCTAATCTGGTACTACTATCGTCAGAGTTTGAGGTAAGACGAGAATGGCTCAAGGCATGGATGCTAACCAATCTCCCAGAATTCTAATTACGCGGCTCAGTGCCATCGGCGATTGCATTTTGACAATGCCTGTAGCTTGCGCCATTCGTGAGGCTTTTCCAAATGCCTACATCGCATGGATGACACAAGGTGCGGGAGCGCCGTTTCTACATAACCATCCCGCAGTTGATGAAGTAATAAAAGTACCCAAAGGTTGGCTGAAGTCACCCAGGGAGGTTCTTAAGCTGAGAAAGCAATTACGCCAAAAGAACTTTGACTGGACGATCGATGCACAAAGCCTAACAAAGAGTGCAATGGGTGGCTGGTTATCTGGATGTAAGAGTCGCGTTGGTTTTGCACGTGGTCAGGGACGAGAACTTGCACCTGTCTTGAATAACATACGCATTAAACGGACGGCTGATCACGTTGTCGACGCATACCTGCAGTTGCTCAAGCCTCTCGGAATCACATCTCCAACGGCTCAATTCAGCTTCCCACGTGATGCCGATGCAGAGCAGTTTGTTGCAGACTATCTATTGTCCGCTGGAGTTCGCGAACCATTTGTGGTTCTCAATCCCGGGGCTGGTTGGCCATCCAAAGTCTGGCCCGCAGAACGGTATACTGACGTGGCAAAGTTCATCGGAACGCAATTCAATCTACCGTCCGTCGTCGTTTGGGCTGGTGGCGAGGAAAAAGAGTGGGCCGAACTGATCAGCAGCAAATCAGACGGTCACTGTGAGCTTGCGCCGTCCACAACTCTTCCTCAGCTGGCAGCTATGCTGCGAAAAGGATGTTTGTTTGTCGGCAGTGATACTGGCCCGCTACACATGGCTGCAGCGGTTGGCACTCCGTGCATTGGCATGTATGGACCAACGATGCCTAGTGATTGTGGTCCGTACGGCGAGCAACACGTGAGCGTACAGGCTTTCTATCAAGATGGAACAGGTAAGGAGCGAAGACGAGGTCCCAATACAGCCATGTGTGCAATCACGGTGGAAATGGTGACCAACGCATGTGACGAAGTGCTCTCCAATCGCCTGCACTTACCTAAAAAATCACACGCAGCATAATTCTTTCAGTTGCCTGTCTCTGTATCGGATGATCGATGTTTAGTCCTGACCAGTACGAACTTCTCGACTTTGGCGAAGGGAGAAAGCTCGAACGCTTTGGGGATTTGATTATCAATCGCCCATCTCCACCCGCAGAATTTACTTCTCCCACTAACCCCGATCGCTGGAGCGATGCTGATCTGATTTATCAACGAATCAACGATCAAGCGGGTGAATGGAAAGCAATAAACCCTTCGCTTGCTGAAAATCTTAATCCAGATGGATCCGGCCTTTCGGAATGGCCGCTTTCGTTCAATGCTCAGTTCAGTTTTCAGTTGAAGGTCACACCGTTTGGTCACGTGGGAGTATTTGTCGAACAATCTCAAAACTGGTTGTGGATCGCGGAGCAGGTGGCTCGTCAGGCAAGACGCGACTCCGGCGAAATTCGTGTACTGAATCTATTCGCCTACACGGGTGGGAGTACGATGGCGGCTGCCAAAGCCGGAGCGAGCGTGGTACATATCGACTCTGCAAAAAATGTTGTGCAGTGGGCAAGAAACAACGCTGATTACTCCAGCCTGGATGATGCACCCATTCGATGGATCGCTGAAGACGCGATGTTATTCTGCCAACGGGAAGCGAAGAGAGGAAATACTTATCACGGTATCATCCTTGATCCGCCATCATATGGTCATGGCCCTAAGGGGCAGGTGTGGAAGATTCAGCAATTACCTGAACTTCTTGAGTTGTGTAAACAGATTCTGATCCCTGAATCACATTTCATATTGCTGTCTTGCCATTCACCGGGAGTCGGCCCGGCAGAGTTACAAGCATATCTCTCGCAAATCATGGTTGGCCATTGTGGTGGTAACACTCAAGCGCATGACATGGAGATTATCGCGAGTGATGGTCGTGGATTACCATCCGGGTGCTGTGCACGGCTCATCATCTGATCTACCGCTTAGTCCTTACCGAGCAAACTGCGTACAGCCGCGCCGATATCTGTTGGCCTCATTAAATGTTCGCCGACGAGCATTGCATTTACACCATTGGATCGGAGCATCTCGGCGTCATCGTACCCATGAATTCCACTTTCGCCGACCAGTAATACATCGTCAGGGATTTGATGCCGCATGCGTACGGTATGCTCTAAATCTGTTACGAAGGTCTTGAGGTCCCGATTATTAACACCAACCAACGTGGCACCTGCTTCGAGGACACGACTCAAGTTGTCAGGTTCGTAAAACTCCACCAATGGCGTCATCCCCAACTCCAACGTTTCATTGTGCAACTTTCGAAGATCACAATCGGTGAGGCATTCGGCAATCAACAAAACAGCATCAGCACCAGCACAACGGGCTTCGAGTAGTTGGTATGAATCCAGAATAAAATCTTTACGTAGTACTGGAATCGAAACGTTTGATCGGACGCTAGTCAGAAACTCCAGGCTGCCTTGAAAAAAATATTGGTCTGTCAGGACACTTATACATCGCGCCCCATTGGCCTCATAACACTGTGCAATATTAACCGGATCAAAGTCTGCTCGAATAATCCCCGCCGATGGGCTAGCTTTCTTTACTTCCGCTATCAGGCTAATTTCACCGGAGTGGTCCAGGGCTTCGAAAAAATCACGTGGAGCCGGAGCATCGGGAATTCGTTCCTCTAAGTACGCCTCGGAAATCGCCTCCTTCGCTTCAGCGATTTCCTGTCGCTTCCTCTGAACTATCTTATCCAAAATGTTTGTTTCAGCTGTCATCTTCTGATTCGACGAATTCGGTCATTAGACCACGTTCCGTTTTA
Organism: Pirellulales bacterium; assembly: GCA_022451045.1. Classification (GTDB taxonomy): domain Bacteria; phylum Planctomycetota; class Planctomycetia; order Pirellulales; family Pirellulaceae; genus UBA11883. The sequence goes on along the minus strand of JAKUOW010000004.1, from coordinate 45,136 downwards.
TACCTACTAAGTAGTTCTCTGGTTTGCTCGATCCCAAGAAACCTCACGATCTCCCAATAGGGTCTCTTACCCCTTACAAATCGCTTACGCCTCGGTTCCTTAGTGCCATCATACCCACACACGGTGCAGTTCTTTAATGGGGAGCCCTCTGATTTGCCATCTGAGATCTTACATCGCGGACAATGGCTATCTACAAACCAATTGTTTTCGACGACTTCTCCAGACGGATACACATCCACGCGTAACATCAGGTCGTTCTTTATTGCATTGCTAATTGCCTGATGAAAATACTGCCAACACGAAGGAACAAACCCAACTAACTGGTGCTGACACTCAAGTACAGATTCCAGTACCAATCGAAGGAACATCAATTGCTTATGTGATCCAATGGGTTTCATCCAGAGTCCATGCCAAGATGGTTCTGTTTCGAAAAACCCCAATTCTGACCGTTCTAGTGAATGTTGATCTAAGAACGGCTGGGCGAGCTCTGAGATGCTTTTTTTCACGATCGGTGATGACCCGCTCCAATCATCTGGATCAATTCCGTTTTCCGTTACAAAGCCATAACAACCTGCCATTGCTCCGGGATCGGTAGACAGAAAAGCATTGGCCGGACAAGCGTTACAAGACGCTGATACGTCGCCACCATAAAACTCAAGGGCTTCACTCACTCGAAATCCCATCACATCCGTAATTTGGATAGATTCCAATTCAGAAAATGGTTGGATGCAAATGTCACCATCAATGCGCGATTCAAGCTGAGCCCTACGGATCGCCCTCACGGGACGCAACGCTCGCTCTATTTGCAGCGGATCATCCCAGCCATCAAATTCCCGCAACTCACATTGCCGCTGAAGACTCCACGCCAGAAACCCAGGTGTTCTATCCGGCATGATTCGCGGTCACTCAACTGAAGATTGACTAGTGTTTAAAGTGGCGTCGTCCGGTGAATACCATTGGAATACCACGTTCGTTACAAGCTGCAATCACTTCATCATCTCTTCTCGAACCACCGGGCTGGATGATTGCTGCAATACCAGCATCGGCTGCGGCATGGATGGAATCGGGAAAGGGAAAGAATGCATCTGACGACAACACGGCACCTTGCACCCGATCGCCGGCCTTACGAATGGAGATTTCAACCGAATCCACCCGGCTCATTTGGCCAGCCCCTGCGCCCACAAGAGATCGATTGCGACAGATTGCAATGGCATTGGACTTAATGTGCCGGACGATTTGCCAGGCAAAGCGTAGTTCACCCTCGAGAGATTCATCCAGTTGTGCTTCCGTAACAACTTGCCATTCGTCATAAGCATCGGCAAGTGTATCACCGTCCTGTAGCAGCAGTGCGCCGGCAATTTGCCTCAATTGCCCATCACCAGCAGACAGTCGGCCATCTCCCATTTCCATTAATCGTACATTTGCTTTCCATTTTGGACGCGTGGTAAGAATCTCTACCGCAGCACTACTAAAGGAAGGGGCTGCGATCGCTTCGATGAACAAACCTGGTTCTGCCAGCACTTCAGCCGCTGCTTCATCTACTTGCTGATTAAACCCAAGCACTGAGCCAAATGCGCTAAGCGGATCACCTGCCATTGCATTTTTGGTGGCCTCAGCAATGTTGTCAGCGACCGCTGCTCCGCAAGGATTATTATGTTTAATGACCGAGACGGCGGGGTCGGTGTAAGATTGCGCAATGTTATATGCAGCGTCCAAATCCAACAAATTGTTATATGAAAGTTCCTTACCATTAAGCTGTTTAGCTCGCACAAGACTTGGTCCTGAAATACCAAGCTGTTCGTACACAGCTGCTTTTTGATGTGGGTTCTCTCCGTATCGTAAGACCGCGGATCGTTTCAGTTCAACAGAAATCGTATCAGCAAAAGCATCATCACTACTCTCTACCGATGACTCCGCAGTACCGCTTTTACTAATGAAGTAATTCGAGATAGCAGCATCGTAATCAGCCGTCATTGCAAAAGCATCGCTGGCCAATGCAAAACGTGTTTCAAACGAAGTAGTGCCATTGTCCTTGATCTCTGAGAGCACGCGGTCGTACTGGCCTTTGTCGGTCACGATATTTACAAACTTATGATTCTTTGCGGCAGCACGTACAAGGCTAGGGCCACCGATATCAATTTGCTCGATCGCTTCAGCCTGGGTTACACCTTCGCGTGCGATAGTCTGCTGGAAAGGATACAGATTCACAACGATTAACTCGAATGTACTGATGTCATGTTCAGCGAGCGACTGCATATCGTCTTCTCGATCAAATCTGCAAAGTAGCCCAGCAAATATTCGCGGGTGGAGTGTCTTAACGCGACCATCCATCATTTCGGGAAACCCGGTGTACTCCGCAACATCCTTGATGGAAAGCCCGGATTCTTCCAGATGGCGTCGCGTACCACCGGTGCTATAGATTTCCACGCCAACCTCTACCAATCCGGCTGCGAATTCTGAAAGTCCTTCTTTGTCGCTAACACTAATCAGTGCTCGTTTAACTGGTGGTGAACTCATGGTTGTGACAAACCCTTGCTCTTAAAATCCTGCATTGATCGCAAGCTGGTTATTAGTGAATAAGTAAACTACTAACACCTGCCGTAAACAGCTAACAGAATAACGGTTTTCACGAGGTCTGTTAATCAGACGGCATCAATCAAATAGAGCAATTCCGCATCTAGCAGAATTGTTTTGTCACTGGTATTTAGACGCGTGCACTATTTAGGAGGAGCAAATGGGTTGGCACCTGGTTTAGCACCACCGTTCGCAGGTTGCCCAAACGGATTTGCGTTATTGCCACCTGCATTGCCGCCGCCATTAGCAGGCGGCCCGAACGGATTGGCATTACCGCCGCCGTTATTATTGTTGGCAGGCTTTCCAAATGGATTTGCATTACCAGCGTTTGGCATTGGGGCTGGCTTCGGTGCAAATGGATTTTCTTTTGGCTGATCATCTGCTGCATTGGCATCAGCCGCAGCGGCGTCGGCGACAGCAGATTCTGATGCCTTGGTATGAACAACCGGAAAAGTCTGATTCAGTTCACGTACACACTGAAGCAATCCATCTTTGGTTCCGATATACATCCGATCAGTCATCGTATTCAGAAAAGTAAAGTCGACAGACTGCATCGGAACTGTACGCAGAGGTGTACCCTGATTTTCATCCAGTACCATCAGATTACCGCCAACCTGAACGCAGTAAATGCGGTTGTCGCTGATTGAGATTACCCGTTCTACATTTGGTACGATCCACTTTTCAGCGCCTGTCGACAGATCCAGTTGATGCAACTTGTGACCACGTGTAACTACATACGCATTACCATCTACAAGAATTGGTTCGCGATAAATTGGTTCACCAATGCTACTTCGCCACATGTCATCGGGATCATCTTCTCTAAAGCAATATACGTAACCATCACTTGAAGCCGTTAAGAACCTTCTTACGCCTGGGATATAAGCCACCGGTGAAGTGATAGTACCGAGCGTCCTAAGCTGACGATCCACATTATTTGTTACAAGATTTGCGACATATACGATGCCTTGATCGGTAGGCCATGCAACCGACGTAGAGCCAAGCGTTGGTTGCATCAGACCACGGCCAAATCCAGGTAGACCTTTTGGATAGGAAGCCAATGCGTCGGGTCCACCGGTTTTAATTTCCTTATCCAGATCGTATAGATCCATCCGATTTTCAATCGTTGGAACATAAATCATTGAATAGGAATTCTCGCCATCCCGGTTTGCTTCGTAGTTAAATGTTAGTGCTGTTCGACGCTCGGTGATCACTGGGCTAGCACCTGCAACTCCCTTGGTAATCTTCTCGGTAATTACATGACCATCTGAATTGCGAATCACATACATGCGCAGCCCTGTAAGCACGACGGTCAGTTCATCATTCGTGCAAACACCTACAGCTGCGTGTCGCGGGTTACCAACCGTTTTCGTCCACAAAACAGCACCAGTCTCGCCATCAACTAGTGTGACATCGCCTCGATTAGTGAGCAGCGCGATACGTACGGTCGGTACACCATGTTCAACAATCTCTGCGTCGCCTAACTCGGCTTTCTTATTAGCAGCCAGAATCTCAGCTGCTTTCTTACCGATGGGCCGCCCAAACCGATCAAGTTGATCGTCTGCAAAGAACCATGATTTGGGACCTTGCTGAACCTCATAAACCCAGCGAGCCTGCTGCGTACTTACGTGCACATAGACATCCTTTATCTCACTTGCATATGGATTCATAGGTACCTGCAAATGCCAGGTACGTTCCAATCCAACATTACGTGCTGCATTACGATCAATCAGCCCTTTACGTGCAAACTGTGCATTTGCGGCGGATGTCGCGACCAAGATCTGGGCAACGAGAAACAGGGCAACAATAAAGAGCTTTCGCATGATTTTGCCTACGACTTATTTTGAAGTGGCGGAAGTATGTAAATACCAAAAGTACATGATCCACATAAGGTCATCATATACCTTAGACTCGCAAAGACAAACAAAGTTGTGTGTCACTAAGTGCCATAGAATCATGAGACTCTAAACGGGCATAACACCAGAAATTATGACGTATGCATGGAGAAGTGAGGGTTTAATCTCGTTTTTTAATGAACACTAAATCCGACTTATATAAGAGCAAATGCATCTCCACACTCCGGCTGCCCCCCGTAGACCGTAACTAATTCCAGTAATACATTAAAAACAGGTTGTGCAGCCAAAACCGAATGAATGACCTGTGAGGATTGCACGTTACGAGCAAGCGTCAGACACCGTTGAAATATCTCAATGCTGATGTGTCGCCCAGCAGGTGGAAATCGACATTACCGAGTGATACTGTCCTATGAAGTTCTCGGAACTAAGTTCTGGAGAAAAAAACGCCTTTGAACAGGTGTTAGGATATATCAATTTCTCATCGGGCAGCCATGATGCGGCGTTCTATAGCAATCTAAGAACCGTCGATGAATCCATTAAACAAGACGGTGATCTACTTTACATATCGATGCAAAGTGCGATGTTGTCTGCCTTAGATGAACTCAACGGCAGCAGTGGCGTACTGTCGAGCTCTAATCAGGCGAGAACAGCAGTCGAACTTGTTTTCTCACACGTGATTCCCAGCTTTCTGACATTTCATCAGCAAGTGCTCAACGCTCACGACGTGAACGAAACTATAAACACGTTTTTTATTGGACGCGTGTTTGATGTGGTATTGAAGCTACAAGATGAATGGGAAAATCCGGTCGTTGCGGATCAGGCGGTTCACTACCTGAATGACTTTGTTGGTTATCGACCAATTGCGACTCTTGAAACTCATAGGCACGAACCATATCCACATGAAAAAATCAGGCCTGTACCGTTGTACATTGCGAACGCCGGTGTGTGCAGCGGTCCATTTCAGGAACTGATTGAACTCACCATTGACTTGTTGAAAGATACCAATGAGTCGATTTTACGTAGAGCGTTTTTCGACATTAATACACTGGATGAACTGGCATACGATCCAAGAAGCTACGACTTTGATCATCCGTCCAACAAGCGGCCCAATCATCAATTCGGAATGTGGGATCCAAACCAGATTAATTCCGGTGGATTCTATGATCGATTCGTTATCCAAAAAGTAACGCTTGATGCCGTCCTAAAGCGAGTCAACGAATCGCGCGACATGGAGTACCAGGAAGCGCTATTAGAAGGCGCAGCGGTTTTAGCGGGCACGATTCTGATGGCAAGCGGAATTAGCGGAAACAGCCCTGACTGCCATGCTTCTGAAACGACGCTCTCCAAACTGATGCCATACATCGCGAGCTACCGTGACGATTTTTATCATTCACTCATCGAACGTTTGTCGTCACCACATGTCGACCGTCTTAAACGAGAGGCCGCCGAGAGATTGCAACCATTTGGCGCTGCACGGCAGGAGTTGAATGCATGTCTAACCAAGACCAAGGCCCAGCAACTTGAACATGTCCATCTAGCTCAGGTCTTCGCGTTCATCGGCCAACACGATGCTGCACAGAAGCAAGTTGAATTCGTCAAAGTTTCTTCCGCTCGCACGCGTTGTAAAATCGCGTGTCTGCTGGACGACTCCGCAAAATGTCTCGAAACAGACGAATTGGAACGCGCATCTGAAAATGCAAAACAGATCTACCAGTTAATTCTTGATGGTATAGAGCATGGTAGCCTCATTGACCCATGGAACATCCTGGGCTTTGATGCAAACTTTAGCCTCTTCCCTGCATTAGAGAACAGCTCTCATGATCATCGTGCAGATGAGTTGATCGTCATGGTCGAACAGCTATTTGCACTTCTCGCCAGGATTTGGAGTGAGGCATCTGCAACAAACAATCATGAACTAGTGGCATCCACAGAAAGTGCCTTTCAGAAAACTTCCAAGTGGTGGAGACAGTTTGCTGCACATACTGTTTCAAGTGTTTCAGCGTCAGATCCACAACAGCTTTATACGGCATCAAGCCGAGTGGCAGCTGCCCTCAATGCCTGGCAACAGGATGGGGCTGCTGCTGGAAATATCGGTTTTTGGGCTCCATTTGCTGACTCGTTTGACTCCCCGAAAGCCTATTCACTTGTCATCCACACGTTGATCAGAAAGAAAGACCTCATCGCCTCAATGGCGTTGCTTGTACACTGGCTCAGCCGCTCTGAAGATATCCCGTTGGAACAAAGTGAGAGCTCTTTCTATCTGTTGGCAAGGCGATGGCTCGACGAAGCGAGAAACGTCTCGGATGAAAAACTAGATGCCGAATTGGCGTCAAAACAATGGACGCGAATTCGTAAATTCTTTGATTTTCTTGAAGCGAATGCTGAAGAGCTCTGGCGTGTGCCGGAATTCCTAATTGAGCATGAGTGGGTTCAGGAAGAAGTCGAGAATCAAGATGACACTCTCGACGACGACTTGTACGGCGCCGCATATGAACACTTCACTTATCGTGACACGACAGATGACGGAATCGATGGCAGTATTTTTGAAAACAACAACTCCGATCAGGATGAGTTGATACGTGCCGGCGACTTCATTGACGCTCGCCTGACTTTTTTGGATACGGTCGCCAATCTCTGGTCTAACGCTGTTCTTAACCAATGTAAGGTGATCCATAAACTGGATGATGCACCAACTGACTTGATAGAAGATACGGTGAATTCCGTTCGCCAGTGGACTGCTCATACAGCTTCATTTGAAACCCAACTGAACGATCTGGTTCAATTTGTCCGATCCTATGAAGTCGCTGAGCCACAAGCCGATCATGAGTCCATGATCGAATACGATCGACTCCGAGTGACACTCGACTCTCTACTGGAAAGAATTATTTCCAGTATGGTCGAAATCGGAAACACCAGCCGTCTATTGCAGGCCACCTCACTGTTTCTGGACCATCTTTTGGGTAAGGAACAACCGCCGGCTGGGGCGATCCTCGAATTAGATGGGCTAACTCAAAGGGTGTTTGCCGCCGTGCTCGCCGGAGACACAAATGCCGTTCGCGAACATTGGTCACTTTTTAAGAACGGGCTATTACAATGCCCGTTACTTTACGTCCGACTAAATCGGGGCGGAAGTCCGCAAAAAATCGCGACCAGTAGAATCAGGCAACATGTTATTACCGACCTGTTGCGTTGGCTGCCACGTCTTGGCCTAGTTTGGGAAACATGCGATTTGATTGAAATCGCCAGAGATATGGAACGAAACCACCCGGTGGGCCCGGGTGCGGTAACAGAATTTGATACTCTCTTTTCGATCGGCTATCAGTCACTTGTTGAATATCTTATCGAGAATTCAGCTGACATGATCAGCAATTCCACCGACGAAGAGACTCTCGATGTCATTGAAGAAGAACTCGTCCGTACGCTTGAGAAAGTCACTGAGGCGCTATTGGTAAGCTGGCTTTCTCATAGCCAGACGTTGCAGTTATCGCGACTTGAAATCGTATCCGACCCAAACAATTGGGACTCAATCATTCAATTCATCAAAGACTATGGCGAGGAGTTGTTCACCCAACACTTTCTCGCGATGGGCAATATACGCGGTATCTTGCTTCAGGGTGTGCCGCAATGGCTCGACTCACTTCAGGCTGATGGTTACGTATCCCTGAAGCTGCTGGATGATTTGGAAAACGGAACAATCAATGTCGCGGATGCTGCGAAATACCTCGACTTGATTCTCGAGTCGATCGTTGAAAACTATCATGAGTACCGCGACTACAACGGGACGACAACGCAAAGTGATCAGGGTGACAAGCTATATATGCTGCTGGACTTCATTCGACTACGTGCGAAGTACGACCGCATTTGTTGGAATCTCCGCCCAGTAATTCTTGCCCATAAGATTCTCGTTTCACACGAACGTGAACATGCTGCTGAAACATGGAGAAACGGCTTAGCAGATCGAATCAGCGATGAAGCTGACTCGTTCGAGAACAAGTTAAACGATCTCCAATCTCGTTATTCAATGCGCATGCAGTCCGTTTGCGATAGACTTAGTGAAAGATTTGTCCAACCGATGGCCATTGATTTCATGAGGTCACTGGTTAAACCATCTATCAACGATGCAGAATCGGATCCGGAAACAGTTAAAGCTGCATTTGAAAAACTCAAAACTGAAACCGAAAAATTCCTGCAATCACCCAGTGGCTCTGGTGTCGATGTCCCTGAATGGCTCCTCGCCTTAGAAGAGGAAGTCGAGATACTTCGAAGCCCATTCGGATGGCGGCTCGGAGAACTGGATTTAAAGAGTGCCGTTCCACCGCAATTCATTAGTTTTGATGACATCTGCACCCAACTAGATAACTGGGCCGACGAACAAAACTAACTCAAGTCGTCTGCAACGTATAATCAGTGGGCAACAGACTGACATCGCTATACGGCATGTCAGCAGCTCTAAACCAATGCTAAACGTCATGCATTCAAACGCGACAGAAACTCGAAGCGTCTATGTGCATGTGCCATTTTGCGCACATCGCTGTCCGTACTGTAATTTCACATTGATTGCCGGACGGCCGGACTTACATGAAGCCTATCTCGATGCAATTGAGCTGGAGCTCTCTAGGCTCCCCGACGTTTTGGAAATCGATACACTGTTCTTCGGTGGCGGAACTCCAACGGAACTAAACTGTCAGCAGTTAGACCGGCTGTTCTCAATTTTTCAAAAAAAATTCCAGTTGATTGACGGCGCCGAGTTTTCGATCGAAGCGAATCCGAAAGACATCACCTCTGGCTTACTGGAAGTCATTAAGCGTCACGGTGTAAATCGAGTCAGTCTGGGTGCTCAATCGTTTGACAACCAAAAGCTGAAGGTGCTTGGGCGAGACCATCAGGCTATTCATATTCACCAAGCCATGGAGTTACTCGTACCGAAGGTAGACTCGGTATCACTCGACCTGATCTTTGGTACACATGGGGAATCATTGGAAACATGGCATGCCGATTTGAATCAAGCCATCGATCTGAAACCGCAGCACTTGTCCACATACGGGCTGACATATGAAAAAGGCACAGCGTATTGGAAGAGCCTACAATCTGGAGCTCTGGAACTAACGGATGAAGAAGTCGAGCGAAACATGTATGAACATGCTATCGACCATTTGACTGGTGTCGGGTTTGAGCATTACGAAGTATCTAACTTTGCTAGACCGGGATTTAGATGTGTCCATAATCAGATCTATTGGACCGGTAAGGCATTTCACGCGTTCGGCCCGGGTGCCGCGCGGTTTGTGAACGGTGTTCGCGAAGTAAATCACCGAAGTACCACCAAATATCTAAATGATGTTTTGGCAGGAAAATCAGCCGTTGGCGAACGTGAAGAACTTAGTCCGATTGATCGTGCCCGTGAACGTCTGGTGTTTGGACTGAGGCGATTAGAGGGTGTCTGTATCGAAACGCTGGAAGAGGAAGTCGGGTTCACCGTATCTGAAATCTGTGGAAACGAAATCGATCAATTAGAGTCGCGAGGATTGCTACAAAACCAAGCAGGCCACATAAAGCTCACCCGATCTGGGCTACTTGTTAGTGATTCAATTTGGCCGCGGATTTTAGTTCCCAATGATGGATGATTAGCTCCGCCAGAATTGCCACCACGGTCGTTTGAGGCTACTCGATTTACTCCTGGAAGACGCGCGTTCTATTCGTCTTCCGTGCGGGCCGATTGCATCATCCATCTTGGCACGAGCCATACGTACATCAACCATCAACGCGTCGAGCATATTCGCGCCGGTAAGATTAACGCCGTTCAAGTTGGCTCCTGTAAGATTCGATCCTCGAAGATCTGCATGAGCTAGATTTGCTTCGTTGAAATTCGAACGCATGTCCGCAAGGCTCATATCGCAACGTGTCATCGACGCGCCACTGCAATCAGCATCGGTTAACCGTGCATAACGCAGTATCGAGTGTGACAGATCAGCGTCTCGCATACTGCACTCTTCGAGAAATGCATCAGTAAGATCCACGTGCTGACAAAACGCACCGTCAAATATGGCACCCTTTAGATTGCTCGACTTAAAGTTTGCATTTTCAAGATTAGCACCTGCAAAATTCGCGTTTCGCAAATCTGCATTATTGAAATCTGCACCTTGTAAGTTCTGGCCTTCAAAGTTCGCGCCACTGAGTTGCGTTCCACCTAAATGGCATCCCTGCAGAGTTTCCTGATCTACTTCCATGAGAAGATCATTTGTTTCCGAGTGACGTATTGGAATCATGACATACACTCCAGGCTCTCTAAGAGCTAAACGAGGAATCACCCAACTGATCACGATATAGCACTCAGAATGGCTTCAGCCACTTGAGATCGTTGCCCACTGCCCGACAAATCAAACAAGTTGAATATCAAAAAGCAACTGAATCATCAGTCGCAGAATTGCCACGCTAAATGGAGAGCTAATAAACGTATTGCGCGTCGCTACTCGTGCTCCGGTGAAATGGTGCTAGAGTGTTTTTGGTTATTCAAAACTCACCGGTGTACGGACAATATAAGGCATTTCCGATTGGATCAATATCAATTTATTTGAAATAGTCACTTCTAAGGAGGTATTAATCGATCACCACTTATGCGTTGTGGCTTTATTCTGCTATCGCGTGAATTGAACGATGCCATTATTATTCCGCTGTTATTTAGTAATACAAATGAAAGCAGAGATCCCTGAAAATGGTTCAGCAAGGTGATTTTCAAGTGAATCTCGATTTATTTCGGGGTCCGTTAGATCTGCTGCTTTATCTGGTTCGCAAACACGAGTTGGAAGTCACCGACATACCCGTCGCAATTATTTCTGAACAATACCTTGAGTATCTGGAAGTTCTTCAACAGCTAGATATTAATGCGGTTGGTGACTTTCTGGACATCGCCAGTACACTTACCGAAATCAAATCTCGCATGGTTCTACCGCGGGTAATTGAAGACGGAGACGCCATTGAAGACCCGCGGGAAGAATTGGTCCACCGTTTACTTGAATACAAACAATACCGTGATGTTTCATTGCAACTGGAGATGCAAGCCCGAGAATGGCAACAACGCAATATCCGATTAGCAAATGATCTGCCACCACGACGAGTAAACGTAGCAGAGCAGCCCATTCAGGATGTAGAACTTTGGGATCTGGTTAGTGCAATTGGCCGAATCCTAAAAGATTCCGAACAAATCAACACTACTGTTGAGATCAGCGACGACACTCCAATACACGTGTATATGAAAGAGATTCATCGTCGGATCCTTCATAACGGCAGGACATCGTTTACTTCAATGTTCGTGCCCGGAATGCACAAGTCCGCAATCATTGGAGTCTTCCTTGCCATTCTAGAACTTGTGAGGCATCACAACGTAACAGCGGAACAAGACGGTGTTCACGGTGATATCTGGCTAAACGCCGCCGAGGGGTTTGATCAATCGCTTGATGTGACCAATGTCGAAGAGTACGATGCCAAAACTCCTGATCAAAACGATATGCCGCATCAAATGCGATGACCTTTTCAAGCTGAGCATCGTAATCATAATACCAATACGGTTTCCAGCAAGCGTTTTTCCCACACCGTCGTTAAGCACCAATGGTTAACAACCTACCTGTCATCACTCATGAGCATGATGGCCTTACGATCGAAGGCTATTCCCGTGCCGCCGTACAATCATACTGGCGGATACCGGAACTGCGTCTGGGGTTTGATTTGGGAGCACAGCCATGGTCCTTCATGGGAACGCCCAACTGGTTCATTTCACACTCGCATCTTGATCATCTGGTCGCCTTACCCGTGTACATCGCACGGCGACGAATGATGAAGATGGAACCACCGGTCATTTATTTACCAGAAAAAAACGTCGACGATGTAAACGCCATGCTTGATGCTTTTGTAAAGCTCGATCGTGGACGCATGCCATGTGAACTAGTTGGAGTCATGCCGGGAGATGAATTCGAGTTATCCCGTGAATTAGTGGTAACCGTTGTCCCAACCAAGCACACGGTTCCATCAGTCGGTTACATCGTTTGGCAGAGGCGCAACAAACTAAAGACAGAATTCAGTGACTTAAGTGGTGACGAAATCCGAGATTTGCGAAATTCCGGCACAGAGGTATCAGAAGAGCTCCGAGCACCACTGATTGGATACGTTGGTGATTCAGCTCCATCCGGACTGGATAACAATCCAGAATTCTTTGAAGCAAAAATCCTGATAACTGAAATGACATTCGTGGCACCGGATCATCGTAAAGAGAAAATCCACAAACACGGTCACATGCACCTGGATGACATTGTTTCACGCAAAGACCAGTTTAATAACGAGTGTATTATCGCATCGCACTTCAGCACGCGCTACCATGACCAACAAATCAAGTCGATGGTCAAAAAGGCACTGCCCGATATGATTGACGGGCGTCTAAAACTGTGGCTATAGATGACTACTCGACTTGATTCGCCTTGATCAGTCTGATCAGTCCTCTTCTGCACTGCCCAGACCAGCCAGCACATATGGCCCCTTGGGAATCACGGCAATCGTTGCGTCATCACCGTGCCGCTTTAGAGCCTGTTCAATCGCCGCTTCAACGGATTCAGCTGATTCGACGTACAGACCGCTTAACACTTCCGGCTTAATTCCATCTGTCACCACAATGACATTTGCCTTACGCAGTACTTCTGCCAGCTTTTCCATTTGCCACTGGTCCATCACGAAATATTCAGGATCGTGAATCGCCCGCATGAATGACTCGATGTCATCATGATCCTGGAATAATTGCTGGAACGGTTCACTTCCAATTCCTTCGGTCATGCTTGCAGCCAGAATAATTGTGCCACCTTGCTTGATCACTGGCAAAGCAGCACTCATCCCTTTAACCGATTGGTAGAAGGTGATATCGAGCGGGTAACCGGCTGAAGATGTCACAACGATATCTGCTGGTTCATCAGCAATAGCGGTGACTACATCTTTGCAAAACGCAGCGCCCTCGTAAAACGCTTCCTTCATATCGCCCGCAACAAATTTTAGCGGTCGTCGTTGATCGTCAATCACGACGTTAATAATAAAATCACAACCGATGCGTTCCGCAATCCAGCTGTTTTCCTCATGGACGGGATTCCCTTTTAATACTCCTGAACGAGCATTGGGATGTTCCAGAAAGCGTGGACTATGCCACTCTCTGATCGTCTCGACACCACAAATCCCCGGGCAAATCAGCTTTCTTCCACCCGAAAAACCTGCCATGAAGTGTGGCTCAATCAAGCCAACGGTAATCTTTACGTCTGATTCAATAAAGTGTTTATTCACCCAAATGGGCACCTGGCGTGGGCTCATCCCGAGAAACACTAGCTGTGTCTCATCATGTCCGTCGTGGCTGATTACGTTGTATGTATCGGCGATATCTTCGCCAAGCATTTCTACGATCTCACTCTGTGTGCTTGCTCTATGTAAACCGGTGGCAATGAGAATCGTGATGGATTCCTCTGGCACACCCGCTGCCGATAATTCAGCGAGAGCCTGATCTAGAATAAGCTGGTTGGGTACCGGTCGCGTGATATCACAAATGACAATGCATGCGTTTTCACATCCGGATGCGACGTGCCGAAGTGGAAGGGTACCAAGTGGTTCGCGCAGCACTTCACGCAGTTCATTTATTGGTGACTCAAGCGGCACTGCATCCTTGTAGCTGAGAGTTGCAGACAGTCGGTCGTCCGGAATATCAACGGAAAGGCCAATTCGGCCGTATTCCAGTTGAATTTGCATTTGTTATTTACTCTTCAGCTGCGTTCGAAGCGTTATCAGCACCTTCTGCACCTTCGGCGCCTTCTGCTGTGAGAAGTTCTTCTTCACCTTCTTCCACTTTGGACTTCTTCTTACGCTTCATAGAAACCTTTTCGACACGAACCTTAGCCAGACCAAAGACGGAATCTCCTTCTTCCCAGCGGTCCATTTCCGCTAGTTTTTTAAGACGTTCAATTCGCGTTAGCACGTTTCGGTTTCCCATCGAGCCACGGCGAATACGTAAACTTCTGTCGATCGTCATCTGACTTCTCTCTTGTCTGGTTCGCAAATTTCGTAATGCGGTTTTAGCTTTTAACTCTGTAGTGCTTGTCTACATTTCCCATGTGGAAACCCTCAGTATATGTGTGGATTCAGAAGTCATCAACGGGGTAATTTAGTCCTGTTAGACCTCATCTATTTGGCCACGCTAACCAACATTCCCGTTGTGTGAACGAACATCACTCATCATCTGAGTCACAATCTTTGATTTCCAATAGAAAATCATCCATAGTACGAAAGCGATCCTTTGGATTTGCTTCGATACACTTCATGATGGCTGCTGCAACTTTCTTATTTAGCCTTGGCCGATGATAAAGTATGTCTTCCGGCTTTTGCGTGTCATGGCTCAAAGCGGCAAGTCCCGTTGTATCTGTTACGGGCCATGGAAATTCATATGTACATGTTTGATAAGCCGTAACACCAAATGCAAAAATATCTACTCGGTGATCTGTATGGCGTCTGCGAATAATTTCCGGAGCCATATACAGTGGAGTGCCCGTGCGATTTCCCGGTTGGTGGTAGACTTCCTGGTTCGGTAATGTAAGTCCAAAGTCAATTAATTTGAGTGATTCACAGTCCGGTGCACAAATAAAATTCCGCGGACAAATATCTCGATGAACAAATCCAGCGCGATGCACAGCGCGGATCGACTCAGCCATCTGCCTGACAAGCTTCACTCGCCTGCCTTCAAGAATGCTCTCGCGATCATAAAGTAATTTATGAAGCCCTTTACCCTTGATGTACTCCATAACCACGTAGGACTTACCATCGGTTGTAGTGCCGTACTCGTACGTGGTAACCACGTTTGGATGCTCGATTTCAACAGCAATGCGACCTTCCGGTGGCTTCTTCAACTCTCGGAAACGGTCTTCAAACGGTGCAGTCTTTTCCGAGTCTGCAACTTTTAACCCAACAACTTTATCGGAATCTCTGTCCTTAGCCATGAAGAACTGAGACATTGTTCCGGAAACACCACGCCGCATCAATTCAAAACGCTTAGATACGTTTACTTTTTTGCGTGGCTTCTTTTTTGACTCCGCCGGTGACTCGGCACTACGACGCTTAAACTTGTCTAACAAGCCCATCAGCAATCAGACCTCTTTATCAAACTTGCTACTTACCACAGTAGTCAATGGTTCTGGCGATCTCACTCTTGAGACGATCGCGAGGCACGATACGGTCGACATATCCATGCTCTAACAGGAATTCACTCGTTTGAAATCCTTCCGGAAGTTCAATCCGAATCGTGGCCTTGATCGTACGTGGTCCAGCAAAGCCAACGAGTGCTCGTGGTTCAGCAAATACGACATCTCCAAGGGACGCAAAACTAGCTGCAACACCACCCATCGTCGGATTCGTCAATACTGAAATGAACAAACCACCGGCATTGTCGTATCGAGCCAATGCCGCAGAGACTTTAGCCATTTGCATCAAGGAGAGAATCCCTTCATGCATTCTGGCACCACCTCCGGATCCGCTAATAATAATCAGCGGTAGATTCTGTTCGGTGGCCCTCTCGATTAGCCGAGTTAGCCTTTCACCAACTACGGAACCCATACTTCCCATGATGAAAGCTGAGTCCGTTAAACCCAGTGCAACACGACGAGCTCGAATCATGCCTGTGCCGGTAATGGCAGCGTCATTTAAGCCGGTTCGCTGCTGTTCACTTACAATTCGATCGGCGTATGCTTTTTTGTCTTTGAATTGCAGTGGATCCGTCGGCATCAGGTCCGCATCCCACTCCTCAAATGTGCCTTCATCGAGCACCTGACGAATGCGTTCCTTACCTGATACATAGAAGTGATGGTTACATTCAGGGCAACAACCAAGCAATTCATCCGCAGTCTTGGTGTAAATCGTCTCGTTACACCCTGGGCATTTCTTCCACAGCCCTTCTGGGACGCCGCGTTTTGCTCGTTTTGTGGTCTCTGTGCTCATCCGTTACTTCTTATATGGCTTGGATTTACCAAAACTACTGACGTTGCTACTGCCTGAAGCAGTCCTCGCATGACGCCATATGTACTTGGTGCGAATTCACCATTAGGGGGGAAGGATAGTACAAATTGCTTGTGTTTCTCAATAGATATATCGTTTTACGCTTGATTGATGACTCTGACAACCGGCAATTTTGTGTTGACCACTCAATCTTTCAGCACACTAAGTGCATAATTCCACTAAATTCCTAGTGGCAGCTTGATAGCACTCCTGCTTAAAAATGGCTGAACCAGCTACAAACCAATCCGCGCCAGCCTGAAAACAGTCTCTGACGGTACTCGTATTGATTCCACCATCAACTTCCAGAGACCATGAATAGCCGTTTGCTTCCCTTAATGCCGCGAGTTGTCTCAGTTTCTCCAACGCCACCGGTTGAAATGACTGTCCACCAAATCCAGCCTGCACGCTCATGACAAGGACCACATCAACATCGGCAAGCACAGCATCGATAGCGTCGATTTCTGTTGCCGGATTTAATGCTATTCCACTTGCTATTCCCGATTCATTGATCTGCTTAATTACAGAAACCGGATCCTCGCACGCTTCAACATGCACCGTTAGCAAATCACTTCCTGCATCCACAAACTGCTGCACATAACTTGTTGGATTGGAGATCATCAGATGTACATCTAGCGGCATGTCAGTGAGGTTTCTCAAGCCTTCAACGATCGGCATACCGTAACTTAGATTTGGCACAAAATGTCCGTCCATTACATCAAGGTGCAGTGCATTTATGCCTGCATCCTGTAACCGACTGACCTCAGCAGCCAAATTGCCAAAATCACATAGTAATAGTGATGGGAGGATGACAGGTCGCTGTCCACGAATATTCTCTAATCTAAAGCTCATATATCACTAGTATTGACCAGCGATTGTAATGTGCAAGTCATCAACCTGCACGACATGCATGAAAAGTCGTTTGGTATTGCCTCAGTCCAAAAAATTGAAGAACATTACTCCCTCTATTGAAGCAAACCTTATACGACAAAATTACCTGTCAATCATTAGTTATTGGTGTCAGTTATGGCCAGTGCATTGCCACAACCTGAGAACCATCGCCCTCATGAAGGCGCTGAGGAAATACGCGATCCCGAAGTCGATGGTGGTAATAATCTTGGGCTAGATGGATTCGCTGATGCCGACGATGACGGTGGACTCTCACTTGATCAACTGAGCAATGCATATTCGCAACTCCTTAACGACGGAGAAAACCCGTACGTCGCGACTGCATCTGACGAAGATGATCCGGATGCAAAACGTGACTCAGAATTGCTGTTACAAGACCAGCAACATGTCGACTCCTCAACCGAAATTTCACCGACAAGCATTCTCGAAGCGATGTTATTTGTTGGACATCCTGCAAATCAACCGCTAACAAGCCGTTACGTTGCAAGCTTAATGCGTGGTGTGTCCCCTCGAGAAATAGATGACCTCGTAGTGGAACTCAATGAACAATACGATTCAGAAGGGGCAGTATTTCAAATCAAGAGCCAAGGTGCTGGTTACGTGATGACCCTTCGAGAGGAATTCCATTCCATTCGCGAGAAGTTTTACGGGCGCACACGCGACGCACGGCTATCACAGGCAACGGTCGATGTTTTGGCAATTGTCGCTTACCATCAGGGCATCCGCCGTGACGAAATCGACAAGCTCAGAGACCAAAACAGTGGTTCAATGCTATCTCAACTAGTCCGCCGCCAATTATTGCGGATCGAACGGGAAGAAGGAAACAAACGCAAGCCAAAGTATTTCACAACGGAGCGATTTCTGGAAATCTTTGGAATCGAATCTGTTGAAGACTTACCTCAGGCTCATATCGTTGAGCAACAGTGGTAATTACGACCAGCGTTTGGCAACTTCAGCCTTCATAAATGCTAGGGCATCAGATGCCAACTGTTCTTCGCTTTCGTACATGCGTCTCCAGATCTTCGTGGCAGCAACTAGTTCAGGCAGCGCCAGCCCAAATGCTTCAACAGTCATCCAGCCGTCGTAACCAACTTCGTGGAGCGCATCAAAGTTAGTAGCCCAATCTACGTTTCCGGAACCAGGTGTACTTCTATCGTTTTCAGAAATGTGGACATGGCAGCAAACATCCGCACAACTACGAATAGCCTCCGCAATATCCTTTTCTTCAATGTTCGCGTGGAAGGTGTCATACATCATCCGACAATTTGGGTGATCAACTTCACGTACGAATCTGGCAGAGTCAGCATGAACATTGAGCAAGTAAGTCTCAAATCGATTTAAGCATTCAACTCCCAGCGTGATTCCAAGTTCACCAGCGTACTCTGAAACCTGACGCATACTGTCCACGCCCCAATTCCATTCGTCCTGTGTTGGGCCTTGTCCAGAGAATACACCCAAAGCGCTGTGATATGGGCCTACAAGCGTGGTCGCACCCGCTGCTGCACAGCAATCCAGAGTTGCCTTGTTATTAGCAACACCGGCGGCCCTCACTGTGGCATCGGGACTAATTGGATTATCTTCTTCTCCACGTACGGTTACGGCAGTCCGCTCCAATTCCAGCTCATCCAGCCGCCGACCCCACTCGGCGTACTTCTCGACATCCATTTCAAAAACCGGGATCTCAACACCGTCATATCCCATTTCCTTGATCGATTCGAGCACAGGCATCAGCCCGTCATGCATTTCACCGCTCCAAAGTAACAGGTTCATTCCAAACTTCATTACAACAACTCCTCGTTTGAACTTGGCGTTTGATTACCAAGCGTCACATTTAATGACAGTGTTTATTTGACTGGCAATCCTAGACGTCTTCCCAACTACCACTTGCAGCAGATTTCAAAACGGCATCGCAGACTTTTTGCGTTTCAAGCGCGGTGCGGAAGGTGGGCTCAGCAGGCGCCTCGCCTTCCTCAAGGCTCTTGAGGAAGTCAGCTACCTGATGAACAAATGAGTGCTCATAACCAATTTGCAGTCCCGGAACCCACCATTTATCCATATAAGGCATATCGCCATCCGTCACGTGCACGCTTCGCCAACCACGGACGATGGAATCATCTCGGTGATCGAAGTACTCTAGCCGGTGCAAGTCATGCAGGTCCCAACGTATCGATGCATGCTCACCGTTAATTTCCAGTGTGTACAGAGCCTTGTGGCCACGAGCGTAACGAGTGGACTCAAATAGTGCCAACGAGCCGTTACTGAACTTGCCCATAAAAGTACAGGCATCATCAATATTGACCGGCATCACTTCGCCCGTTTCCTGATGCACACGTTCCTTGATAAAAGTCTCAGTCATTGCTGAAACAGTATCGATGCTACCGTTGAGCCAAAGTGCAGTATCAATACAGTGAGCCAGCAAGTCCCCAGTCACACCACTACCTGCTGCTTCTGCATCCAAACGCCAGAGAGCTTCACCACCTTGCGGCAAGTCCGACGAGATCGTCCAATCCTGCAGGAATTGAGCACGATAGTGGAAGATTCGCCCGAGGCGACCTTCATCGATCAGTTGCTTGGCAAGGGTCACTGCTGGTACACGTCGATAGTTGTACCAAACCATGTTCCTTACTCCGGCTGCCTCCACAGCCTGACACATTTCCTCACCCTCAGCTGTATCCATTGACAGTGGCTTTTCACAGAGGATCATCTTGCCGGCTTCGGCACATGCTAACGCGATTTCTTTATGGAGGTTATTTGGAACACAAATATCAACCGCATCGATATCATCACGGGCAATAAGAGCGCGCCAATCTGTTTCGATCGATTCATAACCCCAGTTATCGGCAAAGGCCTGCACGTTTTCAGCGTTGCGGGCACATGCCGCTTTCAGTACCGGCTCATATTCCAGATCAAAGAAGTTTGAAACCTTGCAGTAACCATTTGTATGAGCACGACCCATAAAGCCGTAACCGATCATTCCAATATTCAGAGGCTTCTTTGACATATCTCTCTCTTTTCGAAAACCTGAGGTTCAGACTATTCAGCCTGGTTTGTGATTGAATTTACTTAGTACTCATTAAGAGTGTGAAGTTAGTTCCAGCCATGAGCATCGCGGACGTCGACCATCGCTTTCAGGATAACATTCCATGTATCGGGGGTTTCCAGAACTTCATTCGGGAACATACATCCGTCCCAACAAATGTGCTGAATACCTCGCGACGGAGCGTCTTTTAGCCAGTAACCGGCAGTTTCAGTAATATCAAGTTTGCCGTTGGGATCATCGGCACGACAGTGCTTGCCGGTTTTATCATGCGAACCAGCTCCGTGAACGGTACCGTCATTCTGTGCCACATGGAAGTCGATAGTCCACGGGCGCAGCTTGTCAGTCATAGACTTGTAAGCTGTGTAAAATTCTTCTTCTGAATAACCATCATGCAGCAATGCATGTTCCGGAGCGTTGTAACCCATTAAGTACAGATAAGTGTGAGCCTGATCGGACTGGAAACCAAACGACTCTGGCCTGCCAACCGCTTCGAGGATATCCAGCATATCTTTCCAACTGTGCATTCCGGCCCAGCAGATCTCTCCTTCACATGCCAATCGCTCACCATATCCTTCGGCAATGTCTGCTGCCTTGGTAAACGTATCAACAATGCGTGCTGTGTTTGCCGCTTGATCTTCACGCCACTTTTCTACGCCAAACTCTGCCGAGTCGATTCGAATAACGCCGTATTCCCTGATACCGTGGTCGTTGAAAACGCCGGCAATTCTACAAGCCTTCTCGATAGCATCGAGGAATTTGGCCTGTTGCTCGTCGTCACCCATCGCCGAATCGCCAACGGTACCTGGCCAAACTGGAGCAACGACCGAGCCAACCTTGAGGTCGTAGCTGCCGATCAAATCCGCGATTTCCTTCAGCTCATCATCGCTGGCATCTGGGTCGGTGTGCGGATGGAACAGGAAGTAGTCAACACCTTCGAATTTCTGCCCGTCTACTTCAGCAGCAGCGGTCAACTCTAGCATTCGTTCTAAGCTGATTGGCGGTTCTTGACCTTCTTCGTCGCCTTTACCGACCAAGCCGGGCCACATTGCATTGTGAAGTTTTGGAAATAGATTTGTCATGTGTCATTCACTCCTGATATTCATTGGATGAACGTCTGTGATTCAAAACAGGCGATCTCAAATGACCGCCTGTTTGGTTAGTTCTTGTAAGCACCCATCTCTGGAAGATTGTCATGCACATCCGGGCCGAAGTAACGTAAGCCGCCGAGTGCTTCGCTATCTGTGTTTTTTATTTCAAGGCCGGCTGCGGCTGCTTCGTGACTGATGAACATTTCATCTCCAGTTTCTTCGCCAAAACGAATCAAGGCTGGTGTTTGCATATTGAGTTTGCCCATTCGCCCTTTACCTTGTGTTGTAATCCAGCTGCTGGATCCCGGATCCTGCAACGTACTCTTGGAAATCATGTTATCTGCTGACATTTACATTCCTTTGATCACTAACAAATGGCGTCACCCGTTGTTTAGGTTGATAAAACAGCAACGGGGAATTTCGACTCTCTACTGAAGTATTTAAACGCTAAAGCGATTATTGAGCTTTTGCGGCATCATGCGTGAAAAGCCAAATGCATAACGAAGTGCCGCGCGGCCTCTTTAGCTACTTTTTAGGTCTTTTATTTTCCGATGACAAGAACCGGTAAAGGTGTTCAATTAAGGTGCACACCAGCCTTTGCGTGGTTTTCGATATACGTGTGTATCTTTGCCTTCCAGAAGTTTGGCAACTGCTGACTCCTGCTGAGTCACTTCCGCCTCATTTTCCAGAAAACCGATGCCAAGTGAAAACGTCGTTGATGCGAGTGGATCCAGTGACGTTTCCCTTCCATGTTCGCCTTCATACGTTCGCGGATTCGGATAATTAGTCCCCGGTTCAATTCCGGTTACATATCCATCTTCGACCGCGGTTGTGTTTTTCCACATACTAAAACATGGCAGTTGATTCACGTTGTAGTGCAGACTCGCCCCGCGGGTCCCGTGAGCATTCTTAAGTAGCACAGTCGTTTCACCATCTTTATCACCATGCAGGTCGGTGAAATAAACCTGTTCTTCAAACCCGGCTTCTGGTGCACCGTAGCTATTCCAGTTATCGATACCGGATGCCGCGTGGTCATTTCGCGGAACGATCGTCTTACACGGAGCAATCACTTGGCTACCTGCATCCAACAGCGGCACGCCAAAGTTAACGTGATAGAGCATCTGAGTTGCGGATGCGCTTGCTGAGAGATTTTTAACGGTATCATCGATTCTCAATGAATTTGAACCGAAACTGGTTGTGACTGATGCTGTCAGTTTTAGTTTTGCGAAATGAAAGCGGGTTTCCAGTACTTCGCCTGACACTGTAATAGTACCGGCGTCTTCATCCACGCTTACGTCGACTTTTGAAGCAGGCTTGTTGGCGATCCGTCCGTGAAGTGGATAAAGCACGCGACCATCGTCATCAAACTCTGGAGCACCGTTACTTTCCAATCCGCAACGCACCATTAGTTCATCAAAACCATCAAGCCAACCGAGTCCGCTAGATTCACCGACGTGAACATGTTCGGGATTAACTGGGCCTTTCACCGGTGATTGCCAGCCATACTTAAAGTCACCGATCCAGGCATTCCAGAGGCTCAGGCCGCGGTTAACGAGAATGTCAAACACCAGACGACCGTTGTTAACACGGATGATTTCGACACCGCCGCTAAGGCCACCGGAATAGACTCGTTTGGTAACAGCCATCGACTCAGGTGCCCCCTGTATATCTTTAGCTGACACAATGGTGGACTCTTCGACCGATGAACTGCTTGATGCGTCGACAACATTCCAAGACTTGGCTGCCATTTGCAAACTCCGACGGGTTGGTGAACCTGTAATAATTTATATGTACCCATGATAACAACTCTCGTGGGGGATTGGGCTGCTCACGTAACCCAGCGGGTCCGACTACGCCGAGCCCCGCGGTTACCCATGTATTAGCCGTGCAGACGTTTTACCCACTCTGTTTTGCGTACGTCCATCGATGGCTTTTCGATAAATACAAACAGTAAGTATGAAATGAAGAGCCCAATTAGAGATACAGAGATACCGTTGAGCCAAAAACCTGTTTTCAATCCGAATTGGTCATAAAACCAAGTGGATGTGTATGGAAACGTAACCTGCATGACAAGCATGTGCACTAAATACCACGAATACGACAATTGCGCGATTGGATACCAGAATTTCATCGACAGAAAACCGCCAACGGCTCTGTTCACAATACCTCCCCCCGACAATACGCCGAGAATGACTATGGCGGTAGCAATTGAAAATAGATCGTGATATCCGATGTAATAGGTCAATTTAGCCCACTCTGGCAAGTCAAAGATATAGGTTTTGCAGTTGCTATAAATCCAATCCGTGGCTAACCAGCCTATTATTAACAATGCAAACAATTCCATACTCTGAAACCACCACTTGTGGCAGATGCGTTTAATCTGGTCAGCAAAACGCATGTGAATAAGTGCGCAGAACACACCAATTATTAACTGATTCATTCTTGTATGTGGCATCGTATACA
The DNA here is from genome assembly GCA_022451045.1 of Pirellulales bacterium. Lineage (GTDB taxonomy): Bacteria > Planctomycetota > Planctomycetia > Pirellulales > Pirellulaceae > UBA11883. The sequence goes on along the minus strand of JAKUOW010000004.1, from coordinate 21,155 downwards.
CCGTATCCCACGGCAACAGCGTGTCTGGATTGCTCACATCCAGATCTGGAAACGGAATACTTAGATCGTAGTAGAAAATCGTTATGGCCCTGACCACAACCATCAACGAAATTATGGAAACAAACCAGATGATCTTTGTTCGAGTAGATTTAGCGCAGCAGAATATTAGCAGTAATAGTAGCGGACAAAATGTATAGAACTGCTCTTCTATAGCCAGAGACCAGCACCAAATCATATAGGCATCTGCAATTGAGACGAAGTTGTTTACATAGAACACGTTCGCCATGAAGGTCCAAACCGTTAGCCCCTCTATTTGTGTCGGCAAGAAAATAGCGTAGACCGCCAATCCAGCCAGCAATACAAAAAAGTACACGGGTAACAGGCGAATAAATCGGCGAAGATAGAATCGTTTTAGGTTTAGTGTCTGCGTTTCATAAAGTTCTTTCAGCAATATGGAACCAATCAAGAAACCGCTGAGAACAAAAAACAGATCTACACCAAATTCACCTCTGGCAAAAATGCGACCAACACGTGAGCTAAAGATCTCTTCAATATATGAGTCGGTGTCATAAGTGCTTACGCTGACTTCGCTGAGACTGCCCTGCATGAAGACTAGATGCACACCGACCACCACAATAATAGCAATCGCTCGAATTCCATCTAGCGCCGGAAGCCGCTCGTGCTGACGACAGAATAAGACCTTGGTGTTTCGCTTGATAAGTGATGTCATTGATCGCAATTGCAACACAGGTTATATGGCCCGTCTTACTATTTTACTCCTGCGGTTGAATTCTGGATTAGGTGTAACCGGTCAATCGGCTCACGACTACTTAAAGGCATCACCATAACCATGTCACCCTCTTTACCAATCGGCCTGTATCGGACGCCGGGAATTTCGATGTGATCAATTGAGAACTCTTTTACCGCGTTTGGAATCTCAAAATCCAGTTCTTCAGCAATTGAGACCGAGTAGAAAGTATCACCCATCACATACCAAACTTTTTTCCCATCAGCACTCCAAATCCCTTCGGTTCCACCTGCTGTGGAGAGTTGTCGAATGCCAGTTGCATCAAAGGGAAACGGTGCTATGTAGACTTCATTGCGTCCGGTAACGTCTGAACCAAATATCATTCGTCTCTGGTCCGGTGAGATCGCTGGATTCCAGTCCCATCCACCGAAGTCAAACGGTTCACTGACCCCATCATTTGTCTTCAGATCGAGAGTGTAGATGTTGCTGTCCGCTGTAAACACAAAGAAATCCTCGTCTTTATTTGGCTCGGACATTATCCCCCAGTCGGGCAATTCAATGATCTTCTCTTCCTCGGAACCGGTTAACGTTGTCTTGAAAACTGCGGCAATACCGTCTAGATCCCGCAGGGATGAGTAATAGAGCGACTTACCATCATCCGACCAGGACGGCGCAACATTTACACCTTTGACGGTTAGTCGCTTATTTGTTTTCTGTTTGAAGTCATAAATCCAAATATCATCCCTCTCGGCCACAATGGAGATAGCCAAATATCGTTCATCCGGTGAGATCTCAAAATGTGAAAATGACCCGAGCGGGAAGTTCTCAAGCGGCGCGACTGTCCCATCTCTACTGACAATTGAAACCTGACCGTAATCTAGGCGCGGTCCTGGCAGATACACCAACGTACCTGAAGAGGTAACATCAAATTGAGCATTGCCGAAGACGCCGGTTGAAACAACATTCGCCACAATCGTATTTGGTTTACCAATAACCTCAGACGCATCGAGATCAAATCTAATGGCATTTAAGTCACCACCTCTGCTATATACGATGTGTCCAGTATTCACATAACGCAACTGACAACCGATTCTTCCGATGAGTAACTCTTCTTTTGTTTTTGGATCATATACGTAAGCATTGGAGTAATCTTCATGAATGCTACTATGTTGCCGCGTAAACAGCAGACGTCCATCTGGTAAACACGACGGGCTCCGATACTCACCAACCCATCGCTTGCCAAGAAGTTCACGATCACCACCTGTATCCGGGATGCGCCAAAACACTGCTCCAAAACTGTTGGAGTAATAAATCCACCCATCTGAATTCCAAGTAGCACAAGTGTCTGCTGTAACATCTGTGAGCATCGTCATGCCAGTGCCATCCGCTGACATCACATAAATGATGGAATCCTTTACGAATCCTATCCGGTCACCATCCGGAGAAAAAAATGGGCCACGTGCTCCTTCGCTTCCCTCCACAACTATCGTGTCGTATCCATCAAGCGATCTCAGTATTAGCGGTGAATCGACATCTCCAGCTGAAGTGGCAATCTGCCGACCATCTGGCGATATCGCGACATGGGAAACAAGCCTTATAGATGAACCGGCTGTTAAAACTGCCGGTTGTTCCAGATGTAGTGAGAGAAACGTAGGTCGTGTAAAGTCTTGTTCTTGTACATTTTCATTTGATGGGCTACTTGATCCACCAAAAAACATTCCAAGCATCACTGCAGCAATAAGCGCTGTGCTCCAACCAATCCAACGAAAGGAATTTGGTTTTGCTAAGGTTGAAAGACGACTGGTAGAAATGCTACTCGCTCCGCCACCAATTGAAATCTCTTCGAGATCAAGTCGAACTAAGCCTGCATCTGTAAGACGCAGCTCAACATCTTTTTGCAAGCATCGTTCAAGTAATCTGAGAATGGCCGGCGGTGTGTCACTGGGTATCGCATTCCAATTCGGTTCTCGTTCCAAAATGTTTACTAATGTGTCGGATAGGTTATCTCCGCCGTATGCCCGTTCTCCGGTAAGCATTTCAAAGATAATGCATCCCAACGCCCAAATATCAGTGCGTTTATCAACGACACGGCCTCGCGCCTGCTCAGGACTCATGTATGCCGGCGTGCCTAGTATCTGACCAGCAGCCGTCTTCGCCACTTCGTCGATTGAGGACTCTGAATCTCCAACGCGTACATTCTTAGCCAAGCCGAAATCAAGGACTTTTACATTGGAGCCACCGGTGATTCGAATGTTTGCAGGTTTCAAATCGCGGTGAATTACTCCATGGTTATGTGCGGACTCCAATGCAGACGCTACTTGAGTAGCAAATCGAATCGTTTCATTTGCTGTCAGGCTTGAAGATTGAATTAGTTCATCCAAGCCCTGACCTTCCACATATTCCATTACTAAACAGTGCTTGCCGTCAAACTCCTCATGGCTGAATACCGTTGCAATGTGAGGATGACTCAATGAAGCTAAGAGCGATGCCTCACGGCTAAACCTGGAAACTCTGTGTGAATCCTGCGCAAATTCCAATGGCAATGTCTTAATGGCGACGGTACGACCCAGTTTTGAATCGACCGCCTCATATACAACCCCCATCGCACCCTTGCCAATAATGCGGCTCAGCTGATATGAACCCAATTCTTGTGAAACTACCTCGTCAGACGACTCACCTGGAGCCATCGTCTCGTCATATACACCTGAATTAAATTCGGGTTGATCGTCCTGCGTTGGCATTTGTCTGTAAGCCTTTTGTGTCTAGAAGGAACTCTCTGCTGCTAGGTCTCATTCTCAATAGAACATTGCTGTAAATGCAACCCCTTGATAATTACGCGCATAAATTCGGGTTGATGAGTGAGGTGCTGCGGCGAACCTAGGGCCCGGTAACCCATATGTATTGGCGGTAAGCCCTGAGGGTTCAGCTGCGCCGACACCCACGGTTGCACGATATTGTACATCTCGACGTCCGGTTACTGGCGGTTCCATGTTGCCGCCGGTAGGGTTTCGTCACTAAGATATAGGAAGGACATACCTTTGTTCATATTCTCCTATCGGGAAGTAAAACTCATGCGACACATTTGCAAAATACTCGTTGCATCGTTGCTCATTTTTACAGCGACCTCGATTGCTGATGCTCAAGATCCTTCCAAGCGGATCAAAGATATTACTTTCGATTCGATCAAATTCGAAATGAAGAAGGGCACAGCATGGAAACGTGAAATGCTGACTCCCGAAATTGAGAAGCTGGAAAACCAGTCCATTCGGATCCGCGGTTATATGCTTCCAAGTTTCAAGCAAAACGGAATCACGCAGTTTGTGCTCGTACGTGACAACATGGAATGCTGTTTCGGACCGGGAGCTGCTATCTACGATTGTGTTATCGTGGAAATGACCGGTACAACTTCAGCCAGCTACACCATTCGACCAATCGCCGTGGAAGGAAAGTTCACCGTTAAACCATTCAAAGGTCCGGACGGAAGACATTTGGCGATTTACCATCTATCCGGTACTGCGGTTAAGCAATAACTACCGGTGCCATCGGATTCCTTTAGCGAATCCCCACCGCTACAAGTTGGTAATATCCACCCTGAAGCTGCTCATCGCCCATTACGGTGCCTGTTGTACCCACCGCTATTCGTCGTGATTGATTCACAAGAAGCTTACCCCAGATTTCACGGCGTTCACGGTTGTACTGAATCGTGACGTTTTCAGGCAATTGTACTTCGATCATATCCCAAGCCTTTGGCTGTCCTCCATAACAGCATGTATCAAAGTCACCAACCAATACGAATTGAGCAATGTTACCCATGCCCGACACACCCGGGTGGACATAGCCTTCGATATACACATCTTTCCCGTCCGCTATTCCAGCTCGCTTAGGAATTCCCCCACGCGAACCGAAGTCTTCCGGCTCCAAATGACTCCACTTCAGTGGAATGTGATTCTCCGGCACTCGTAGATAAAAGGAATACTCTTCCCAAGCATATCCACCAATCAAACCAACGAGTGAAAAAACCAATGCAACTCTTGCTGGCAGCTTTCCAACAACGCTGCCATCACTTGTATTGACTTGATAAATAGCGAGCCATGAGATTATCAGAGCCACAGCAGCAATTAACCAAAAGGTGGAGAAATCCAAAACTGACAACAAACCAATGATGGATGTAGCTAAGGCGCACAACGCGATGCGACTGACAACACGATATTGCTTTAGGAATTCTGCCTGACGCGGATCAAGTGGCTCGTCGCTCTCAGATATAAGATCCTCCTGCAATTGCTCGTCTTCGATAAATGACTCGTCTTGTAAATCTTCAGTCGACATTACTACATATTTCCAAGGGTAATTTATCTACTCTGCACTCTTATGGCTGTTTATTTAGTTGTTCTGCCAGGGCACCGTTTCGCCATGAAACCATGAGCCACACTTTCCGATTGCCTATAAAACACTACGACATTTCCATACATGGAATTCAATTACAGCTTTACAAAGTAGATCTGTGCAAAATTTATCGCCGTAGAGCCGGCATGATTGTTACAAGACGAATTGGCTTACACGTTGGATGGTCCAGCAAGAATTCGCCATTGCAGAAGAAGAATACCGGCAGCTACTAACAGTGGTACGCCAACCGTTGTCCACAGGTTCGAATTATCCGTCACTTGCTGCGTGGGAACGCCCGTACCCGTCTGGTCTGAAAGTGCATTATCCGTCGACTTCGCACCTGTACTTGCAACAAGATTACTTATTTCCGGCGATTCGACCACTTCAACTTCCTCAACAACACCTGACAAATCTACACTCGTCTGTGTCGTTGTTGCATCAACCGTTGGCACGGTGGATGTGGACTCATCACTTACGCTTGTGTCTGAAGCTGAAGTCTTGCGACCTTCGGATGTTGCTCCGGGGCCAGGTACACCGCCAGCAGCACCAAACGGGAAGAAAGTGTTGGCACGTCGCACAGCTGCTGGATCAATTTTCTCCAATGCCTTGATCTGTTTCTCTGCAATCGGAAGTGGGCAATGTCTCAGATAATTCACAACGGGTACGCGCACCCAGCTAGTTTCTTCATCCGCGTCCTTGAACAGCTTTACCAGCCGATCAACATGTGACCAGTCTTCCCAACGAGCAAGATCCGGAATAACCAAATCTGCTAGCTGTGGACGATCCAGCATATATGACATCGCTACCAGTATCCGTTTGCGTGGAATAATGTCCGCTTCAGTTCCGTGGAATCGGAGTGCCATGATTGCGGCATACGTGTCAGCGTATTCAGATTTCCTGTTCTTAAGGAATTGCTCTTCGATCAGAGGCAAACCTTCTGAACCCTTCAGTGTAAGATAGCAACCAATCAATGCATCCAGACCACGTTTCTGCTTCCGGTCTGTTGAGCGAATCATGTCTTCAAGCATTCCGACATCATTCTTGTCGCCACACACGCCGAGCATCGTTAAGTACAATCGACGTCTACTTGCAGGAATCTCTACATCTGCGATCCACTCTATCAATTGTGCTTTGTCCATTTCGCCTTTGATCGCCTTGACAGCGCTGTATGGTGACTTGGCAAACTCGTCATATGCATCCATTGCGAGTGCTTCTTCGTCATCTTCCAGATGTTTCTGGAAGAAGAGTAGTCTCTGTTTTGGATCTTTAGGTAAGGCCAGAACCAGTTTTAGATAGTCCTTTGTGCGATCTGAAATCTTAAGTGGTGTCGACCACATTACGTTTGGAGGATCAACGCCAAGCACGAGAAACTCACTGCCAATCTTAGCTTCGCCAAAGAAAATAGCGCGAACTACTTTGGACGTAAAAGCCTGACCACCTTTAATGACCTCTGTGATTTCAAATTCCGCCTTGGGAATCTCCTGACCTTCAGAAAGACGCGTTCCAGGCTTAATAGGCGGTGCTGGCTTTACCAATCTTGCATAAACAGCGACATCCATCGCTTCAATGCTCTCGGCAAAGGTCTGTGAAGTTGCCTGGCAAAACGGACACGCAATTGCAGCACGCTGAACAAAACAAAGTCCGGCGATCAATGAAAACGCTAACGTTGCATCGACAAGTCGTTTCATCTTGGAAACCCTCAACACGCAAATTCGAATAACGCGTCTGTATAATTATGAAAAGATTAGAGCCGCTGGCAGTTTAATCACCGCCAGTACGGACACATAACTTACGTAACATACTTTATTTTTAGTTAAGAATGCATCGGTAAGGCAATATTTAACCTAACATTATCCACTCGATTTATCATATTCAATACACTTTTCTAACTGCAATAAACTGGCTTTTATGGAAGAAAAAGCATGTAAAACCCAACTACTGCATCACTTAGCCCGTAAATCACATATATAGTTTTTTCGAACATATTTATTTTTATTTACGCAAACTAACCTGATTCAAGGACTACAAGCTCATCCCCGCTACGTGCTATTATGGGGTGACAGCAGACCGTATCAGAAGTCTTCCGCACCTGCAAAGCTCTCCGAAATGCTCCTACAGATTGATGATTTAAAGAAGGCATATCTCCAGCCGGATGGCGAAGTGTTGCCTATTCTGGACATCCCTTCTTACGAGGTCGATAAGGGGGAACAGGTTGTATTGATTGGAAGAAGCGGAGGCGGAAAAACTACTTTCCTTCACTCCGTTGCTGGAATCACAACTGTTGATAGTGGACAAATCCTGTTTGATTCAAATCCAATCCAAAATCTACCTGAAGAGGCACGGGACAGATTCCGAGCAGATAATATCGGATACGTTTATCAAACCTTTAACCTGCTTAGTCCATTCACAGCATTAGAAAACGTCTTATTGGGTATGACGTTTTCCAAAGGGAAGGCGGACAAGGAATACGCCAATTGGCTGCTCGAACGGGTAGGCCTAAGTCACCGATTAACGCATAAGCCGGATGCACTAAGTGTCGGCGAACAACAACGCGTTGCTGTAGCCCGCGCACTGGCAAATAAACCAAAACTACTTCTTGCTGATGAACCTACAGCAAACATTGACCCGGCAAATCAACAAAGTATCATCGATCTGATTCGTGAAACGTGCAATGAGAATGACGTGGCGCTAATCATGGTCACCCATTCAATGGAAGTTGCTGACCAATTCGACCGGCTCGACAAATTGGATGATATCAATGAGTTGGCGCCAGCCGTCACTGCAGCTACCGGAGGATCGCACGCATGAACCTCTGGAACATTGCATACCGCAGTGTAAAGCAACGACGATTGGCTTCGATGCTTACAAGCATCTCGATGGCGCTTGGCGTAACCCTTGTAGTAGCTGTCTTGACCATTTCCGGTGTCGTGAAGACGTCATTCGAGACGAGCACATCGCTTGGTTACAACATGGTCGTCGGCGCCAAAGGTGGTGCTCTTCAACTAACGATGAACTCGGTGTTCTACCTGAGCGAGCCGATTGAGAATATTCCGTATGAATATTACCTCGAGTTTCTACCTCTGGAACAACGACAAGCCGCATATGAAAACTCGTATAAATATCAGGCAGTTTCTCAACAAGACGAGTTACGCAACGTCGTCATTTCAACGACCGCCGCAACCGGTGGCCTAGCATCGTCCATTACTCAGGAAATACTAAACGACCATCTCGACCAACAACTAGAACAAGTACTGCCATGGAAACGGCAAGGTAAGTTCTCCGCATTCACCGGATTGGTAATTCCACTTTGCCTAGGAGATTATTTCGGGACCTTCCGAGTGATCGGAACCACTCCAGCATTATTTAACGAACTCAAATACGGCCCTCAAGCCGACCGACAGTATACCTTTACCGAGGGACGCAACTTTGTAACCCATAGCGATGAACATGGATTTTATGAAGCCGTCGTTGGTGCAACCGTTGCTCGGGAAATGAACCTGACGCTCGGATCTGAGATTCAACCATCCCACGGTGCACAGAGCGGTGAAGTCCACGCGACAGCCTTTACCGTTGTCGGCATCCTCGACTCCACGGGTACTCCAAACGACCGCGGCGTATTCATCAACATGGAAGGCTTCTACCTGATGGAGGACCATGCCAAGCCGGTCGATCAGGAAGAAGATTTTCAAGGTGTCGAAGTCGACAAGACAGCACCGAGTGGGTTGACGCTGGAAAATCGTGAAATCACCTCGATGCTGTTGTTAACAGATAACCCAATTTTTGCCCCAAGCCTTGAGAACACGATAAACGAAGCGAATACTGCCCAGGCTGTATTCCCAATCAAGGAAATTTCGATATTGTTCGATAGCTTCGTCGATCCGGCTCGTGATTTATTGCTGGTAATTACTATCCTTGTATGTCTTGTTTCAGCGGTGAGCATCTTGGTCAGCATCTACAACACAATGAGTGAGCGACGCAAGGAAATTGCTATTTTGAGATCACTGGGTGCACGTCGAAATACGGTAATGTTCATCATTATGATCGAGTCATTCATCCTCTCGGCGTTTGGTGGCATCCTGGGATTCATTTGCGGACACGGTCTCATAACACTTGGTAGTGATGCAATTGAAGGTCGAACTGGCATCTCCATCGGGTTCTTTGAATTTGCTCCACCACTGGGCATGAATCCTGAAACGATAATGGGTAGCGTCAGCCCGGAATTGATGATCATCCCAGGCATGATCCTACTGAGCGTCGTTGCAGGTATTCTGCCTGCAATCTCCGCTTACCGTACAGACGTCTCGCAAAGTCTCTAGACACTGAGAAAGTGGCGCAACTCATTGCACGGTACGAATCCTGAGCTTTCAAAGCTACGTTGGAGTGTTCCTTGATGTCGAACCTGACATCTAACAACGAAAAGCCATTTGTTTTACGATTTACTCATGGGCAAGAAGAACAAAAAGAAAAAGGCAGCCGGGCAGTCGGAGAATCCGAACTACAAGCCCATTGCCGAGAACCGTAAAGCGCGGCACAAGTATCAGGTACTCGATACGCTCGAGTGCGGTCTGGCACTTATCGGCAGCGAAGTGAAAAGCTTGCGCCTCAATCGTGTTTCGCTGGACGAAGCTTATGCCCGAGTCCAAAACCGCGAAGTTTGGCTGGTCGGTTGCGATATTCCTGAATACAAGCAAGCAAGCCAAATGAACCATGCTCCGAAGCGACCACGCAAGCTACTGATGCATCAAAGTGAAATCCGTAAATTCGCTGGAAAGGCTCATGAAAATGGCCTGACTCTCGTCCCTCTAAAAATGTATTTCAACCACCGTGGAATCGCCAAATGCCTCGTTGGCCTCTGCCGTGGTAAGAAAACTCATGATAAACGTGAAGCGCTGAAGAAAGCCGACACACAACGTGGCCTTCAGCGGGCGATGCGTAGAAGATAGTCTGAAAGCGATTGAGACCTATGCGGAATTTCAAAGATAGCCGTGTAATGTTTCACCTGCTTGGAACAATCAAATACGATCTGGTTAACCAACTTCAAAAACAGATTGTTAATCTCTCGACGTTTTCGACTGCCATTAATCCTCGTCAAATAACCGTGCTTCTTTGTGAACATGATCCCGTTGTAACTGTTGGCTACTCCGGATCACGATCGCACATTCGTCTTAAAGCAGAACAACTCCAAAAGCAGAACTTAACAACGAAGTGGGTAAACCGTGGTGGGGGCTGCTTCCTACATGGTGAAGGACAACTTTGTGTTTACCCGCTTGTGCCACTCAGCACATTCTCCGTATCAACCAAAGCCATTACGCGAATGCTACGTGATGCAGTACGTTCCGGCCTTGAAGAAATCGACTATCAAACGACCACGTACAAATCTAATAGAGCTGTTTGGGGACGAACCGGAGCTATTGCTACGGTTGGAGTGGGCAAACACGAAGATATGAGCACTCATGGAGCATATATCAATGTGAATCCGCAGATGAAGCACTTTGGATATATCGATAGCGTGACAAAATTACCAGAGGGTCAAGCCCGGCAGACATTGTCATGTCTGCTGGCCGAAAGACGTCGTGCTGTTAGAATGTCGCAAGTAAGATCTGCGCTAATTGAAAGTGTTGGTCATGCCTTTGGTTGTGAAGATTATCACATAACAACCGGACACCCCGAACTGAGAAGGATGGTCTCAACAGAGCATTAAGCTATGACCGAATCCTCTTCACAATTCGAATTACCCATTGTTCAAGCAATGCCTGAACAGCTGCCTTCTCGTACTACTGAGAGAGAGCGGCTGCCCAAATGGCTAAAGCGCGAAGTGCCCAAGGGAAATGCTAATCACTTCACTGAAGGATTGCTGGATGAACTCGGATTGGAGACTGTTTGCGATAACGCAAAATGTCCAAATCGAATGGAATGTTACTCGCAGCTCACCGCAACATTTATGATTCTTGGGAATGTCTGCACGAGACCTTGTGGTTTTTGTGCTGTGGGTCGCGGTGTACCAGATGAATTAGAAGCGGACGAACCGGAACGTTTAGCCGAGGCGGCCGTTCGACTGGGGCTAAAGCATGTCGTGATCACTTCTGTCACGCGTGATGACTTACCAGATGGCGGTGCTGAGCATTACCGCCAGTGTATTCTGGCTGTTCGCGATCGATGTGATGCGACCATCGAAGTTCTGACACCAGACTTCATAGACAATTTGCCGGCATTGGACCGTGTCATCGAAGCGGCGCCGGAAGTGTTCAATCACAACACAGAAACGGTCCCAAGATTGTACCGTCGTGTACGTGGCCCCAAGAGTCGATACAAGTGGACGCTCGGTATGCTAGGGCATATCAAACAACAGGATTCAAATATCAAGACGAAGAGCGGATTGATGCTTGGACTTGGTGAAACCCGAGATGAAATCCTCGATGTACTAGCGGACCTTCGAGAATATCAGTGTGACTTCCTCACTCTTGGTCAGTATCTGCAGCCTGGACCGGGTTACCTTGGCGTGCAACGGTTCATTCCACCCGACGAATTTGATGAGCTTGGTGAAATAGCGAAAGAAATGGGATTTGAAAAAGTAGCAAGCGGTCCGTTTGTTCGCAGCAGTTATCACGCGCGTGATATGGCAGAGTAATCGATTTAAGACTTCGGATTACCTCTATTTGTCCAGCGTCAGCGACCCCCACAGACTTGGATCTTCGGTAACCGGATAGTCATTTCCAAGACTAAAGTGCTGTGTCCCTAATTCCCGATCGGTAACTTTATAAAAGAATCCTAATCGCTGGTACTCATCCGGGTTAAACCCCGTTAGTGCATCAGAAGGGATGAATGCCTGAAGTTCATAACCATCCCGCTTGATGGCACTTTTGACGCGAATAGAATCCGGGATAATCGGATTCGGATGTTGCTTTGCACGGTTGATCGGCAGCATCCTCGCCGATGGTTGCGTGAAGCCTTTGCCAGCACCAACTGGTAAGAGCACAAACCAATGGCAATACTGTGTCGCCCTGTGAATCATGTGTGTATCGCGAGTATCAATCCAGATCTGTAGTCCATCACTATCTTCTGGCTTTTGTGTTCGAGCCCAAATCGACTGAGTTTTGCCGCGGACACGTAAATGCACATAAATTCCGTTCGCATTCCAACCCATTTTTAGATCAGCGAATTGCTTCTTACCTGTTAAGTCATTAAACGTCCCTAAATCATGACGCTCGGTAAGCTTAATTCCTGTTTCATCTGACCATTTGCTACGTGTCTTCTCTAACGACTGTGAAAACTGGAACAGCAATGTGGGGTCAATCAATTGTGGGCTCTGTGTTTCTGCCATGATTTGCTCTCCTATTGCTCTAATTCCAGTTGTTCACGCAGGAAGCTCTCAAGGTCACCGCTATAAATATCTTCCACACTGCGAAAGTAAATCTTCACGTGATCACGCTCTGCTTTACCACTGCCGACTTCGCGCTTACGCCCTAGGTCTGCAATTCGACCAGTTGTCGTTTGGCCGGTGGGCGTATTAACGATCAACACCAGATCTTCAGCTTTCTTGGTATTGATCGTTACCCATGGCATACGACCACCTTTTTGATACAGGTGTACCAAAACTTTGTTGTTCCATAGGAACTGACCATCCGGTACAAGGCTCTGTAACAATCCGTATAGGTCTTCCCAAACTTCTGCAGGCCATTGGATATTTCGCCCACCAGTAAAGCCCTTTCTCGAAAAGTGCCACTGCTGACCCGCTTTTTTCCAGGGCGTGTGTTTGTTCGGATCCCTGGCCGTTGAATCTGTAACTTTGGCAAACCCTTTCGCGGCCGTTTCAATAAACTCCCAAAACACCGGGTTATCGATTTCTTCCCAACTATGTGCTCTGATTTCCACTTCTTGCCATGGGCCTCTCAGTGACTTTACTTTCACCCTGGGTTCGTTGCCATAAACCGGTAACTCATCCATTTGATTAAGAGTCTTCAGTCCCATGGCTGGCACGAGCTGTTCACGCCTAAAGGTGCCTGTTGCTGTACGGAATTTCATTTTCAGCAACCACGCTTCGGCGGTAATCGCGTGAAAGAACCACCCCTGACTCTTCTTTTGAGCAGCGATTTCAACAACGGTTCGGCTACTGTAATCGGTTTCGCTAAAGCTGCCATGCTTTTCAATTCGCTGGATAACCTCGGCCAGTATTTTTCCATCCCACCGGCACGGCTCGCCGCGTCGTCCAACACGATCGACTGTGTGCCACTTAAGACCGTCAACTTCCCACGGCATACTGGCCTGATCACCAATATCACTTATCGATAGGTCGCCTTCTTGCTCTGCGTCAGTTACTGAAGGATCAAACGACACACGTTTTTCATAAGGGCCTTCATCAAGCACCGGCGCCAACGCTTGTGCAGTGTGACTCGGTACTTTTCGTTTCGTCTTACCGGCAAATTTCTTTGATAGAGCTTCGGGAGTACCTTGTCCGACGATTTGTCCACCTGCCTCGCCAGCTTCCGGTCCAATATCGATAATCCAGTCAGCGGACTTGATCAGATCCAGATTGTGTTCAATCACCACAACGGTATTTCCCAGATCAACGAGTCGTTGCAGGACGTCCAGTAGCTTGCGCAAGTCATCAAAATGTAATCCGGTGGTTGGTTCGTCTAACAGGTACAGCGTCTGTCCTGTATCCGGGCGAGACAATTCTGCCGCTAACTTAACTCGTTGTGCCTCACCACCTGAAAGTGTCGGAGCAGATTGGCCTAACGTCAGGTAATCAAGGCCCACATCACAAAGCGTCTGGAGAATCTTCCGAATTTTTGGAATGCTATCAAACAACTCCAGAGCTTCTTTGCAGGTCATTGCAAGAACATCACTAATAGAGTGACCACGGAATTGGACGGTCAGCGTCTCATCGTTGTAGCGTTTACCTTCACAGGTTTCACACGGGACCCACACGTCCGGCAGGAAATGCATTTCAATGCACTTTTGTCCTTGTCCATCACAATCATCGCAGCGACCACCTGGGACATTGAAGCTGAAACGTCGAGCCGTGTATCCGCGAATCTTAGCATCCGGCAACTTTGAGAACAGTTCGCGAATTAAGTCGAACATTCCTGTATAGGTTGCCGGGTTTGACGACGGCGAGTTACCCAGTGGATTTTGGTCTACTCGAATCACCTTGTTAATGTATTCGAGTCCATCAATGCGCTCATGAGCTCCGGGAATCAGCGATGCACGATGAAGTCGGCGGGCAAGTGCTGGATACAGCGTATCATCGATCAGAGAACTCTTTCCGCTACCACTGGGGCCGGTGATTGCCGTTAGGGTTCCAAGCGGGATACGTAAATTCACATGTTTGAGATTATTGTGTGACGCTTCAATTACTTCGAGCCACTGACTGCCAGATTTTGCACTATTAATAACTCGCCTGCGGTTTTCCGGTATTGGGATCGATTTTTTTCCCTTCAGGTACGGTCCGGTCACGCTGCCTTTGTGTTTGCTGACTTCATCAATACTGCCATGGGCCACAATCTGTCCACCATGACTTCCGCTACCTGGACCAAAGTCATACAGGTAATCGCTGCCTTCAATCACTTCGCGATCATGCTCAACAACAAGCAGTGTATTTCCGAGATCACGAAGTTTGTGCAATGCTCGCAGCAAGCGGCCGTTATCTCTTGGGTGCAAACCAATCGTCGGCTCGTCGAGCACATACAGTACTCCACACAGCCCGCTGCCAAGTTGGCTGGCAAGTCGAATCCGTTGTGCTTCCCCGTTAGACAACGTGGCAGATGGCCGATTCAGGCTGAGATAGAACAGTCCAATTTCATTGAGAAATTCCAATCGTGCTTTAATCTCACGCAGTAACTCGCCAGCAATCAGCTGTTCCCGGTCGTCCAGCTCCCACTTATTCACCAGTGAAAGCAGATCACCAAGCGGTGTGCGGCAAAGCGTTTCAACCGTTTCATTCCTAAATCGATATGCACCTGCGTCATCACGTATTCGACTGCCTCCACACGTTGAGCATTCGACTTCGTCAATCAAATGTTCTAATCTGCTTCTCAGTGAAGCGGACAACCGTGATGCTTCAGCGAGAGCGGGATACAGTCCTTTGAATTGAAAACTGAATTTCCTCGCCGGATCGCTGCCATCAGCCGGTATCTGCACCTCGATCCATTGAGGAGGTCCGCCATGAAGCATGATTCGTCGCTGGCGAGGTGTAAGCTTCTCGAATGGCAAATCGGTCGGCACTCCGAGTCTTGCGCCAAGTGCCTCGAGCATCGCGCGGCTGATTCGATTCTCAAGGTCGGGCCACAGTTTGAGCACGCCTTCAGCCAACGTAAGTCGGGTATCAGGGATCATAAGGCTGAGATTTGCACCCGTTTGAATACCGATTCCTTCACACGATGAGCACCAGCCAAGATTACTGTTGAAGGAAAAGTGATGTGGCGTGAGATGCTCAAAGCTGCGTCCGCAGGAATTACAGGCAAGATGCTGACTGTGTGGTATGACTTCCCATTGCGTTTCATCTTGGGATTCATTTACCAGGGCCACTTCCATTTCGCCCTTACCAAGCTGGAGTGCCAACTCAATACTCTCGGCAATTCTCGACCGATCGCCTTCCCTCGCGGTAATTCGATCCACGACGACGGTAACATGATGAACACTGCGGCGGTCAAGCTCCGGTATTTCGTCGACGCGATACGTCGTACGATCGATACGCACACGCTGGAAGCCGGACGTGCGAATCTCATCCCATAACTGTTCGTACTCCTGACCCGGATCCAGCTCCACCGGCGCCATTAGGAACATCCGAGTCCCTTCTTCACAATCCAGTACCTTATCGATAATCTGATCCGCAGCCTGTGTTCCGACTTCAATGTCACAGTCAGGGCAATGTGGCACTCCACACCGAGCCATCAGGATTCGCAGGTAATCATAAATCTCTGTGACAGTACCAACCGTGGAACGGGGAGTATGGCCGAGATTCTTTTGTTCAATGGCAATAGCCGGAGAGAGCCCTTCGATATAGTCGAGCTGTGGCTTTTGCATTTGATTTATGAACTGCCGGGCATAGCTACTTAAACTCTCAACGTAACGGCGCTGACCTTCGGCATAGATTGTGTCCATTGCCAGCGATGTTTTGCCAGACCCACTAGGACCGGAAAATACCGTCATGTGATCACGGGCAATTTCCGTATCCACCATTTTCAAGTTGTGTTGGCGGGCACCAGTCACCTTGATTCGCTTAAGCTCCCGATCCGCCTTGGCCGCGAGTTCCTGGTCACGTTTTCTTTCAGCCGCGGGGTTTGCTTCTCCGCGTAAGACACGTGCTAATGCTCGTCCTGTAAAGGATGCTTCGCAATCGGCAACCTGTTCAGGCGTGCCCTGGCAGACGATCTCACCTCCGTCTTCACCACCTTCGGGGCCGAGATCCATCACCCAGTCCGCTGTCTTAATAACATCCAGATTATGTTCAACGATTAAGACCGTGTTTCCGTTGTCCACGAACGCATGGAGCACTTTCAGGAGCATCTGGATGTCAGCGAAATGCAGTCCGGTTGTCGGCTCGTCAAGCAAGTACAATGTTTGACCGGTACTCTTCTTCACCAGCTCTTTCGCTAACTTGATACGTTGTGCTTCGCCGCCTGAAAGGGGAGGAGATGGCTGCCCGAGTTTGATGTACTCTAGCCCCACATCTTTGAGCGTCGACAACTTGTGGTGAATCTTCGGGATGTTCTCAAATAACTCTAATGCTTCACCAATTTCCATTTCGAGTACGTCGGCGATGGAATGCCCTTTGAACTGCACCTGCAACGTTTCACGATTGAAGCGATTACTGTTACATACCGGGCAGGTCACCCAGACATCAGCCAAGAAGTCCATTTCAAGACGATTTGTACCGTTGCCTTCACATGCCTCGCAACGACCACCTTTGACGTTGAAACTAAATCGTCCCGGTTTATACCCACGGCGTTTTGCGTCAGGAAGTTGTGAAAACAGGTTTCGAATATCATCGAAGACTTTTATATATGTAGCCGGATTCGATCGTGGTGTACGTCCGATGGGTGATTGATCGATGGCAATCATCTTGTCCAGATATTCCATGCCATCGATACCCGCATGATCTCCGGGCGTACCAAGGCCGTTATTCAAGTCGCGTCGAAGTGCTTCGACAAGAATATCGTTGACCAGTGAGCTTTTGCCGCTGCCGGATACTCCTGTAATACCCACCAGATTGCCTGTGGGAATCTCGACATCCACCGATTTGAGATTATTGTGAGCAGCTTCTCGTACCGTAACCGATTCTCCGTTTTGCGGTCGTCGCGTTGACGGGATTTCAATTTCACGTTTACCGGCAAGAAACTGACCGGTCACGCTTCGATCCTGCATTTCAATTTCGTCGATTGATCCGCGGGCTACAATTTCTCCTCCACAGATGCCAGCGCCAGGGCCGAAGTCCACCAGGTAATCTGCCGTCCGCATAGTGTCTTCATCATGCTCAACAACGACGACGGTGTTTCCGATATCTCGCAAGTGCTTCAGCGTTTGCAGCAGCCGGTCGTTATCTCTCGGATGCAATCCGATCGACGGTTCATCCAGAATATATAGGACGCCGACAAGACCTGATCCGATTTGTGCAGCAAGTCGGATCCGCTGTGCTTCGCCACCAGAAAGTGTTGGTGCCGTCCGATCCAGTGCCAGATAGTCCAGCCCAACGTTTAGTAGGAATCCAAGTCGTCCACGGATTTCTTTAAGAGCTTCTTCAGCAATAATTGCTGAGGTTGGGCCTAACTTGATCTGGTCAAAAAAGTCCGCCGCATCTTTCACACTAAGGGCACATACATCTGGCAGACTTTGCCACGGCGACTGTTCAAACTGAGGATGAGACGACTCTAGTTTTACAGACCGAGCCTGAGCTACTAATCGCTGGCCGTCACATGTGGGACACTCGATTGTCCGCATATATTTTTCGAGCTGACGCAATTGCACCTTGCTTTTGCTGCCCGTGTACTTGGACTTGAGCTCAGGTATGATCCCGTCAAAGGTGCCGCCATATTTTAGAGGCGCATTTCCACCTCGCCAGGTAAATGTGATGTGATGATCACCGGCTCCCCAAAGCCAAATATCTCTCGCTTGTTGTGGCAGGTCAGCCCACGGTGTTTCAAGCATCAGACCTTCAGGGAAGTCGTGAATACGTTCCATCGTTTCAGCCACACCCTTATAGATGTGACGTCGCCAACGGCCCATTTTTTTCCACGTGTCGGTTGTGTCGATACAACCTTGCATAAAACTCAGTGAAGTATCTGGGATTAGCAGGTTTTCATCGAATGAATACAGTGTGCCCAGACCGTCGCACTTCTGACACATCCCTCGTGGGCTGTTAAAGCTAAATAGTTGTGGGCTGGGTGTTGGGAAGCTAATTCCACATTCGGTACAAGCATATTCACTTGAATAGATTTTGTCGGCGACATCTTTATCCGTTTCCAATGCGACGAACAGCGTGCCATCACCAATTTTTAAGGCTTGCTCGACAGACTCTGTGAGTCGGGAGCGGATGTCGGATTTAATCTGCAACCGATCCACCACCACTTCGATATCGTGTCGGCGCCGTCGATCGAGAGACGGAGGGTCGCTCAGTGGGAATATCTGCCCGTCCGCACGGATCCGAATGTAACCCTGCCGGAGGAGGTCTTCGAACAGATCCTTATGTTCACCTTTTTGACCACGTATCAGAGGTGCCAGGAGGCTGAAACGTGTGCCTGACTCGAGGATCAAAATACCGGAGACAATTTGCTCGAGGCTTTGTGCTGTGATTTTTCGATCGCATTGAGGACAGTAACCGGTTCCGACTCTCGAATACAAAACTCGCAGGAAGTCGTAGATTTCCGTGATGGTGCCGACTGTACTGCGAGGGTTTCGACCCGCTGTCTTTTGTGAAATTGAAATGGTTGGGCTTAGGCCACTGATCAAATCGACGTCCGGCTTTGGCATTTGCCCAAGGAATTGACGGGCAAAGCTGCTGAGGCTTTCAATGTAGCGGCGCTGGCCTTCGGCAAAGACAGTATCAAACGCGAGGGAACTTTTACCGCTGCCGCTAACACCGGTCATGCATATCAACTGGTTGCGAGGGAGCGTGACGCTTACATCACACAGGTTATGCTCCCTGGCACCTTTGACAACGATATCGGAAACGGGCATGAATACGGACTCTCTTCGGTTCTCAGCAAGAACAAGCCCGCATTGTATGGCGGAAAGAAAATCCTATCCATGGGCAGCAAGGATAAGAGTGTTATCGGTTTCACTCCGGATTCCCAATTTGTGAGATGTACTCGGAGATCCGTGCGTGTAAATCGAGTAACTCTTGCCACTTTTCAATTTTGAAGGAAACACTTTCCCCAAGTGGTTCAGCACCCCGTACAAGAGATCGCATGCGAATGTGGAGGAATTCCATTAATTCTGAAAGTTGGGCAGCCTGACCTGGTGTCAGTCGTTCGGGGATCGTTGGCGGATCAAGGTCAAACATGGCAGCCTGCAACTCTGCATCGCTCATAACCATGTCGTAGCTGCTACCATCGGCACCGGGGATACTGCTACCGGTTGGATCGTCCTTTTGATTCTCCCTGAGCGTTGCCAATCGATCATTGATTTGTTCACGTGATCCGAAAAGCAGGACACTTCTTCCGATACTCAAAAGGTCACCGAATCGCAGGATGCGAAGTTGGATTTCTTCGCCGTTTACTTTGGTGCCGTTGGTGCTTTCAAGATCGGTCAGCACGATCTGTTCATGGTCTTGCTGGATCTTCGCATGAAAGCGGCTTACGCGTTCATCGTTTAGTTGGATGGTGTTACCATCTTCTCTGCCGATAGTGATCGGAGCCTCGATTTCGGAAAAGGTTTTTCCACGATCACTACCATCAAGGATGCGTAAGGTGATTTTTGACGAAGTGTCTGACATTACCTTTCCTTAAATGGTGTGAGATTAGATAGATGGATACAGTGATAAGTTTTGAGAAGAAATCGACTTATAAACGAATCATCTCGAACAGCGAAAGATTCACTACGCCGCATTGATTAATGGTCGGTGATAAAACAGACAACGTCAAGAATGAAGATTCTTAAGCTTGTGGGAGTTGCAAAAGCAAGGCTTCGGGAATATCTTCAATTCAAGACACGCATCCGTAGCTCAATTGGATAGAGCATCGGTCTTCGGAACCGAGGGTTGGGGGTTCGACTCCCTCCGGATGTGCTCCCCTAAAGGCTCCTACGACCCTCACCGGCTTGCAGGAGCTTTTCTACTATGTTTTCAAAGATGCTCCTGCGGGCTTGTACGTGCTTCTTCGTTGCCCAACAGCATCCGAAATTTGCCCACCAGCAAGTCTTTTACACCTCACAGAGTGGTCTTCTTCCGATGCGTAATGCTTTCTTCGAACAGCTTCGCTTCAGTTTCCTGACGACGAACAGAAGATACGAGAATAAAAAAACAAAGATGAGTAAAACGACGGGAAAAACAACCAAACACTCAATTGCTGGATTGGCGTTCTGCGTAGAAGTAGAATTACGGGTTAGTCTTGGCGAAATCATAATCCTTGATGGCAGTAGAGAAAAATTAGAATACGGCATCGAGGATATCGATGCTGCTTGCCGATGCTCGGTTGACACGACCATTCGTATTTTGCTACTTTCCGGTTCGACGAGTAGAACACATCGGCAGCAGACGTCATCAATCAGGGGATAATCAGTCAAGATGCCTCGATTCACCGTTATTCACGCAGATAAACCATCCGTGGGCCGTGGGTGCCGTGGGCGAACTCTATCCTTGTTTCTGAAGTGTTTTGCGGGACAGAGAAATGTTCGTGACCTAAAGTCTGCGAATTTGAGCCGGCGGAGAATGGAGTCCGCTGATTATTTGTTCATCGGTATTCCAACTCGATTGACCTCTTCCCAATTATCTTCGTTTAACGCCCGAAATGTCATTCTGTTTGACTATGCCGATTGCCCTGAAGCTGACTGGAACGATTCGGATCGGAAGTTCCTGACTTCTTTGACC